>CAZXMB010000126.1:5453-8801 GCA_964641715.1 uncultured Syntrophaceae bacterium
CAAAGTGGACTTTGAAGGGGCAAGCATGGACCCGGGGTCTAATAAACGGTCTATCTCCATCTTTGAGAGGAGTTTTTCTTCTTCCAGCACCCCGCGAATGGTCTTATTTTCTTGGTATGCCTTTCGGGCAATGCGGGCGGCTTCGTCATATCCAATTCTTGGAACCAGAGCTGTGACCAGGGCCAGACTTTTCTCAATCATCTCTTCACACCGCTCCTGATCCGCCTTCAACCCCCTGACGCATCTTAGGTTGAAATTATTTGCACCATTGGCAAGGAGGCGAATGGATTCGAGGAGGTTATGGGCGATCAGGGGCATCATTGCATTGAGTTCAAAATAGCCACTGAGGCCGCCCAGGGTGATGGCCGCATCGTTTCCAATCACCTGGGCGCATACCTGAATCAGGGATTCTGGAATGACGGGGTTAACCTTTCCCGGCATCATGGAGGAACCGGGTTGAGTTTCCGGAAGGTGAATCTCCCCGATCCCGCAACGGGGACCGGATCCCAGCCAACGGACATCGTTGGCAATTTTGAGGAGACTGACGGCCACGGTTTTCAGGGCCCCGCTCACCCCTACAGCACCATCCCGAGCCCCCTGAGCCTCAAAGGGACTGGTTGGCTTACGGAAGCGTCCATGGCTCTTTTGGTTGATGATAGAGATGGCCTTTTTCGCAAACCGAGGGTGGGTATTGGCTCCTGTCCCGACCGCAGTCCCGCCGAGGGGAAGTTCATAAAGGGACTCCATAGCCTTCTGAATCCGATCGATGCCGAATTTCACCTGCTGAGCATAACCCTCAAACTCCTGACCCAACCGGATGGGGATGGCGTCCTGGAGATGGGTTCGGCCAATTTTGAGAATGGGGTAAAACTCCTTTCCTTTGGCTTTGAGTGCCTGATGAAGACCTCTGAAGGCAGGAAGAAGTTTTTCCCGGAGAAGCTGGATGGTGGCGATATGGATGGCAGAAGGGAAGACATCGTTACTGGATTGACATAGATTGACATGGTCATTGGGATGAATCGGCCGGTAGATCCCTTTTCCCCCTCCGAGGATTTCATTGGCCCGGTTGGCGATCACCTCGTTGGCATTCATGTGGGTCGAGGTCCCGGAGCCGGTCTGAAAGATATCGATCACAAATTCCTCATCCCATTTCCCTTCCATGACCTCTTCGGAGGCCTTTTCCACTGCCCTGGCCATCCTCCTATCGAGGATTCCAAGCCCTGCATTCGCCCTGGCAGAGGCATACTTGATAAGGCCTAAGGCACGGATCAATTCCTTTTGGAACCGCCATCCGCTGATGGGAAAATTTTTAACTGCCCTCCATGTCTGGGCGCCAAAGTAGGCCTCTTTGGGAACCTCGACAGGGCCCAGAGAATCTTTCTCCATCCGATATGCGTTATTTCTTATAGTGGCCATCCCTTTTCTCCTCCCTGATGACATTCTATTGGATAAAAGTTGAATTATCAATAGTCATGCATTACTCTCAATCCTTCAATTTCGTTGACAAAGTTAAGGATCATCCATTATCATTCGAACAGGTTCTGGCAAAGGATATGGCAGGGGACTGCGATCGGCAGGGATGATAGAACCGGTGTAAACCATTCCGTACAGATGATTTCCTTTCGATGAACTTTCAACACGATATCCTCATTATCGGAGCAGGTCTGGCCGGTCTTCGTGCCGCAGTGGAATGTGTGGGAGAGGCGGATGTGGCGGTGGTGAGCAAGGTCTTTCCCACAAGGTCTCATTCAGGTGCGGCCCAGGGGGGGATCACCGCAGCCCTTGGAAATGAAGAAGAGGACCGGTGGGAATGGCACCTCTTCGATACCATCAAGGGAGGGGATTACTTAGGTGACCAGGGTGCGATTGAGATCATGGTGAAGGATGCACCAAGGGCCATTTATGAATTGGAACATATGGGTGTTCCCTTTAGCCGGACTCCGGAAGGAAAAATTGCTCAAAGAAAATTTGGAGGCCATACGCGAGATTACGGGAAGAGGCCCGTGAAGAGGGCCTGCTATGCATCGGATCATACGGGAAGGGTGGTGCTCGATACCCTTTACGACCAGTGTCTCCGAAACCAGGTGAAATTCTATTCGGAACACTATCTCCTCTCCCTTGTCTTTGGAGAGAAGAGATGCTCAGGCGGGGTGACCTACGATCTCGCCACCGGTGAGGTCCACCTTCTTCAGGCCAAAGCTGTACTCCTTGCCACGGGGGGATGCGGAAGAATCTATAAGACCACCTCCAACGGGTTTGCCTCCACCGGAGACGGGATCCACCTGGCCTATGAATCCGGAATTCCTCTCGAGGACATGGAGTTTATTCAATTCCATCCCACAGGTCTCTATCCCCTGGGGATCCTGGTGAGCGAGGCGGCAAGAGGGGAGGGTGGATTTTTAAGGAACAGATTGGGCGAACGATTTATGGAGCGATATGCCCCAACGACCAGAGATCTTGCAGCAAGGGATGTGGTCTCAAGGGCCATTCTCCATGAAATTCGAGAGGGGAGAGGAATTGAAAGGAAGGATTATGTCCATCTTGACCTTACCCATTTAGGAGAAGAGAAGATTCTGGAGAAGCTCTGGGAAATTTCGTCCTTTGTGAGGATCTATCTGGGCATTGACCCTGCCTATGATCCCATTCCGGTGCAGCCCACCTGCCATTACCTCATGGGAGGCATCCCCACGGATGCGGATGGAAGAGTCCTCACTGATGAGAGAGGAAAGGTTGCCCAGGGTTTATATGCGGCAGGAGAATGTGCCTGCGTCTCCGTTCATGGTGCGAACCGGCTCGGCTGCAACTCCCTTCTCGATCTGCTTGTCTTCGGGCGAAGAAGCGGTCTGGCCATGAAGAGAGATCTCTCCCAATTTGAACATCTTCTTCTTTCGGAGGAACCGAAGGAAAGAGTGACCTCCCGGATAAGGCAGTTGCTCGAACATCATGGGAAAGAGAAGGTCCACTGGCTCCGGGGCAGGATGCAGACGGTGATGATGGAATATGGTTCGGTCTTCCGGAATGAGGAGGGGCTGAAGAAGGGGATCGGAGAGATCCGTTCTCTAAAAGAACGTTATCAGGAGATCGGGATCAGTTTTAAAGGAAAGAAATTCAACTACGAATTGATGGAGGCCGTTGAACTGGGGCATCAGCTCAACCTTTCAGAAGTGATCCTCGTCAGCGCCCTCCACCGGAGGGAAAGCCGGGGAGCCCACTGGCGGGAGGATTTTCCGCAGAGGGCGGATCGGTACTATCTGAAACATACCCTTGTCGTCCCGACCTCGAAGGGTCCTGAGGTAAGATATAAGCCGGTAAAGATCATGAAGTTTCAACCAGAGGCAAGAGTGTATT
>CAZXMB010000127.1:0-8764 GCA_964641715.1 uncultured Syntrophaceae bacterium
AGAGGAAAAAATCAAATATTTTAACCCCTCCCTCAAACGGGGTAGGGGTGACTTCAGTCGCCCTCTAAAAAGGCCCCGATTAAATCGGGACCCTACCCAGTGGCCCCCGCTTCAGTAACGAATTACCAAATATTATTTCTCCTCAATCAGTTTGACACGGTGAAATTTTTTCTTCCCAGCCCTCAGCAGAATCTCCCCCTTATCACTAAAATCATTGAGCGTCACCAGTTGGTCGAACTGATTGATTCTCTTTCTATTCAGGTACGCCCCTCCATGTTGAATTAGCCTTCTTGCCTCAGACCCTGAGGCTGAAAGGCTTGTTACCTCAAATAGCTTAAATAATGGAATTCCTTCAATAATTCTACTTTTCTCAATCAATATGGTGGGTATCGAATCTTCCTTTGCCTCTTCATCTGAAAAAAGGACCTTTGATGCATCGCGAGCCTTTTCCGCCTCCCCTTGACCATGAACTATTTTCGTGGCTTCAAAGGCCAAAACCTCTTTTGCCTCTCTAATTTCCGCTCCTTCTAACTTTCCATATCCCTCCACCTCCTCCATGGGGAGAAAGGTGAAGAGGGCTAAAAATCGTCTCACATCTCGATCATCAGTATTGATCCAAAACTGGTAATATTCATAGGGAGAAGTTCTCTCGGAATCCAACCAGACCGCACCTCTCTCTGTTTTTCCCATCTTCCTGCCATCCGCAGTCATGATCAGGGGGAATGTGATGCCATAGGCCTGTTTTCCTTCGAGACGGCGGATGAGGTCAACCCCAGCAACAATATTTCCCCATTGATCGCTACCCCCCATTTGAATCAAACAATGATGATGTTTAAAAAGGTACCAGAAATCATAGGCCTGAAGAAGCTGATAATTAAATTCGATGAAGGATAAGCCCGTTTCCAATCGGATCTTTACCGATTCCGTGGCCAACATCCGATTCACACTGAAATGGACGCCGATATCCCTTAAAAAATCGATGTAATTGAGTTTGGTCAACCAGTCGGCGTTGTTTAAGAGAAGAGCTCTCCCATTCGAAAAATCTAAGAATCGGGCAAACTGTTTTTTCTGTGCTTCAGCATTTTGGTTCAATTCCTCATAAGTCATGATCTGCCGCATTTCATCCTTGCCGCTCGGATCTCCGACCAGCCCGGTTCCTCCTCCCACCAGAGCGATAGGTCGGTGCCCCTGCCTTTGCATATGGGCCAATGACATGATGGGGACCAAATTTCCCACATGAAAACTCGAAGCCGTTGGATCGAACCCGATATAACAGGTCACCTTCCCTTCTAATATTCCAGCGATCTTTCCTTCATCAATCACCTGCTCAACAAAACCTCTTTCTCTGAAAATATCCAGGACCGTTTTATTCCCTTTCGTTCCCATTTTCTCCTTCTCTCCCGTTCAGTGGAACCCGGATCCTCTGGATGCTCTCCGATTTTCCTGTCTTCTGATCGATCTCGATGATGACCCCTTGAAGTTCAACCTCCCCTGTAGCAACATCGAACTTCCACGGAATTTGTGTGAGCAAACGGTCCAACGCCACCTGTTTTCGAATGCCGATGACCGAATCCAGGGGCCCTGTCATTCCTACATCGGTGATATAGGCCGTCCCTTCGCTCAATATCTTCTCGTCGCTCGTCTGGATATGGGTATGTGTTCCCAATACCGCAGAGACTCCCCCATTTAAGAACCATCCCATTGCCATCTTTTCTGAAGTAGCCTCTGCATGGAAATCAACCACGATGTTTGGCGTCTCCTTCCTCAATCGTTCAACCTCTTTCTCTCCTGTACGGAAGGGACAATCCAGGTGCTTCATAAAAACCCTTCCCTCGAGATTGATCACACCGACCTTCTCCCCATGGTTCAACTGGAATAACCCGGAGCCTCTGCCCGGGACCTGAGAGGGATAGTTGGCAGGTCTCAAGATTCGATGCTCTTCATCTAAAAAAGGGATGATTTCCTTTTTGGCCCAGATGTGGTTACCCGAGGTCAGGACGTCCACCCCTTGACCTAAAATCTCCGATGCAATCACAGGGGTAATCCCCATTCCTCCTGCGGCATTTTCCCCATTGGCAATCGTAAACTCAATTCCATGGTCGTCAATCACTTTTCTTAACAGCCCACGGATTGCCTTTCTTCCCGGGCTTCCGACGATGTCACCGACCATAAGAATACGCATCCCTTAAACCCATCCAAACAATGATGAGTAATCAGTAATCGGTTATCAGTAATCAGTATGACCACCACTGGTCGCTGATTACTGGTTACTGATCACTGATCACTTTTTTTACTTGGCGATATCCACGGCCCGCATCTCCCGGATGACGGTCACTTTGATCTGACCCGGATAGGTCAATTCCTTTTCAACCCTTCTGGCAATATCCTTGCAGAGGATTAAAGAATCCTCATCAGAGATCCGATCCGGCTGAACGATGACACGAATTTCCCTCCCTGCCTGAATGGCATAGGATTTCTCTACACCTGAGAAGGACTGAGCGATTTTTTCCAGGTCTTCCAACCGTTTCACATAGGTTTCTAACATCTCACGCCTTGCCCCGGGTCTTGCCCCGGAAAGGGCATCTGCGGCCTCCACTAAAACATCTAATAGGTTTTCAGGCTTCTCCTCTTCATGGTGAGAGGAAATGGCGTGTACAATGATGGGTGACTCTCCGTATTTTCTCGCTAATTCCGCACCAATCTTTGCATGTGGGCCCTCTACCTCATGATCGACCGCTTTGCCAATATCGTGCAAAAGGCCTGCCCTTTTAGCCTGCTTCATATTGATGCCCAATTCAGTGGCCATAACACCACAGAGGAACGCAACCTCCAAAGAATGCTGATAGACATTCTGGGCATAACTGGTCCGATATTTGAGCCTCCCGATGAGCTTGATCAATTCAGGATGTATACCGTGGACTCCTACATCAAAAGTCGCTTGTTCCCCTGCCTCACGGATCGATGTTTCGACTTCCTGCTCCACCTTCTGGACAATTTCCTCAATTCGTGCAGGATGGATCCTCCCGTCACTCACCAGGCGTTCCAAAGAGATGCGGGCAACCTCTCTGCGAATGGGATTGAACCCCGAAAGGATCACGGCCTCCGGGGTATCGTCGATGATCAAGTCCACCCCTGTCGCTGCCTCAAGGGCTCTGATATTTCTACCTTCGCGACCGATGATCCTCCCTTTCATCTCCTCATTTGGCAGGTTCACTACTGAAACGGTTTTTTCGGCCACATACTCCCCGGCATAACGTTGAATGGCTAAGCTGATGATCTCTTTTCCCTTTTTATCAGCAATCTCCCGTGTTTCATCCTCGATTCTCTTGATCTTTTTTGCCCCCTCATGCTTCGCCTCTTCTTCCATCGATTCCATGAGGAGCCTTTTGGCTTCATCAGCAGTCATTTTGGAAATATTCTCCAGCTGTACCCGCTGCCTCTGGAGAACCTCTGTGACCTTCTTCTCCATCTCTTGAGTCGCCTTTTCCTGTTGGATCAACGCCTTTTCTCTTCGAATGGCCTCACCTTCCCTGTTATCGAGAAGTTCAATCTTCTTGTCCAGATTCGACTCTCTTTGAATGATCCTTTTCTCTAAATTTTGCAGCTCCTGGCGTTTTTCAACCATCTCCTTCTCAAAGGCAGCTTTTTCCTGATAAAATTGGTCTTTGGCCTGGAGAAGAGCCTCCTTCTTTAAGATCTCAGCCTCCTTCCCCGCTTCCTCAACGATACGTCTGGCAACCTCCCTGGACGCACCAATCTTCGCCTCGGTATATCTTTTCCTTAGCAGAAACCCAATGACTGCTCCGAGAAATGCAATAACAGAAACGATAAGGATGTATACTCCAATCGTTAAGTCCAAATGTTATTTCACCTCCTTTTCGTCACTGAGAAGATTGTTTTTATGAAACCCTACCTCCCTGCTTTTTATAAAAGGAGCATGGGATCGGGCTTCAAAAAGATAAGGAGATAGTTTTAGGGAAGAGGAAAGAGTAGTTTGAGTGGGCCCTGATAGGGAAGAAAAAATGAGCAAAACCCAGAGGTTGACTTCCAGCGGACCTTTTTATATCGCGAAATCCTAATTTCCTCTGAACGAGGAAGTCAGGAAGTCTTTCCATACCCTCCCTGACCGGGATATTGAAAATCCCCCGTTCCCGGTCTCCCCATTCAGTGAAACTCAGCAGGATCCCTATCGTCTTCAAAATCTGTATCGCTGTTATACCCATTCTCTTCTCTTCAGGATCTATTGTCGCCTTTTCTCTATCCTATCCTACCCTCTATCTATCTTCCCACAATAAAGCTACTTATAAGTCCCTGACGGATTCCATCGGGCCAGTGGTCTCAAACAACCAGCGGGGAGAAGCCCCTTTGACTCGACTCTAACGTTATCGATCCTCTGCCTCTCTGAACACCGCAGGGGACATCATCCTGTAATACTGATTTTCCCCGATTCCTTCCCTCCTATTTTGATATCGATCTTTTCAGCCAGATCTTTCGTTCTCACTTCAATCTCGCGAAGGGTTGCCATCCTCTTCTCTCTCTCCTTTAAAAAATCATCCGCAATATTAAGCGCAGTCAAAATGGCAACATTCAATGTGGAAACACTCCTCGTCTTTTTTAGAATCTCATCCATCTTCTCATTCACATACTTCGCTACTTCCCGGATATGATCCTCTTCGGCTTCGGTCTTTACGGTATAGGTCTGGCCAAAAACTTTAATTTCGACAGATCGCTCCATTCCCATTTTTTTCAATCCCGCTCCGTTTTTTCCAACGGATAAGAAGCAGTTCTAAAGATCGATCCCCTTTAAGTGATGAAGGAGCTGGTCAATCCGGACCTTAACCTTTTCTCTGTCCTGAGAGAGAAGATCCATTTCTTTTTCCATTTTCACTCTCTTCTCTCTCTCCGCCTCCAGTACAGAAATCAGTTCATCTCTTTCCTTCACAAGATCTTGATATCTTGCTAACAACTGGCCGATCTTCTCTTCGAGGTTTTCAAGCAACTTTGGTTCACCTTCGGAGGTCTTCTTCTCAGCCGATTGATCTAATGATATTTCTTCAGTCATAAAATGTCAACCCAGTTTGTTTGTGTCATCTTTTTGGTCTATTTAGTCTATTCTGTATTGAAACTGATGAAGCAAACAACATAAACGAAATGAACCATATAAACTAATACGAACGCATTATATCTTTTGTAGGGCAACCCTTCAGGGTTGCTTTAAGCAAGGCTAAAGCCTTGCGCTACATGTAAAACGATTTAATGCGTTTGTATTAAATAAACTCATTTATGAAGTGCTGAGCAGATAGGCTCTTATAAAATCATCGATTTCACCATCCATTACCCGATCCACTTGATGGACCACCTTATTGGTGCGATGATCTTTTACCATTTTATAAGGATGCATAATATAGGAACGGATCTGACTGCCCCAGGCAATCTCCTTCTTTGAGTTGTGAAGCTCCTGTAACTTTTCCTCTTTCCCTTTCAGTTCCTCTTCATAAAGTCGCGCCCTCAATATCTTCAGGGCCGTCGCCTTATTCTTGTGTTGAGATCGTTCATTCTGACATTGAACCACAATGCCGGTGGGAAGGTGAGTGATTCGAACGGCTGAGTCCGTTTTATTGACATGTTGCCCCCCTGCTCCACTTGATCGGAATGTATCAATCCTGAGATCCTTCTCGTCAATTTCAATGGAAATATCATCAGGCACTTCCGGTATGACAAATACCGAAGCGAAGGAGGTATGGCGTCTCGCCCCGGCATCAAAGGGTGAGATTCGAACCAGCCTGTGGATACCCACTTCTGCCTTCAGATATCCGTAGGCATAACGGCCATCCACGGTAAAGGTCACGTTCTTTAAACCGGCTTCTTCGCCGGGGAGGATATCAACGATCTCTTTTCGATATCCCTTCTTTTCTGCCCACCTCAAATACATCCTGAGAAGCATTTCAACCCAATCCTGGGCCTCCGTACCCCCTGCGCCTGCATTGATGCTCACAATGGCATTTCTTTCATCATGCTCCCCTCCTAACATTCGCCTAAATTCCATCTGGTCGATCGCCTCTTCACTCTGACGAATCCTCTCCAGCAGATCCTGAGCCTCATTCTCATCCTTCTGCTCTTCAATGAGTTGGAGGAGTATTTCCATCTCCTCCACCTCCTTCTTCTTCTGTTGCCAGGGCGATAGACCTTCGATGAGGGAAGTCCTTTCCTTTAAGATTTTTTGTGTGGCCTCATCTCCTATCCAGAAACTGGGTTCGGACATCATCTTTCCAATCTCATCCAACCTCTTCTGCTTATCTTCAACGTCAAAGATGCCCCCGCAAGAACTCCAAACGACTGTTCAGCTCTTTTAGTTTTTCTTTCAGTTCGAGTATCATATAAATCACCTTCCTTATAAGATTCCTTTTATTAAAATAACATAAATCATGAAAAAGATAAAATATTTTTTATAATCAATTGAAATTATTATATAATTTTATTTAAACATCAACTTTTCAGGATCGCAGCCATTTCCTCTCCAACCCATGCCGGGTTCTTAACAATTCTAACTCCTGCTTTTTCTAACGTCTCCATTTTCTCCTTAGCAGTACCCTTACCGCCGGAAATAATAGCGCCCGCATGGCCCATTCTTCTTCCCGGTGGAGCGGTCAGACCGGCAATAAAGGCGATAACCGGTTTACTCACGTTCCCCCTGATATAGTCTGCGGCCACCTCTTCTGCGGTACCACCTATTTCGCCAATCATAATCAGAGCCTCGGTTTCCGGATCCTTTTCAAAAAGCGCTAAAAGATCGACATAATCAAGCCCGATGATCTGATCTCCTCCAATACCCACACAGGTTGACTGCCCAATCCCTCTTTTGGTCAATTGATCCACTACTTCATAAGTAAGGGTCCCGCTTCGCGACATAATTCCAACTCTCCCCGGTTTATGAATATATCCCGCCATGACCCCGATTTTGCATTTGCCTGGTGAAATAATTCCAGGAGTATTGGGTCCAACCAAGTTGACTTTCTTTTTTTTAAGATATTCTTTGACTGTCACCATATCCAGTGTTGGGATTCCTTCGGTGAGACAGACAACCAGAGAAACTCCTGCTTCGGTTGCCTCGAGAATGGAATCCGCTGCAAATGCAGGGGGTACGAATATGGCAGATGCATTCGCACCTGTTTCTCTCACTGCCTCTGCTACGGTATGAAAGACAGGTATCCCATCAACCTTCTGGCCTCCCTTCCCCGGAGTCACGCCTGCGACCACCCTTGTCCCGTATTCCACCATCTGCCGGGAATGAAACATTCCCTCTTTTCCTGTGATCCCCTGAATCACCACTTTCGTTTTCTTATCCACTAAAATGCTCATGCTTCCCTCCACTTTATGAATAGTAGGCAGAAGGCAGTCGGCAGAGGGCAGAAAAAGATAGACCAATGAAACTGCCTACTGCTTACTGCCTACTGTCTTTTTAGTGCTTCAACTACTTTTTCAGCGCCTTCTTTCATCCCAATGGCGACTGTAAAATTGAGGCCTGATTCATTGAGTATCCTTCTTCCCTCCTCCACATTGGTCCCTTCCAGCCTCACCACGACAGGGACATTGACCCTCACTTCAGAGACTGCCTCCACCACTCCCCTCGCTAAGGTATCACATCTGAGGATCCCCCCGAAGATGTTGATGAAGACCGTTTTGACATCCGGATCGGACATCAGGATCTTAAATCCATTCTTCACCATCTCGACTGTTGCTCCTCCTCCTACATCGAGAAAATTAGCAGGCTCTGCACCCACAACTTTAATGATGTCCATGGTGGCCATGGCAAGACCTGCTCCGTTGACCATACATCCCACTTCCCCATTGAGTTTGATGTAATTGAGATTGTATTTTGAGGCTTCCACCTCGAGAGGGGCCTCTTCATTGAGATCCCTGAGCGCAGCCATCTCCTTATGTCGAAAAAGTCCATTATCATCTAAATTCATCTTGGCATCGAGGGCAATGAATTCCCCTCCTTTTGTCAGGACAAGGGGATTAATCTCTGCAAGCAAACAATCTTTTTCATAAAATGCCTTGTAAAGACCGGAGAGGATGTTCCTTATTTTTCCCACCTGACCTGGTTCGAGCTCAAGTCTATAACCAATCTTGTTAGCCTGAAAAGGTCTGAAACCGGTTGATGGATCTATCCACTCCTTCACAATCTTCTCCGGAGACTCTGTGGCGACTTTCTCAATCTCCACTCCCCCTTCTTTACTCGCCATAATAACAGGACAGGCCCTCGATCGATCAATCACCACCCCCAGGTAGAGTTCTTCTTTGATATCCACTCCCTCTTCCACCAAAACTTTTTTCACGACCCTGCCAACTGGGCCGGTCTGATGGGTAACCAGCGTCATCCCAATAATCTCCTTGGCAGCCTTCTCTGCCTCTTCGGGGTCGTTAACAACCCGGACACCTCCCCCTTTTCCCCGGCCGCCTGCGTGTATCTGGGCTTTGACAACGATCGACCTTCCTCCGATCCCGTCGGCAACCCTTCTTGCCTCTTTTGGAGTCTCAGCCACCCCTCCCTTTGGAACAGGAACGCCATAACTTCTCAATATCTCTTTCGCCTGATATTCATGGATCTTCATTCGATCCCCTCCTCCTTAAAAAATAAATGGGGGTATTATAACGGATTTCATAGAGCTAAAAAAGAAAAATTTTTATGCCTTGTCAATGATGAATTTACTGGAGTTTCCTGAGTTTTTGATGTCAATTTTTTCTAATCCATTGAAACTAT
>CAZXMB010000128.1:0-8624 GCA_964641715.1 uncultured Syntrophaceae bacterium
ATGGTAACCCAAATGTATGGAAAAAGAAATTTCATCCATCTAAAAAATATAGTCCCTCCCAGGAGGGCCGGATTCAGATACTTCCATTTTTCACTCAATGGATGATCAGCATGGATGGCGGGAAAAACGGGTGGCTTATGCCTTGACGATCTTCTTATTCCATCGCTTCATCCCCTTGGTCACATTCCGGGTGTCGATGACGATCGGAACATTTTTCACCACGCCTTCATAATCCACCTGGCTATGATCCGTAATGATGACTGCGGCATCCATCCGGCGCAACAGCGGGAGAGTGAGAGGGGAAGATTGTAGTTTGAAATGGTATTTTCTGAAATGGGGGAGGATGGGGATGAATGGGTCATGATAGAGAAGGGTGGCTCCCTTCTTTTGAAGGAGATCCATGATGGCGAGGGCAGGGGATTCTCTGGCATCATCGACATCCTTTTTATAGGCCACCCCTAAAATCAAAATCTTTGAACCTTTAAGGCCTTTTCCCATTCCATTGAGGGCGTCCTGAACCTTGGAGACCACATAGTAGGGAACATGGACATTAATCTCCCCTGCGAGGAGGATAAATCTTGTTGCAAAATCATACTCCTGCGCCTTCCAGGAAAGATAGTAGGGATCAACAGGAATACAGTGTCCACCCATCCCCGGGCCCGGATAGAAAGGGGTGAATCCAAATGGTTTGGTGCTCGCCGCCTCGATGACCTCCCAGATGTCAATCCCCATCCGGTCTGCCAGCATTTTCAACTCATTGACCAAAGCGATATTGACGCTTCGATAGATATTTTCAAGGAGTTTCGTCAGCTCCGCCACCTTGGGTGAAGAAACCGGAATAACCTTTCGAATGACCTGACCATAGAGAGTGGCGACCATCTTCTTACAAGAAGGGGTTACTCCGGAGACCACTTTCGGGATCTGGGAGGTGGTAAATCCTTTATTCCCGGGGTCCTCCCTCTCTGGAGAATAGCCGAGAAAGAAATCTCTTCCAACCTTCAAACCGGTGGATTCCAACCTTGGTCGGATCAACTCTTCAGTGGTTCCCGGATAGGTTGTGCTTTCAAGCACGATCAGTTGACCTTTCCTCAAATGGGATTGGATCGAGGCCGTTGTATTTTCAATATACTGGAGATCGGGTTCTTTCTTTTCGGTTAAAGGGGTGGGAACACAGATCAGGATACAATCCGGTCTTCGCAGGTGGGAGAAATTATCCGTAACCTCTAAAAGGCCATTCCTG
The DNA here is from genome assembly GCA_964641715.1 of uncultured Syntrophaceae bacterium. Taxonomy (GTDB): domain Bacteria; phylum Desulfobacterota; class BSN033; order BSN033; family UBA1163; genus CAZXMB01. The sequence goes on from CAZXMB010000128.1 coordinate 1,241, forward strand.
ATGAATCGGGTGATGCGGTAAGAGGGAATGTTTTTTAAATAACTTCTTCCTCTCTTGAGGAGGTCCACTTTTTTCCGGTCGACATCGAAACCGATGACCTTAAAGCCTTCCTCACAAAACCTTAAAACCAAGGGGAGGCCCACATACCCCAACCCGATGATGCCTACCGACACTTTTTTCTTAAGGATCCTTTTGAGAAGTTGATCAACGCTCATTCTTTATCCTCACTTAATAAAGAAAAGGATAGGACGGCAAAACGTGGTTCAATCTATTTTTTCCGATAGAAGGCACTGATCCGATCAACGACCCTATCCTGTTGCTCTTCAGTTAATTCAGGGTAAATCGGCAGGGCCAAGGCTTCTCTGGCAACTTGCTCAGAAACCGGGAAGTCCCCGAGCCGATATTTTAAAGAGGAGTAACATTCCTGTAAATGGAGGGGAAGGGGATAATAGATGTCCGTTCCAATCCCTTCTTCCGTTAAGAACTTTCTCAATCGGTCTCTTTTGGGTGCACGGATCACATACTGATTGAAGATGTGGCGGTTTTTATATTGGATCCCTGGAAGCCTTAACCCCACTCCGGATCGGATGAGTTCCTGGAGAAGTTCCTGGTACCTTGTGGCCCTCTTCTGTCTGGCTTCGGTCCATTTCTCAAGATATTTAAATTTAACTAAAAGGATAGCGGCCTGAAGGGTATCCAGGCGGCTATTGATTCCGATCCATTTGTGATAGTATTTGGGCTGGCTACCATGAGCTCTCAGGAGTCTGACCTTTTCGGAAAGATCGGGGTCATTGGTCACAACCATTCCGGCATCACCGAAAGCCCCCAGGTTTTTTGTCGGATAAAAAGAGAGACATCCCAGATCTCCCATCCCACCGGCTCTCCGGCTATCCGAATGAGACCTGGGTTTATATTCAGCCCCTAAGGCTTGGGCAGCATCTTCGATCACATGAATGCCTCTCTTTTTTGAGATTTGAAGGATGGGATCCATCTCCGCACACTGCCCGAAAAGATGGACGGGGAGGATGGTTTTCGTTTTCGAGGTGATCCTCTCTTCGATTCCGGCGGGATCGATGTTGTACGTCTCCGGATCGATGTCCGCAAAGACGGGGATCGCTCCGAGGCGAGAGACAGACCCGGCGGTTGCAAAGAAGGTAAAGGGAGGGAGGATCACCTCGTCTCCGGGTCCGATTCCTATGGCCATGAGTGAAAGCAGAAGGGCATCCGACCCGGAGGCAACTCCCACTGCATACCGGGTCTGGCAATAAGGCGCAATAGCCTGTTCAAGGGCCTGTACGGGAGGTCCCAGGATGAACTGTTGGGTCTTATAGACCTCGTCCAAAGCGGATTGGATCTCCTCTTTCAAGAAGAGGAATTGATGAGTCAAATCAAAAAAGGGAACCTTTGCCTTCAACTTCTCCCTTTCATTTAACGGATGTAAATAAGATAAAAAAAATGGATAGTCAAGGCTGACGGGTAAAGGTATAATATAGAATATGAGAGAAGGAGTCAATCTCGATGCGGTCAGTATTATCCTGGTGAGACCCAGATTCCATGAGAACATAGGCTCCGTGGCAAGGGCCATGAAAAACATGGGTCTTTGCAAATTGATCCTGGTGGAGGGGAACTCACCTCTCCATCCTGACGCTTATAAATTGGCCTCCGGGGCTGAGGATATCTTAGAAAGGGCGGGAGAATTCCCAACACTCAGGGAGGCCATTTCTGATATGGGATGTGTCGTCGGGACGACTTCACGAACAGGGAGAGGAAGAATTCCGCTTCTCACCCCCAGAGAGATGATTCGGAAGTTGGCCCCCATTTCAGAAATGAACTCAGTGGGAATTGTATTCGGCTCAGAGAAAGAGGGGCTGACCAATCAGGAGTTAGGCCTCTGTCACCTTTATGTAAGGATTCCTTCTTCAACAACCTTTCCCTCTCTCAATCTCGCCCAGGCAGTCATGGTTATCTCCTATGAGCTTTTTCAGACCCGTGAGACCATTTCAAAACCCGCTGTTGCGATGGCCTCATCCGAGCAGAGGGAGAGGATGTTCGACCATATGGAGAAGACACTCCTCAGCATCGGATTCTTAGAAACCCGGAACTCGAAAAGGATGATGAAGACGTTCAGGCGGCTGTTCGGGGAGAGCCCGATGGAGGAGCGGGATGTCCGTATCCTTCAGGGAATATGGAGTAAAGTGGACTGGGTGGTGAGGAAAAGCAGGGGCGATCGATGAATCGATCGCCCCTGAGGCAGTTATTTCTTTTCTAAAAAAGGTTTGATCAGATCGATGGGGACCGGGAAGATGGTTGTTGAGTTCTTCTCGGTGGCCACCTCCGTCAATGTCTGGAGAAATCTCAATTGAATGGCTGCAGGGTTGACACTGATCACATTGGCCGCCTGAGCCAATTTCTCTGCGGCCTGGAATTCGCCCTCGGCATGGATGATTTTGGCTCTCCTTTCCCTTTCTGCCTCAGCCTGGCGGGCAATTGCCCTCCGCATCTCTTCGGGGAGATCCACCTGTTTGGTCTCAACCAGAGAAACCTTTATTCCCCATGGCTCGGTATGTTTATCCAGAATGTCCTGGAGAGTGATATTGATCTTTTCCCTCTGAGAGAGTAGCTCATCCAGATCTGCCTGTCCGACTACGCTCCGGAGGGTGGTCTGGGCCAATTGAGAAGTCGCATAGAGATAGTTCTCCACCTCCACAACCGCTTTATTCGGGTCAATGACCCGGAAATAAACCACTGCGTTCACCTTGATCGAAACGTTATCACGGGTAATGACATCCTGAGTGGGAATATCCATGGTCACTGTCCGCAAACTGATCCTCAACAACTTATCCACTCCAGGGATGATAAAGAATATCCCGGGCCCTTTTGCACCGATGAGCCTTCCTAATCGAAAGATGACTCCCCGTTCATACTCTCTGAGAATTTTAATGGCTGAGGCCGCTAAGATCACCAGAAAGATAATTAAAAAGAACATTCCCGAAGGCAATCCTGTAATACCCATTTTTTCTCCTCCTATTCGATTTTTTTCACTTTAAGCCTTAAATTTTCGACACCGATCACCTGTACCTTCTCTCCCTTTTTAATCGTTTGGTCACTCACCGCATTCCAGAACTCGCCATGAATCGAAATTTTTCCTTCAGGAACGAGGTCTGTAGTCACTACGCCTGTTTCCCCAACCAGCCCTTCCATCCCTGTGGTCGGTTTCTTCAGCCGTGCCCTGATCGCCATGGTTACAGCAAAGATGAAAAATGCCGCACTGACCAGAACGGCCGGGATGATCACGCTCAGGGAGACCCTCATATATTCGGCCGGGCTTTCAACCAACATCATGGAGCCCAGGAAAAGCGAGACCACTCCCCCTACGGCTAACAGTCCGTGGCTGACCACCTTGATCTCTGCGATAAACAGGATAATGGCAAAGAGGATGAGGGCCAGTCCCGCAAAATTGATGGGGAGCATCTGAAGGGAATAGAAGGCAAGGATGAGAAAGATTCCCCCGACCACCCCGGGCAGGATGGCTCCGGGATTGGAAAGTTCGAAAAAGACGCCGTAGATCCCTAACATCAGCAAAATATAGGCGATCGAGGGATTTGAGATGATATCCAGGAATCGATAACGCCAGCTCATCTGAATGGAGCGGGGTTGTAATCCTTTTGTAAGGAGGGTACGGGTCACCCCGTCAAAATGAATGACCTTTCCATCAATCTTATCGAGAAGGTCATGGACATCAGGGCTGATAAAGTCAACCACATTCAATTTGACCGCTTCCTCTTCCGTGATGGAGGCGCTCTTTCTGACTGCTTTTTCAGCCCAGTCCGCATTTTTACCCCTCGTCTTTGCAATGGTCTTAATATAGGAGACGGTATCATTGACAATTTTTTCAGACATGGTCTTGCTCTCTTTTCCCTCACCTAAGGTCACGGGATGGGCTGCTCCGATATGCGTGCTCGGAGCCATCACGGAGATATGGGCGGACAGGGTAATAAATACCCCTGCTGAGGCCGCTCTCGCTCCTCGAGGACCCACATAGACGATGACAGGGAGATTGGCTGTGAGGATCTTTTTAACGATGACCCTCATCGATTCCATCAACCCCCCGGGTGTATCGAGCTGGATAATCAGGCACTGAGCCCCTTTCTCCTGGGCTTGATCAATCGACTCAATCATGAATTTCGCTGTGGCGGGATTGATGATCCCGTCAACTTCGATGAGATAGATAGGTGCCTTCTCTTCGGAATGCGCAGGTGTCCCGATGAGGAACGGGAGGAGGAAGAATACGGCCACAAGTAGGTATCCTTTTTTCATCTTCAAATTCACACCTCGTTAATGAAAAATATCTTAAAAAGAGAAGATTGTCAAATGGTATAAAATTGGGGTCTAATCCAAAATCCATTTACACGTTCCCAAACCCAGCAGGATCGGTTTAAACCATCGGACACCTTCTTCTGGAGATGGATCAAGATTAACACAAAACAGATCATTTTCAACATCTTTTCCTTATTTCCTTCTCTTATGATCGATTGACATCAGGCCGCCTTTCTAATAATTTAAGGATGAAAGAAAATGGAAGAAAAAGAGTTAGTTGAAATCGATGGTTCTTTCGGAGAAGGCGGAGGACAGATCTTAAGGACCTCCCTTGCCCTCTCTGCGATATTGGGAAAGCCCTTTACCATCCATCATATTCGATCAAAACGGAGGAATCCCGGTCTTCAGGCCCAGCACCTGAAAGCAGTCGAAGCGTCAGCCCAAATTGCAGAGGGTCATGTGGAGGGGGCTGAGGTTGGGTCGCAAAGAATCACCTTCTTCCCTCAAAAGATCATTCCAGGAAATTATCGGTTCGAGGTGAAAACAGCAGGCTCTGTTACCCTCATTCTTCAGGCGATTCTCCTCCCTCTTAGTATGGCTCGGGGAACCTCAAAAGCCACCTTGATCGGAGGTACTCATGTTCCATGGAGCCCTCCGTTTCATTACTTCTCTGAGGTTTTATTACCTGCGATTGAGAGGATGGGGATTTCTGCAGAGGCAATCCTTGAAAGATGGGGCTACTATCCGAAAGGAGGGGGGATGATGGACCTGAAGGTTAATCCGCCGGGTGAATTGAAGGCGATATCACTGGTTGATCGAGGTTCGCTAAAAGGAATTCGGGGACTCTCCACGGTCTCTCACCTTCCCAGGCATGTGGCGGAGCGACAGAAGGAACAAGCCCTGAAAAGGATCCATAAGGAGCTGAAGAAAGAGGCTGAGATCGCTGTTCTTGAGGATGCCCCTTCGGATAGTCCCGGTTCTTTCATGGCCATAATGGCTGATTATGAAGGGGCAATCGCCGGATTTTCTTCTTTAGGCTCGAAGGGTAAGCCAGCAGAGAAGGTGGCTGACGAGGCCGTAGATGCCTTCAAAGATTACTTTAAGGCTAAAGGTTGTCTCGATCCCCATCTGGGAGACCAGCTGATCCCTTTCATGGCTCTGGCAAAAGGGAGATCCTCATTTACCACTACCCGGCTCACTGACCATCTGCTTACCAATCTATGGGTTCTTCAGCATTTTTTGGAGTTAAGGGTCTTAAGAAAAGGGGAAAAAGGAGGAGAAGGAAGGGTCGAATTTCTCAATGAATAGAAAGAGTTGATTTATTTTTGAGGCCGTATTAAAATATTTAAAAAGGAGGAATAGATTAACCGCGTTTTTGGAAATACCATTGGCTTAAAACCCAGTCAGATCAGAAAGATTGAGCACCTCTATCGAAAGAAGATCCCTCCCCAGTGGATCATCACCTCAGAGATCGCCCATTTTTTAATCGAGCTTGCCACTGAAATCCGCAGACAGATCGGCATTCTCATCGGCCGAAGGGGATCGATTGAGATGGTTATAGTCGGAGATCAGAAAGGGATGACCATCCCAGATCTCCAGAGGTACCGAACCGGAATGCCAAGACTCAGGGGTTTGCGTCTCGTACATACCCACCTTCAGGGAGAACCCCTAACCGAAGAGGATCTGACAGATCTGACCCTTTTAAGGCTGGACATGATGGTTGTCCTTACTCCCCAAGAGGATGGATCGCCTGAGAGGGTTTATTTCGCTTACCTCCTTCCCGATAATCCTGAAAAGAAGGCCTGGAAGATCGAATCCTCCTCCTCTTTTAGACAGCTGGAAATTGATTTCTTGAAATTCATCCAGTCTCTTGAGGATGAATTCCAGAAGGGTCAACAGGCGATTACCACCCAGGGGTCCAAGGAGAGGGCCATTCTGCTTTCTGTGAGCAGAGAGAATAGGGAAACTTTAGAGGCCTCCATGGAGGAACTTAAAAAACTTGCAGATTCAAGCGGTATCACTGTCGCCGATACCCTGATTCAAAGACCTCAGTATCTTTCACACCTTACACTGATCGGAAAGGGTAAGCTGAAAGAGTTGTTAGTCAAATGCATGCAGTTAGGGGTTGATTTAATCATCTTTGATCAGAATTTAAGTCCCGGTCAAATCGCAGCGATTTCGGATTTAATGGATTTGAGGATCATTGACCGGACACAGCTCATCTTAGATGTCTTTGCCCAGCGGGCGGAAACAAGGGATGGGAAGGTTCAGGTCGAATTGGCACAACTAAGATATCTTCTCCCACGATTAGCCAAAAAAACACTTGCCCTATCGAGACTGACCGGTGGAATCGGTGGAAGAGGGCCTGGAGAAACAAAATTGGAGATCGATCGACGAAGGGTGAGGGATCGGATTCACCTTCTGGAAAGGGAATTGGAGAGATTAAGTCTGAGGAGGCAGCAGAGAAGGGCTCACCGTGAAAAAACGGGAGTCCCCATTCTCTCCATCATCGGTTATACGAATGCAGGAAAGTCGACCCTTTTCAACCTGCTCACCCGAAGCCATTTCAATGTAGAGGACAAGCTCTTTGCCACCCTGGATACGGCAGCTCGAAGGCTGAGGTTAGGCAGTTCTTCCTCTTCGGACAGGAAAGGCCCTCCGATGGTGATCACCGATACCGTAGGATTCATTAAAGATCTCCCCAAGGACCTGATGGGTGCCTTTCGCCCCACCTTTGATGAATTGAAGGAATCCGACCTATTGATCCATCTGGTCGATCTCAGCGATCCCCGTTTTTCAGATCATATGGAAGACGTTGAAAAGATACTTCTTGAACTGGATTTGAACCGGATTCCAAGACTGCTGGTCTTCAATAAAGAGGATCGGGTGAGACCGGAAGAAGTCAAAGCCATCTGCCAGAGATATGGAGGCATCTCCATCTCCGCTCTCCGACCGGAGAGTCTCGGCAATTTCTTCATAACCCTGGAAAGGAAGTTAAGTGAGATCTTTCCGTGGGAAAGGGACTTTCCTGAGGATCCAAAAGACCATGAGATCGGTCAGGGCAGGT
>CAZXMB010000129.1:0-8401 GCA_964641715.1 uncultured Syntrophaceae bacterium
TTAAACAGGGGACTTTAAACCAGTACGCTTCTTTCTGGACACCTCCGGAGTCGGTCAGAATGGCCCTGGCATGCTTTTCCAGAGATAACATGTTGAGATAAGAGACCGGCTCAATCAATTTAATTCTTTCGTGATCTGGAGAAAGATGATGCATTTCCATCACTTTTTTAGTTCGGGGGTGGAGAGGGAGGACAACCAGTGCTTCTTTTCCAACCTGATGAAGGGCCTTCAGAATGGATTTTAGCCTCTTTGGATCATCGGTATTTTCGGCACGGTGGAGGGTAGCTAAATAATATTGCGGATTGCGGATTGCGGATTGCGGAATATTTTGTTGGGAGTTTGGAGTTAAAAAGCCTAAATCCTTTAGAATCGTGGATCTTTTTTCTCCTAAACTGGAATAGTAAAGGATTGAATCATACATGACGTCGCCAACATTTTTCACAATTCTTCCTTTACCCGGTCGAATCCCCTCTTTCTCTAAATTCTTGATCGCCTGGGTTGTTGGGCAGAAAAGAAAAGTGGAAAGATGGTCGGTGAGAAGTCGATTGATTTCCTCCGGCATACTCCTCCTGTGGCTTCTCAACCCTGCTTCCACATGGGCCACCGGAATATTCAACTTGGCAGAAGCTAATGCCCCGGCCAGGGTTGAGTTCGTATCGCCGTAAACAAGAACCGCCCCTGGTTTCTCTTTTTGAAGAACGGCCTCGATCCGTTCAAGCATGATCCCGGTCTGTTTCCCGTGGGACCCCGACCCTACTCCCAGATGGTAATGCGGCTCAGAAAGGTCAAGTTCTTCAAAAAAGACCCGGTCCATCAGATAGTCATAGTGTTGACCTGTATGGACTAATATTTCTTGAATTCGATTCTTTCTCTTATTAAATTTTTGAATGGCACGGCTGACCGTAGCCGCTTTAATAAACTGAGGTCTTGCTCCAACGATGGTAACAATCTTCATTCCTTCGGTTCCGCTCAGGACAAGTTTTCGACTGGATACATCATTCACGAACAACAATAGTCTAGTCTATGGGTTAAGGTTACGAAGCCGGTTTCGGATATAGTCAAAGAGTTACGGTTAAGTGATTCAAAGACTAACAACGCCACCCTTTACCGAAACGGGCATCCTTACCACTACCTTTTGACCTTTATTTTCAAATTAACCTCACTTCGATTCGGTCTTTTTTATATATCTTTCCGCAGGCCTTGCATGCCGCTTTTCCGGACCGAAAGGTGATTTCCACACCACACTGACAAACCCAACCCTTTACCCTCCCCGGGTTACCATAAACCAGTGCGTAATCCGGCACATCCTTTGTGACAACGGAAGATGCTCCGATCAAGGCATACTGCCCGATCGTATTACCGCAGATAACCGTGGCATTGGCTCCGATGGTTGCGCCTCTTCTCACCAGGGTCTTGCGAAACTCCTTTTTCCTCGAGATGAAACTTCTGGGGTTAAAGACATTGGTGAAGACCATCGATGGGCCACAGAAAACATCATCTTCTAATACCACCCCGTCATAGACGGAGACATTATTCTGCACCTTGATATTATCTCCAAGGATAGCCCCACGGCCAATAAAGACATTCTGCCCGATTACGCAGTTCTTTCCAATCCTGGCCCCTGCCATGATATGAGAAAAATGCCAGATTTTTGTCCCTCCTCCGATCTCCACAGGTTTTCCGATAATAGCAGTAGGATGTGCAAAATATTTTTTCATCTCTTGTCCTTTGGTCTTTAATTTCTGACCTCCATTACAGGTTAACTGGAAATCCCTTCTGTTTCAGGGACTGCTGGGCTGCAACAAGAATCTTCACGACTTCAATCCCATCCCGTCCTCCGGTTTTGGGCTGTTTCCGCGTCTGAATACAATGGATAAAATGTTCAGCCTCTGCCCGAAGGGGTTCTGCCATCTTAATATTTGGAATCGTAATATCCCCAAACCTCAGGCTGAGATACTCTCCATACGAATCATATGAGGGGCTTCTCACCCCTTTGTCATAGACCTTCAACTTCTCAGAAGCCTCCATATCATCAAAGACGGCCATCTTCTTTGAGCCCACGATAGTAATCTTTCTTACCTTGTGAGGGTCAAGCCAGCTCAGATGGACGTTAGCCATCTTCCCATCTGCAAAGTGAAGGCTGAGAAAAACCACATCCTCGATATCCTTTTGAACGTAGCTCTCTCCGTTTGCGGAAACAACCAGCGGGCCTTCCCCGAAAAGCTTCAGGATGACAGACAGATCATGAGGGGCAAATGACCAGAGGGCATTTTCGTCCTGACGAATGATTCCGAGGTTGACCCTTTGAGTATAGATATAATGAACCTTTCCGAGATCTCCACAATCGATCATCTCTTTCAACCGATCGAACACAGGATGGTAAATCAGGAGGTGACCTACCGTAAGAATCCGTTCTTTCTCCTCTGCGATCCTCACCATCTCCTCTGCATCCTTCACACTTAAAGCCATTGGTTTTTCAACCAGCACATCCTTCCCCGCAAGAAGAACTTCTCTGGCCAGGTGAAAGTGGGACGCCGCAGAGGAGGTAATCACCACTCCTTTTATCTCAAGGTCAGAAAGGATGGGGCCTAAGTTCTCAACCATCTTTGACCGGGGATAAGACTTACGTAAATTAGATAATTGGGATGAATTGGTATCGCAGATATATTTCAATTGAACATCGGGAATCTCAGAAAATACCCGGATATGATTCTTCCCCCATGCCCCAGCTCCAACGATAGCAATGCCAATCATAGAGCCTCCCATCAAAATTCAGTTCAAAATTAACAATTAGCAATGATCAATTAGCAATTATCCTTTTGAAAAAGATTAATCATAAGAACCATTTGCAATGCTAATTTTGCAATGACTATTTTTCAATGATCATTTTAGGGGTTTCAATCCCATTCCTTCCGGACATCCTTTGAGGTGCCACCCCACAAGATAAGCATAATTAGAAAATTTACTTCTCCACTTTTTTACCGCAAAACCTGTCAGGATGCAAACAATTGACATTGAAACAAATTCAATCCCCAATTTAATCGGCAATCCGACCAGGAGGATAACCCATTGCCAGACTCCCCTGTTTTTTTTAAAAAAGAGGTAACGGGAACGATAATATTCCACCCTGGCTCTCTTTTTATCCTGTTCGGCACTCTTTCCCTGGAAATGATAGAGTTCAGCCCGGGGATAATGGAAAACCTTCCATCCCGCCTTCTTCATCCGAAAGCACCAGTCGGTCTCTTCTAAAAAAAGGAAGTATCCCTCGTCTAACAACCCCACCTGCTCCATTGTTTCTCGCCTCACCATCATACAGGCACCGATCACGGAATCGACTTCGATAGGATCAGAATAGGTTCTCTCTTTCCCTGGGAAGCGACCTGGAAAAAGCCAACGGAGGAAACTTTTATTAAGCAGCTCTGTAGCCAGAGATGGGAAATTGGCAATGGAGTTCTGTTTCGAACCCTCCCCATTCAATAGCTGGGGTCCAACCACACCTGCCTCAGGATGATGATCCATAAAGGCCTTCAGGGTTTCAATGGCTCCTTCCTTCACCTGTGTATCCGGATTAAGAAGGAGGGCGTATTTTCCTTTCAACAACCTCATCGCCTGATTATTGGCCTTTGCAAATCCGAGATTCAATGGATTGTCGATAAGGACCACTTCAGGGAATTCCGCTCTCACCGCTTCTTTACTTCCATCCGTAGATCCGTTATCCACCACAAAGACTTCCATCTCCAATCTCTGCAAAGTCCACTTGAGAGACTTCAGACACTGAATTAATAAATCTTTTGTATTCCAATTGACGATGACAATGGATAGATCGCTCATGTCTTATTAATAATCTCAAGGTGAATCAAATCTCCCAATCGGATTCGATCCAAAAACCAGCAGAAAGGCCGGAAAAGATATCTGAATAAATGGCTTTCATAAATTGATTGTTTTCCTTGAACCAAGCATCTTCCTTCATACCGGTCATTGATCCAGTATTGAAGGCTGGCTAAAAAGGTTCTTGTCCCGGAGTCGAATCGGATTGCTTTCACCCTTAAACCCAGAGAGGAGGTTAGCCTTTTAATCGTTTCAACTGAAAAAGAAAAAAGATGACGGGGAACATCCAGACTGAACCACCTTTCTCCAAAGAGCCAATAGTTGAGGCTTCTTGCATTTTGGATGGAGATATAAATCCGCCCCTGGGGATTCAAAATGCGTTTGATCTCTACCAGAGTCTCTCTGGGATTGGGAAGATGTTCCAATACGAAACTCATTCTCACCACATCAAAAAATTGATCGGGGAAATTCGCTTCAAAAAGGTCTCCTGTGAAAACGGAGAGCCCCCCTGATCTTGCACGCTCAGAAGCCTCCTTATGCACCTCTACGCCATACGTCTCCCATCCCATCTTTTTCAATTTATAAAGCTCCGTTCCGTTTCCGCATCCGATATCCAAAAGCCTTCCCTTTTCGACAAAGTGAATGGAATTGCGATATCGCCATCGAAGCGGAAGAAGAACACATTGTTGAAATAGCTTCCGTCCTGTTGAGGTGCCCGGACAGAGAAGATATCCCCAATAGGTCTCGAGAATCTTTTTTCTCAACCATGAATATTCCTTGAAGCGGACCAATTGGCTTTCATGATATTTCTCTGGGTAATATTTTCTCAATGCCTCCGGCTCGGGCTGGGGATTGATAAATAGAAGCCCGCATTCCAGACATTTCACAATTTTAAAAACCCCCGGGATTCTAAAAATCCGATCCCGGCCTTCAAAAAGCAGCTGGTGCTGTTGTGATCCGCATACTTCGCAAGGGATGATCTTCATGTTCTATTTCATCTCAGAACTGTATCCGCTTCTCTCCTCAACCACGCCTTCCGGTGAGACATAGACGACCCCCCTTTCCCTGCTCCTGCGGATCAATTGAGAGAGGAAACCCTGCTCATCTTCGACGATTGGACGAAGACGTTGATATTCACTAAAAAATCTCAATCGGTCTGTCCGGGTAATAAATTGAGGGATAGAGGTATTGAGCTGGAGTAAATTCTTAAATACCCTCTTCTCGTCCACTCTTTTGTCGAGCAGGAGATCCTCCAAATCGAGGAGCCGGAAATCCCAGGTTGGACCCTCTTTTAAGACGAGAATATTGCAGGCCTTCATATCTTGATGATAAAGGTCTTTCTGATGGAGATGAAATAGCCAATTCGCACAGGCCTTGATAAAGAGTCTCTTTTCTTTCAGGGTATCAAAACCCCTGGAGAGGTACCGGTCTAATTCCTCGGCCCTTTGAGGAGCCTCCATCACAAAAAAACTCTCCGTCAATCCCAGCCAATCCCTCCTCTCCACCAGGGCAAAAGGCTTCAAAGAGGCAATCCCTCTCACGATCAAGCCATTCCCGGCAACCCATGCCTTTAACCCTTTTGAACGACGAAAGCGTTTCCTGAAGCGTTGCCAAGAGCTTGGGTAGCAAAATTGTTTCACACATACCTTCTTTTCTCCGCCACCTGTACGTGACGCTAAAAGTCCTTTGCCGTTTGTCATCCCGGGCTTGACTAGGCCTGCCCCGTCCTTGATACGGGGGAATCCAGTTTCTTCCTGGATTCCTGCTTCCGCAGCAATGACGCCTTGTGCTGGGATTAATGCCCCTGTGTAGAATACGGAAACGGCTACTTCCGACGAATATTTTGCCAAGGAGGAGGGTTCTTCTTTAACAAGGCTCAAATGGGTTTCAACAACCCTTTTGATTTGATCGAGAGAATACTCTCTCCGGTGACAATACCGAATCCCTTTCTCCCTTTTGGCTGAAAACTCTGTGCTCTCCTTCAGACAGCGATTCGTTCTGCTCCTCCATTGTCTTCTCTGGAGGCGAATCATCCGGGAGTGGATTTTTTCGAGATACCTCTCCTGCTCTTGAATATGGGTGGAGTCTCCGTCAAAATAGGCTTTAAGAAATTTAACCTGATCTCCTTTTTCCCATATTGATCTCAATGAATGAAAGAGATGGGCCAGTGACCACAATTTTTGTTTGAGACTGAGCGATTTCAGGATCCGGGCACGATGGAGATCCGTGAGAAAAAAGGATTCACCATCCCAGAGAAAGTTTCCTGCATGGAAGTCCTTATGATCAAGACCTGACTGATGCACCCTGATGACCGTCTTTGCCAGGCTGGAAAGAACCTTTTCGTCCCTTAAGAGATCCAATCGTTCTGTCAGCGAAACTCCCGATTCGATGGCTTTCGACAGGTAGTAACTCTCTCTGACCATGCCCCGGCGAACTCGTTCAAGCCAGCCTAATGGGTCCGGAACAGGAAGGTTTCTCTTTTGCATTTGGTAAGCAATAAACCACTCCTTTCTCCCTTTTGATGGGAAGAGAAGATACCTCAGGGATTCAGTCCATCCCTTTGTCTTATCCCTCTTCAAAAATATTTTCTTTCCGTTTGAAAGGGTAATAATAGCAGCCCATCGCCATTTCGATTCTCCGATGAGTCTTCCTCCTGATCTTAGAATAAAAGGGAACGGATTTTCAAAAAAAGGGGGAGGAAGGAAAGGAATGATGTCCTCCCTCAGCCAACCCTTCATCTCACTCGCAGAAACCTTTTTAAAAGATGGGATCTTCATAAGCTTTAAGTTTCACGATGGACTATGGCATTGCGTTACGATTGGAGAAAAACCGCCTCATTTTTCTCTTCAATTTCTCGGAAAATCTATCATCGCTTTTGACTATCCTTAAAGGAGGAAGTTTGCCACAATCCTCTTGCGAAGAAGCCTTTCGGGCGGTAACCCATATTCCCTTTGGTCTCTTCAGATCACCTTCCAGAGCACAATCTAAAATCTTGAATCGCTTGAGAATAAGCTCTATCCCTTCCGGAGTAAATCGCCAGTAATCCTTCGGACACCGGTGAATTTTAAAATGCATGACAGTCGTCAGGATGAGAAGTCCATCGGGACGGAGGATGCGATGAATTTCATCGATCGCCTTTTGCGGATAGGGGAGGTGTTCGAGGGATTCGAGGTTAAGGACCAGTCCGATACTTCCATCGGAAATGGGTTTCATATCCGAAATGTCACAGATGATATCGATGCAGGGCGGATCGAAATCCTGCATGTCCTGTTTAATATACCGTTTCCCCGGAAAGAGGGGCTGGTAGTAATTGGGTTCCCACCCGGCACAGGTATCGAGGATAGGTTCCTCGTAAGGGAATCGTCCAATGGCCCATTGGACATAGTTAATCACCGCTTTTCTCATCTTTTAACCTTTCCAGGGCCTCCTTTCGTTAGTATGGGAATGGAAATATTCTGATATCACGGTGGGTCCATAAACTCCCATGTACTGTTCTGGGAAATCAAGGATATAGGTTTCTAATAATTGGGCAAATTCTGAAATGATTCGCCTATATTCACCTTCCCCCTTTTCCCATTGATGATCGATAGGTTCCTTCAGGATGATGGTTATTCTTCCCTGATGATAGAGGTGGATACAAGGGATGATTGCAGCGCCGGCTCGATGAGCGAGATGAATCATTCCGGTAGAAAAATCCATCTCTCTTCCTAGAAAGGAGACTCTCTCTTTTCTCTTTCCCTCTCTTGTATCTCCATAGTAGTGAACAATCTTACCGGATCGCAGGCTTCCCAGGATCCTTTCTTTATAGTCTGACGAAAGCTCAGAGTCGTAAACAAAAATGGTATCTTCTATTGTCTCCCAATATCTATGCTTTCGAGGTTTCAACTTTCGGGGAGCTCCCCCCTTGATGAGGATCAGATCGTATCCCATCGCCCTAAACGAACAGAATGCAAGATGAGGATTTCCAAGATGACCTGCCATCAGGACAACGCCTCTTCCCTTTTTTAATACCTGATCCAGATGGTGAAGACCCTCAAATTTGAAAAAATGATCAATCACTCGATGATCCAGGAGAGGGATCAGGTAATGCATCACCTTTCTCGACCCTCTCAATTCAAAAATATGCCTTACGATTTCCCTTCTATTTCCAGAGGTTAACCGTTCCTTTAAAAAAAATGAGAATTTGTCCTCGATCTCTTTCCTTCTTCGTCCTTTTCGGTAGTAGCAGAAAAAGGCATAAATCCTTGGGTAAAGAAAGGCTAATTTAAATAAAAGCCATTTCAATGGAATTGTCCTTCACGAATGACAAACTTTCTTAAGAACGCTTAGAATTCGGGGACCATTCACCTCAAGGGAATAGGATTGCTCCACGGTCATTCTCCCCCTAAGACCCATCTCTCTCCTTAAGGCCTCTCCTTCGATGAGTTTCAGGAGCCGATCCTCCCATTGAGTTTCATTTTCTGCCCAAAATCCATTAACCCCATTTTCGACAATATCCCTATTGACCCCAACAGGAGCACAGACCACGGGAAGGCCTACGCTCTGATATTGTAAAATCTTAAGCCCGCACTTT
>CAZXMB010000130.1:0-8370 GCA_964641715.1 uncultured Syntrophaceae bacterium
TCTGCAGGCCTCTCGTGGTGGCTGAAGCAGAGATGATGAGGGAAGCGATAAAGTTTTCAAACGTTGACCTAAACATTTATACCATTACCGCTCCAAAAGAGGGTGTCTACCAGTTTGGGGCGATCGACCTTCTCGATCTGAAAAATGTCGACGGCAAATCCATCAAACACAAAACCGTTTCAGCCGATTATGGTAGAGCCTCTTTCGAATACGTGAAGAAAGTAATTGAGCTTGCCATGGCAAAGGAGATCGACGCGACCGTGACCGGACCCATCAGCAAGGAGGCCATCAACCTGGCTGGTTTTCATTACTCCGGCCACACCGAGATCTATGCAAACCTGACACATACAAAAGACTATGCGATGATGCTTGTCCACCAAAATTTTCGCGTGATCCATGTTTCAACTCATGTTTCTTTAAGAGAAGCATGCGAGCGAGTTAAGAAGGAGAGAGTCTATCGTGTCATCAGGTTGGGATATGATGCACTGAGAAGGTTGGGGGTTCAGAATCCGAGGATCGCAGTGGCCGGATTAAATCCCCACGCCGGAGAAGAAGGTCTGTTTGGTCGAGAGGAGATTGAGGAGATCGAACCCGCCATCAAACAGGCACAGAAAGAAGAGTTGAACGTGGAAGGTCCTATTCCTCCTGATACGATCTTTTCAAAGATGCAGGGAGGTCAATACGATCTGGTCGTGGTCATGTATCATGATCAGGGCCATATACCAACAAAGCTGATCGGTTTTCAATACGATGATAAAACAAAAACCTGGGGGTCTATGTCAGGGGTTAACATCACCTGCGGGCTTCCTATCATCCGGGTTTCCGTGGATCACGGCACAGCCTTTGGAAAGGCCGGAGAAGGCCGTGCAAATCCCGAAAGCATGATCCAGGCGATCAAAATCGCAGCCAAGTTTGCGCTTAAAAAATAGGGTCCCAGGATTCGAGGGTTCCAGAGTTCCAGTGAATTTCTTACTGATAATTAAACCCTTGAACCCTGCCCCCTTGACCCCTTAAACCCTTTTTTATTTCTGCAATTCCGGGACGATCTTCTCGAAATAATCGAGAACCTGCGGATTACTCAAGGCATCCCTGTTGAGAACCGGCCTTCCATGGATGATATTGGTGACCGCGCTTTCCACCTTCTTCATATTCAGGGTATATGGAGCATCGGGCATTTCCATGATGATCGCAGGAACATGGCGGGGAGAAGCCTTCTCACGAAGGGTCTTTTTGATCGTACCCTTCAATCCGTCAGTCAACTGAGTGCCCGGTGCCAGTTTGACAAATAGGATAACCCGCTGTTCACCCTCCCAGTTCTGCCCGATGGCCAGACTGTCGGCAATCCCCTCGATCCTCTCCACCACATTATAGATCTCTGCGGTCCCGATACGGACCCCGGAGGGTTTCAGAACGGCATCCGAACGGCCATAGAAGGTGATGCCACCCGTATCGCTGTGCATCACAATGTAATCCCCGTGGCGCCAGACACCGGGATAGTTCTCAAAGTAGGCGGCTCTATATTTCTCTCCGCCGGGATCATTCCAGAAATAGAGGGGCATGGGAGGAGCAGGAGCCTCACAGACCAGCTCTCCCTCTTTGTCCCACATGGCCTTTCCATTCTCATCATAGGCCTTTACCTTCATGGCCAGGGCAGGGCTCTGCAGTTCTCCCGCATAGACTGGCTGAATCGGACTGCCGATCGCAAAGCAACCATTGATATCGGTTCCACCGGAGATAGAATTGAAATGAAAGTCCTTTTTAACCTCCCGGTAGACCCATTCAAAACCCTCTGCCGAAAGGACGGAGCCGGTTTGGGAAATCTCTCTCAGAGAGGAGAGATCGTACTTCTTCCCGGGTTGAATCCCTTCGCTCCGGAGGTAGTTGATATAGCTTGCGCTGAGTCCGAAGATGGTGATCTTCTCGTCTTGAACCATCTTCCACATGGCATAGGCATCAGGGTAGTTGGGATTACCATCGTAGAGGACCACTGTTGCTCCAACGCCAAGGGAACTCAGCATCCAGTTCCACATCATCCAGCTACAGGTGGTGATGTAAAAAAGCCTGTCTTCACGTTTGAGATCGGTATGGAGCATAAGCTCTTTCAGGTGATGAATGAGAATTCCCCCGGCTCCCTGGACCATACATTTTGGCTTGCCAGTGGTACCGGAGGAAAACATGATGAAGACAGGATGTTCAAAAGGCAATTGCTCAAATTCAAGGGCCGGCTCCTTTTCAGGCGCCAGGAAGTCTTCATAATGGACACCGTTGGGAATATTTCCGATATCCGGTTTGCTCCCGGTATAGGACCCGGTATAGGAAATGACGACAACCTTCTTCAGGGAAGGGATGCCTCTGGCAACTTCGGCAACATTTCCAAGGGTATTGAAGGATTTGGCCTTGTAAAAGTAACCATCCACCGAAAATAAGACCTTGGGCTCAACTTGACTGAGCCTATCCAGGGCGGCCTGCGGCCCGATATCCGTGGCACAGGAAGACCAGACCGCTCCGATACTCGTTGTCGCAAGCATGGCAATGGCTGTCTCCATCAGGTTCGGCATGTATCCTACAATACGGTCTCCAGGCTGGATCCCGATCTGTCTCAACGATTTTGCCAGCCGTGCAACTGTCGAATAAAGTTCTCTGTAGGTCATCTGGGCGGATTTCTGTATCTCTCCCTTAAAGATAAAGGCCAGGCGATCATCCCTGTAGCGGAGGAGATTCTCCGCAAAATTGAGCCTTGCCCCCGGAAACCATCTTGCCCCCGGGAATTTTTTCAGGTCGTCCACCACCTGATCGTATGGTCTCGAAGCCTTTATCCCGGTAAAATCCCACACGGCAGCCCAGAAGTCCGGAATTGAATCAACTGACCACTGATAGAGATCACGATAGGTTCTGAAATCCTTACCGTATTTCTGATTAACAAAATGGATAAACCGGGTGATATTGGCGTTTTGAATCCGCTCCGGAGAGGGAACCCAGAGGGGTTTCTTTGCAGTCCGGGTGACCGGAGCGGTGACCTTTGAGACAGGTGGTTTTTCCATTGCTTTTTTAGGAGGTTTTCTGGGTGGCTTTTTCGAAGGCTTCTTTAAAAGTTTGACGGGAGATTTCTTTGAAACCCTCTTTGTGACTTTCTTTGAGACCTTTCTCTTAAGTTTTCCTGAAGTCTTTTTCAAAGGCTTTTTAGAAGGTTTTTTCGAAACTTTCTTTAAAGTCTTTTTCGTTTTGCCCTTCGAACTTTTCTTCATTTTTAACCCCCCTTTAAATTGAAAAATCGACTCCTTTGAGGTTCATTGAATATCACTCTTAAGATTTCCCGTCAAGAGGTATTTTCTTCTAAAGGGTCAGAAATGGAAGACTTTTATTTTTAAATTTAATATGTTATTTATTTTCATTATTTGTTGAAACGGAGAGAAGAGTGGGATTGCTTGCTGGCTTTAAAATGCTCGACCTCTCAAGGCTTCTGCCAGGCCCTTACTGTTCCCTCCTCCTGGCGGACCTCGGAATGGAGGTTCTTAAGATCGAAGACCCGGAACAGGGAGATTATATCCGGAAGATGGGCCCTCTTCTGAAAGAGGACAGTGCCTACTTCCTCGCCCTGAACCGTAATAAAAAAAGCATGAGATTGAACCTCAAGCTAAAAGAAGGAAAGGAGATCTTTTATAAGTTAATCGGGACTTATGATACTGTCCTGGAAGGTTTTAGACCCGGCGTCATGGAACGTCTCGGGATCGGATACCAGGATTTGAAAAAGAGAAATCCAAGGGTCGTTCTCTGCTCCCTGACCGGATATGGACAGGATGGGCCCTATCGGGAGAGATCCGGTCATGATATCAACTATATCGGTCTGGCGGGCATTCTTGAATTGACCGGCCCGAGGAATGGGGAACCGGTGATCCCGAGCGTTCAGATTGCAGATATCGGGGGAGGGGCAATGATGTCGGCCATTGCCATCCTTGCTGCCATCGTCCATCGTGAAAAAACAGGCCAGGGGCAATATCTCGACATCGCCATGCATGACGGTGTCCTCTCCTGGCTCTCCATCCATGGGGCGAGTTATCTCATGGAGAAAAAACTTCCGAGACGGGGGGAGATGCACCTCTCGGGAAGATATGCCTGTTATCAGGTCTACCCGACGAAGGATGGGAGATATCTTTCCCTGGGAGCCCTGGAGCCCAAATTCTGGAAGAACTTCTGTGAAGCCATTCAAAGAAGAGACCTCATTGCCAAACAGTTTGTCGAAGGGGAAGAAAGGATCCGGGTCATTGAAGAGATCCGGCAGCTCTTTAAAACCAGAACACTCAAGGAATGGACTGAACTCTTCAGAGACGTGGATGCCTGCTGCGAACCCGTCTTAAACCTTGAGGAGGTATTTCAACATCCCCAGGTCCTGCATCGAAAGATGGCGGTAGAGGTCGAACACCCTGTGGAAGGGAAGATCCGCCAGGTGGGAAATCCCATCAAGTCTTCCCAATTCCCTTTTGAGATTCGAACTCCACCCCCATTATGGGGAGAACACACGGTGGAAGTGTTAAAAGAGATAGGGTATTCAGAAGAGGAGATCAGACATTTCAAAGACCTGAAAGTAATCTAAGCTGAGATTCTTCAGTCGCTTCGCTCCTTCAGAATGACACCCCGTCTGTCACTCTGAGCGAAGCGAAGAGTCTGATTGATTAAATTCGTTAAGGACGATCATGGCTAAAATCGAAATTGACAAAGAGCGGTGCAAAGGATGCGGACTCTGCACCATCTCCTGCCCGAAGGGATTGCTAAAAACCGGTGAGGAGATCAACCGCCAGGGGTATTTCTTTGTCGTCTGGAATGGAAACGGGGGATGTACGGGTTGTGCCATCTGCGGAGAGATCTGCCCTGATGTGGCGATTCAGGTCTGGAGGGAACGTGGCGAATCAAAGTCCTGAAAAGATCCTGGCCAAAGGGAATGAAGGGATCGCCATGGGATCCATTGATTCGGGATGTCTCCTTTACTTCGGTTATCCCATCACACCTCAGAATGACATTCCGGAATACCTCTCCAGGCACCTCCCTCCTTTGGGAGGGGAATTCATCCAGGCGGAAAGTGAAATCGCTTCGATCAACCTCCTTCTGGGAGCCTCTGCCACTGGTGCGAGAGCCATGACCTCCTCCTCCAGCCCAGGGATCTCCCTCATGCAAGAGGGGATCTCCTATATGGCAGGAAGTGAACTCCCGGCTGTCATTGTGAACATTTCACGAAGCGGACCGGGGTTGGGTGGCATCTCCCCTTCACAGGGGGATTACTTTCAGGCAACCCGGGGCGGAGGACACGGAGATTATCGGACGATTGTCCTTGCCCCTTCAACGGTTCAGGAGATGTATGACCTGACCTGCCTCGCCTTTGACCTCGCAGATAAGTATCGAAATCCTGCGATGATCCTCGGGGATGCCCTCATCGGTCAGATGAAGGAACCTCTTGTCCGTAAAAAACCCGAGCGGATGGACCTTCCACCCAAGGATTGGGCTCTGACCGGGGCAAAAGGAAGGAAACCCAACCGTCTCAAGTCCCTTTATCTTCAGGACGGTGAGCTCTCCGCCCATAACTGGAAACTCTTCCAGAAATATGAGCAGATGAAGAGAGAGGAAGTCCGGTTTGAGGCCTTTTTAACAGGCGATGCCAGACTGGTCGTGGTGGCCTTCGGAAGTATGGCCAGGGTATCTAAAACCTCTGTGGAGTTAGCCAGAGAGGAAGGGATGAAGGTTGGCCTTTTCCGTCCGATCACCCTATTCCCTTATCCGGAGAAAGCCCTCCATGAAATTTCAAAAAAGGTTAAGCTCTTTTTAACCGTCGAATTGAATACAGGGCAAATGGTGGAGGATGTGAAACTATCAGTCGATCGGGATGCCGGGGTCCATTTCTACGGCAGGCCTCCAGGTTCCCTCCCCTCCCCTGAAGAAGTGCTGGAAGAGATTAAGAAATACTACAATGTTAATTCGTAAACTCGAAATTCGAAATCCGAAGCAAGAAACAAATTCAAAGCTCGAATTACCAAATGTACAAAACTGTTTTGGTCATTCTAATTTCGGTAATTTGGATTTGTTTCGGATTTCGATATTCGCATTTCGGATTTGGAGGGGTTAAGAATGGATCTCGTTTTCAAGCGTCCCGAATGCCTGATCGATATTCCCTTCCACTTCTGTCCGGGATGTCACCACGGAATTGCCCACCGGCTGGTCGCAGAGGCCATTGACTACTTTAAGATCAGGGAGAAAACGATCGGGGTGGCCTCGGTGGGCTGTTCTGTCTTTATGTATGACTATTTCGATATCGATGTCCTGGAGGCCCCACATGGAAGGGCTTCTGCTGTGGCCTCCGGTGTGAAGCGGGCTAAAAAAGACCGAATTGTCTTCACCTATCAGGGAGACGGAGACCTGGGGGCAATTGGCATTGCCGAAGGCATTCATACAGCCAACCGGGGTGAAAACATCACCCTTATTTTTGCCAACAATGGAATTTACGGAATGACCGGGGGGCAGATGGCACCCACCACACTTCTCGGCCAGAAAACAACCACAAGCCCTTATGGGAGGGACTTTACCTATGATGGCTATCCCATAAGAATGGCAGAGATGCTGGCCACCCTTGAAGGAAGCGCCTTTGTGGCAAGGGTGGCGGTGAATAATCCCGCCAACCTGATGAAGGCAAAGAAAGCGGTTCGTAAGGCCTTTCAGATGCAGATCGAAGAGATGGGCTTCTCTTTCGTCGAGTTTTTACTGGCCTGCCCTACCAATTGGGGATTATCTCCCCTGGAGGCGAACCGCCGGGTTGAAGAGGAAATGATCCCCTACTTTCCCCTGGGCATTCTGAAAGAAAGGAAGATGGCTGATTACTTATGAGAATAACCAAGCACCAAATTCCAATAACCAAAGAAATTCCAATCACCAATATTCAAACTCCATTTGGTTATTGGGAAATTGGTCATTGGTTATTATTTGGAGCTTGGGATTTGGTTATTGATTATTAGGAGAATGATGAACAGTAACCGTTTCTATTACGATATCATCATTTCTGGGTTTGGAGGTCAAGGCGTCATGGTGATCGGAAACCTCCTCGCCTATGCGGCCATGAAAGAAGGAAAATATGTGACCTATCTCCCTGTTTATGGTGTGGAGATGCGGGGGGGAACGGCGAACTGCACCGTGGTGATCTCCAACCGTGAGATTGGTTCCCCGGTGGTGGGAAAACCTCATGCCGCTATCGTCATGAATCTCCCCTCCCTGCTCAAATATGAGCCTCTCGTTCCCCCCCATGGACTGCTCATGATCAATACCTCCCTTATCAACCTTGGGGAGGCATCACGAAAGGACGTTGAAATCCTCCCCATCCCTGCCAATGACATTGCAATTCAGAACGGGAACCCGAAATTAGCCAATATGGTTGTCCTGGGCGCTTTTGTGGAGCGGACCAAATTGGTTCAGATGGACTCTCTCTTTCAATCCTTTGAAAAGGTGCTCGATGAGAAATATCATTCACTGATTCCATCCAATATCCAATCGATCCGGGTCGGAGCGGAATATACCAAAAACAATTTCACCCCCACCCTCACCTCGGTTTCGAGTCGTACCGACCTCCCCCATCAAGGGGGAGGGAAGAGATAGGGTGCCCCAATCGTTCCCTCTCCCCGGGTAGCACAGGCGTGACGCCTGTGGCCACCGGAGAGGGTTAGGGTGAGGGGGAAAGGATGATCCATGGAAGAAGAAAAAAAAGTTTATGAAGAGGCACGGGTAGGAGAGAAGATAAAGGAACTGAGGGAGAAGAAAGGCTTCTCCCTGAAGGACCTGGCTGACCTCACAGGATTTTCGACCGCCCTCCTCTCTCAGATGGAAAACCACCTCGTTTCTCCATCCCTCGGAACGATCATTCAGCTGGCCAGAGCCTTAGGGGTAAGGGTGGGTGATTTTTTGGGCGAGACCGAGGGTGAACCTTTTACCATTGTGAGAAAGGATGAAAGGAAAAAGATCTCACGGTTTGCCTCAAAGGATGGGGTAAAATATGGCTATTCTTATGAGTCCCTGGGTTTTGAGAAGAAGGACCGCCATATGGAACCTTTCATCGTGATGCTTGAACCGGCCACTGTAAAGACCTCGAAAACCTCTGTCCATGAGGGTGAGGAATTTATCTTCGTTCTCGAAGGGGAGATGGAGGTGATTTTAGGAAATCACACTGATGTTCTTTATCCAGGGGATTCCATCTATTACGATTCGACCATCCCCCACCGGGTCCAGTGCCATCAGGAGAAGATCACAAGGATTCTGGCAGTGCTCTA
This sequence comes from uncultured Syntrophaceae bacterium, assembly GCA_964641715.1. Classification (GTDB taxonomy): domain Bacteria; phylum Desulfobacterota; class BSN033; order BSN033; family UBA1163; genus CAZXMB01. The sequence continues at coordinate 8,298 of CAZXMB010000130.1, forward strand.
TGCCCATGGCGCTTGAAGTAAAGCTCCCCGCCCACAGGGCGGGGCTTTCGGGTTAATGTAGTTTCATTAATAA
>CAZXMB010000131.1:0-8319 GCA_964641715.1 uncultured Syntrophaceae bacterium
ATTGCGTGTTTATACCACGCAATTGCGTGGTTTGTCCACTCATTTTTTCATTAAGTCCTCTGTTGTTGCTGTGTCGTTGAAAACGCTATCTGCCATAATGGCACCATGCTCAGTAAAAACCATAGGTAGCTTACGTCACCCATCATGGCCTGAACTGATCACAAATTGTGACCGGTTCAGGCCTGCACTTGAATTCGCAAATTGCGACTTCAAGTTTGTAACCTCAGAACACATGACTTTGCTCTGCCGTCAATTTCTCTTTCCTCTTTTCAAAAAGTTGTCTTTTCAGCCTCTCCTCTCCCACATTTTCGATTAGCTCCATTACAAACTCCAAGGCTTTCCTCACTTTCTTGTATTCTCCTCGGGGAATCCATCTACCACTTCTAAATTCTGACTCAAGACATTTGAAATTTTTCAGACTTGTCATCCTGAATTCGTATCGGGATCTGAGGTGCAAGATAATACGAGATGCCGGACCAAGTGCTCCATAACACACTACCCAAAATAAAAAGGGGTTACAGCCATTGCCATAACCCCTTGATTTGATTGGTAGCGGGGGGTAGATTTGAACTACCGACCTTCGGGTTATGAGCCCGACGAGCTACCGGACTGCTCCACCCCGCGATCTGAATAAAGACTAATGGATTCACAGGGATTTGTCAAGTTTTCCCGTGATGGGGCTGGAATAGGGTTTCCTTGACATCCACCCCCCTCTCCCTTAGAATATTTTAAAAAATGAAAAAGACCGTCTCTCTTTACATTCTGAAAGAAACCTTTCCCATCTTTCTTATCGGTTTGATGATCTTCACCGTTATCCTTCTGATGGATAAGATCTTTAAGATCATCGAGCTGATCATCGCACGAGGGGTCCAGCCCTCCCAGATTTTTATGCTCCTGCTCTTCATCTCCCCCTCCTTCCTCATCTTCACCATCCCCATGGCGTTCCTTTTAGGAACCCTCCTCTCTTTCGGGAGATTATCCGGGGACAGCGAAATCACTGCCTTTAAAGCCTCCGGGATAAGCCTCTATCAGCTCTACTTCCCTATTCTCATCTTCTCGATCGCTTCCTATCTCCTCACCTCCTTTTTGGTCTTCTATGGCCTCCCATGGGGAAATCGGGGGTTTAAGGCCACTCTCTACCTTATCGCTCAATCAAAGGCGGACATCGAAATCAAGGAGCGGGTTTTTAATGATGTCTTTGACGGCTTTGTCATCTATGTGGATAAGGTCCCGGTCCAGGGGAAAAAGATGGAAGGAATCCTGATCTATGACGAACGAGATAAGGAAAGGGTTAATACCATCTTTGCCAAAGAGGGTTTCCTCCTCAGCGATCCTAAATCTCAGGAAGTCATCCTCAAGCTCCTCAACGGAGATATCCACCGATTTGAACCCCGCGCCAATGTCTACCAGAAGATGCGATTCGATTCCTTTGACCTGAAACTGGAATTGGCCAAAACCTTTGCCGGCCTGGGGAAAAAATTGAAGGAACGTGAGATGTCCATAGACGACATCAGGGAGAAGATCGAAAAGAAAAAATTGATCGGTGAAGATATTACCCCCCAGGAGGTCCAGCTCCATAAACGATATGCCATTCCCTTCTCCTGTCTGATCTTCGGCCTGATCGGGGTTCCCCTTGGAATTCAGCCCCGCCGCTCAGGAAGGTCTTATGGCTTCATTCTCAGTATTTTCGTGATTCTGACCTACTACATTGCCCTTACCGCTTCGGAGATCTTTGCGATGAGAAAAGATATCCCTCCCTCGTGGGCGGGCTGGGCTCCCAATGTGATCTTCGGGGCTCTCGGACTTTATTTGTTGGTGAAGGGAGCAAAGGAATCTCCATTTCAGCCAATCATCTGGATCAATGAGGCCATCGACCTGATTCAAATCAAATGGAAAGGGGTCTTCAAAGATGTTTGAAAAACATCGGATCCTCCATCGTTATGTGATCCGTGAATATTTGAAGATCTTCAGCCTCAGCCTGAGCAGCCTGATCCTCATCTATATCATCGTCCTTTTCTTTCAGAAGATCGATCTTTTTATCAAACATCAAGCCCCCTTTCCGCTCATCATTTTATACCTGCTCTACAAGATACCGGATGTCATTTTTCAATGGACCCTTCCCTATGCGATCCTGCTTTCCACCCTCCTCACCCTCGGGATGCTTTCCAGACACAGTGAACTCACCGCCATGAAGGCGGGGGGAGTGAGCCTCTACCGGATCACCTTCCCCTTATTCATCATCGCCTTTTTAGCCAGCCTCTGTTCCTTTATCGGGAATGAGTATCTGGTCCCCCTGACCAACCAGAAGACACAGCATCTTCTCTCTGTCCGGGTGCGGCGGGAGCAGCCGGCCAGTTTCTTTAAGAATTACAAGATCTGGTATCGCAGCGATCAACGGATCTTCAATATCCAATTACTTGACCCAAAGGAAAAGGTGTTAAAGGGCCTCACGCTCTACCAGTTCGACGACCAATTTCGTTGCATCCAGAGGATTGATGCGCGGGAGGCAAAGTGGGTAGGTGGAAAATGGAAATTTTTCCATGGTGCGTTAAGGGAGTTCATTGAGGGAGGTTCGATTCGCGTCTCCCCTTTTATTGAGCAAGAATTTCCCCTGCCGGAGAGCTGGGAATCCTTCCAGACGATCGAAAGGGAGTCCCGGGAGATGAGTTATACCGAGCTCCAAAACTATGTTCAAAAGATTCAGCTCTCAGGGTATGACCCGACCCGTTATCTGGTTGACCTCTATGCAAAACTTTCTTTTCCTTTCTTAAATTTGATCATGATCCTGATCGGCGTCCCTTTTGCCCTCAAAACCAGCCGCTCCGGAGGAATTACCATGAGCATCGGGGCCAGTGTGATGATCGGATTTGCCTATGGGATCACCTTCTATGCCTTTCTCTCCTTTGGAAAATCAGGCATCCTCCCTCCCCTCCTTTCTGCCTGGACCCCTACCCTGATCTTCGGATTCGCAGGAGTCTTCACCCTGATGAGTGTCCGGCAGTAGCAGGAGATCAGAGAATCGGGTCATCAGGTTATTGGGGAAAAGGACCCCTTCAGCCTTACCGCCTGATATCCCGGTATTCTGACCGGCAAATGCCCCGCAAGCCCCGCCTTGTAGGCGGGGTCAAGGGGCATAATATAAATGAGATTTCCTTTCCGGGAAGCCCCGCCCTGTGGGCGGGGAGCTTCACTCCTTGATATCCTGTTAAGGGTTGGTCAGGGCATTGAGGTAGTTGTTGATCTCACGGAAGGTGTCGGTGAGGATCAGGATCCCGATGATGATGAGAAAGACTCCGCTGGCGATGGTAATGGCCCTCATAAATCGCTTCATTTTTTCAAAGGTAAGCAGAAACGAATTAAAGGCAAGGGAGGAGAGGAAAAAAGGAATCCCGAGTCCCATGGAATAGACGGCTAACAGGAAAATCCCCGTGGTGAAATTTTTTGAAGTGCTTGCATAGATGAGAATGGTGGAAAGGATCGGGCCGATACAGGGTGTCCACCCAGCCGCAAAGATGATACCGACAAGGAAAGAACCCAGGTAACCCAGGGGTTTCTTCCTCAATTCAATCCGCTTTTCCATCTGTAAGAAAGGGAGGTTGATGATCCCCGTAAAATGGATCCCCAGCAGGATAATCAAAATCCCTCCCCCTTTCATAATCCAGTCCTGATAACGTGCAAGGAGCTGGCCGAGGTAGGAGGCAGAGGCACCCATCAGGATGAAGACGGATGAAAACCCCAGGATGAATAGCAGGGAGTGGACGGTGGTGGACCACCTCAGCTTCCCCTTCCCTTTGAGTTCAGAAAGTTCTTTAAAGGAGACTCCGGTGATATAGGTCAGGTAAGAAGGGACAAGGGGAAGAACGCAGGGGGAGACGAAGGAGAGAAGCCCTGCAGAAAAAGCGATCAATGCTGAAATCTCCTGGGGCTGGCTCATCAAAGATATATATACAACAACTTGGCCTAAAATGGAACATCTTTTATTTCTCCTTTCCCCTTATTGACATCAGGTTTGTTTCGATGATAATGATTATTTAAAGAAAATGGTTACAGGGGACCCGGCAAACAGGATTCTTAACCCCAACTCCAGTACCAACTTTTTTCGGGAGGTGTTTGATGGCGATTTTAGAAATCAGTGTTGTCCCCATCGGAGTCCCCGGAACAAGCCTGAGCGCTTATGTTGCGGACTGCATTCGTGTCCTGAAAAAAGAAAAAGTCCGCTTTGAACTCTCAGCGATGGGAACAAACATCGAGGGAGATCTGGAAAGATTACTCAGGATTGCTTTCAAAATGCACGAAGTCCCTTTCAAAAAGGGAGCCCTCCGGGTTCTGACGACGATTAAGATCGATGACCGGAGAGACAAGAAGGGCACGTTGGAACAGAAGAAGAAGGCAGTTAAAAAGAAGTTAGGAGTTCGGAATCCAAATAATTTGGATTGACTTTTGCAGTCCCCTCATTATACTGGAAATATCCTTAACGCAAGGAGGCCGTGATGAAAATCAAATGGTATGGTCACTCATCATTCTTATTAACTTCAAAAGAGGGTGTAAAGGTAATCACGGATCCATATGAATCAGGAGCATACGGGGGAGCATTATCATATGGGGAAATCCCTGATGAAGCCGACGTCGTAACAGTCAGTCATGATCACGCCGACCATTATACCGCAAGTCTCAAGGGAAAACCTGGTGTCCTCAACAAACAAGGAAAACAGACGGTCAGAGGGATAGAATTTCATGGGATCCCCACCTACCATGACAATTCCAAGGGAAAGGAGAGAGGGAAGAATCTCATCTTCATGTTTGCCTTGGACGGGATCAGCGTCTGCCACTGCGGCGATTTAGGACATCGATTGAGCAAGGAAGAGTTGAGCCAGGTGGGAAAGGTGGATCTCTTGCTGATCCCCGTAGGGGGATTCTACACCCTTGAGCCAGCAGAGGCCGTAAAAGTAGCCCAAGACATCGGTCCGAAGATCATCATCCCGATGCATTATAAAACGGAGAAATGTGGTTTTCCGATCACAGGAGTTGAGGAATTTCTCAAGGATTGGAAAAAGGTTAAAAAAGTCGATTCAAGCGAGCTCCAAATCGAGGCTGAAAAACTCCCCGCTCAAACGGAGGTCATTGTTCTCAAACACGCTTTGTAACCCGCATGTTGGACGACTATCTTAACTAACCACAAGTTATGGGGTCCGCCCAAAATAGAGTTTGAATGCCCGGCTGAGTTTGAGAAGGGCTGGGGCACACCTTCCTCCCACACCTTAATTCCAGGCACTAGGAAAGTGACTTCACGTAGGTGATTAACATATTATGCACGGCTGCAAAATGAATACTTCTCATCTATACATCATCCCCATTTGGCGGCGAGCACTTTCATCTCTTTTCGGCCGCCACATCAGTAATTGATGTATTTGCCTCGGAAGCACTTCGACGCACGACCCACTAGGAGCTGTGTTGAAATGACCATCAATCTCCAAGCCCTATCTACCTTCGAGTACTACAAAGAAGTGAGTGTTGCGATGGCTATGAGCTGGTAAAGGTCTAAAACCCCAAGTGTTACCCCTTTACATTTTTTCCCAGCATCGATGCAAGTTCTGAAATATCTCCTATTTCTTGAATATCTATGACTCTCTCTATAAGGGTGTTCGCTCTTCTTTCTTCGAGAACGTCCTTGGTGATCTTCCTGAACTTATCGATCATCTCCTCTTCTGTCATCCTCCGAACCGGGGTCCCCCGGGAATCGTACACAACTTTTTCTTCTTGATAACCGGTTTGCATCTCCACGATCACTTTTGAGGCGAACTTTTCAGAGAAAAGCTTCTCCATCTCCAGATCTTCGAATCTCGAGACTCTCTTTGCGAAATCGAGCACCTCCCTGTCGTTCAAAATAGACTCATCGAAGATATTTGGATTTTCAACATCCCTCAACATCCCCAGGGCCACAATAAAAGGAAGACTATCCTGGGCGGCCATAATCGATTTGGGCTCGTAAACCATATGTTGAGTTACCGATATCTTCGGGCCTCCAATGGATATCTTTCTGATTTTTCTTGCATCAATTTTCTTTTCCTCTTTCAGCGCTTTTATGGCGTCCAGCGTCGGATGGAACAACCGACAACAGGCATAGGGTTTAATGCTGATATGCCGGATAACATAATCCTCGCCAAGATGGCTGTCCAGCTTCTTGAGATCCGGCGAATTTGAAAAGACCCGACAAAACCCGAAGACGCCGTCTAATACCCTTGAAGGTCCTGTGAATCCCCTTTTAGCGAGCAGAGCTGCCGCAACACCGTTGCTAGCAGCGATACCCGCATGGAGTCGTTTGATCATTGTCCCTTTCTCATCCTGAGAGAATTCCAATATCCCTGAGGCCATAGACCCCACAATTCCAAATCCGTTGATATACTGTTTCTCATTTAGATTTAAGATCTTCCCTGCCGAGGCTATTGAACCAAATGGACCATTCGCTGATGTGGGATGGAATCCCCTTTCAATTAGTGTCGGGCCCACTGCCATTCCTACTCTACCCATTACCTCATAACCAGCCGCAACAGAGGCAACAAAATGTTTGCCGTCAACCTTTTCCCTCTCTCCTAAAACCAATGCCGTAGGGATCACTACAGCCCCGGGAATGACTTACGGAAGGATCATGGGTATCGTCGAACTCAAATCCGTGGGCCATGGTGCCATTGGCCATTGCTTCATACTGAGGACTGGATTTAAAGGCATTGGCAAAAACGGTGGCTTCGCCACGACTCCCCGATCCCTTTATAAACTCGGCTATAATCCTGGACCATGGCTTTGAGGAACTGAAAAGCCCTACTCCAATGAGATCGAGTATCAACAGTTTTGTTAAATCGATTACATCTTTAGGTAGCTTTTCAAACGACAGGTTTATTAAAAAGTTGACCAATTCCGCCGTTCTATTTATCTTATGAACGTCCTTTTCTCTCATTTAGACACCACCCCTTTTTTCCTACCTCTACCTCTCTGAGAAGAAAATTCGATAATCTTCGGCTAATGCCTTGATATCATTGCAGCATCTCAAATGGAGAAAAGACTATTTAATCAGTTTTATTTCTCTGAAGTACTTTTCAGCTCCTGGATGTAAGGGAATACGAATCCCAATCAATGCATTTTTAGAAGCATCGTCTTTCCTGCAACATGGGCTTTAGCAAGAACATCCAAACGTTCCCATGTTACCTTTGTATATTCGTAGATGATATCTTCCGGGATATCAGCATTCGCAATACAAGTAATATAGAAGGCTACGGTAGGAATATCTTTATCCACCTCTTTATATGAATCGGCAGGTATAACCGATGCGTTTTGCAAACCTTCCGTCTGCTTGGCCAGTAAATCCTGAATTTTTTCTTCCAGAGGGATCAACCTGATCGGAAAAGTAAGGGCTGCGTCTTGTAATGCGGCTAAGGGGATCTAAGAATAAAGCATTCCTGCATTCAGATTCCCGTCTTTTATGGCGCCAGGAATTTCGCCGGTTGTATATTTGTTAGGAAGAATGTCATTAAGAGTCCAACCATAGGCGTTTAAAACCTGTTTGCATAAATTTTCCGTAGTCGTTCCTGGTGAACCGACATTTATTCGCTTACCCTTTAAATCTTCAAACTTAATAAAATCCGATCTTGCAGGTACAACTACATGAAGCATCATTGGAATTGTATTAAACAAAGTCCTGATCTTTGGGTAAGGCTTATCTTTCCACCGGCCTACCCCATGATATGCATCGTTAGCATTATCAACAGAACAATGCGCTAAAGATAGTTTACCAGTCCCAATCATTGCCATGTTCGCGGCATATCCTGATGTGACTTGAGAGGAAATACAATGATTTCGTTAAGTATTCATTAGCTACCTGCGACATAACCGTGGCCCAAAGGTACGGGCCTGTCCCATGTGTTCCAGATCCGATGCTCAATTCCATCTTTTGTGCATGGCTGGTAGAGATACTCAAGAGAACGACACATAAAACAAAAATAGGAACCAAAATCTTTTTCATTTCCCCTTTCTCCTTGTATAATGTGTATTCCGTTTTTTTAATTGATAAAGAACAAGTCCCAAAAACAAACTTAATCAAAATAAGTCGAGCAAAGGGGTTTTGGGAAAAAGAAGAATTGCTGCCGAAATGAAAAATAGTGCCCTTTCCCATAAACCGTTGGGTTTTAAAAGGTAACCGTAAATTCCTCCTGCGAGTGCAATTGTGCCCATACAGATAAAGAGCGTCACCTTCAAAATCTCTATCCAGGACCCTTCCATCAAAAGGGCCGGATCGTAAATCCAATAAAATGGCAGAATAAAACCTAT
>CAZXMB010000132.1:0-8233 GCA_964641715.1 uncultured Syntrophaceae bacterium
CCATTGATCACTCATCACTAAATAATGGTCGGGGCGAGCCGATTTGAACGGCCGACCTCCTGCTCCCAAGGCAGGCGCGCTAACCAGGCTGCGCTACGCCCCGATGGATAAATTCCAATAATCAAATACCAAGCCCCAAATAATAATCAATCGCCATTTTAACAAATAATCTGATCATTGAAAATAGAGATTACAAAGAATTATCAAATCCCCCCATCCCCCCCTTTTTAAAAGGGGGGTAAAGGAGGCAGCAATTTTCAATGTTTGGAGGTAATAAACTTGTCATGAAATATTTATATGAGTATTGGTTTTTGTATTTTGGTTATTATTTCTCTCAGTTTCCTCAGGGCTTTGCCCCGATGGCTGATACTGTTCTTTTCTTCGAGCGTGAGCTGGGCCATTGTCTTCCCATATCGGGGAATGAAAAAAAGCGGATCATATCCGAAGCCTCTTCTTCCTGCTTCCCTCAACCCTATTCTTCCTCTGCACGACCCTTCCGTTAAAATCTCCTTCCCATCAGGCGAGACCAAAGCAATCACGCACTTAAATCCCGCTCCTCTCTTCCGGACAGAAACCCCCTCCATTTCCTTCAGAAGCTTCTTCCTGTTCTCCCGATCTGAGGCCCCATTTCCGGCATAACGGGCTGAATAGATTCCGGGCGATCCCTTTAAGGCATCCACTTCCAATCCGGAATCATCCGCAAGGGCTAGCCGGGAAAAATATTTGGAGTAGAAACGAGCCTTCTTAAGGGCATTTTCAACATAACTCTTTCCATCCTCCTCGACTTCAGGGATATCTCGAAAATAGTTCAGTCCCCTGATCTGAAACCCCAATCCCTTCAGGGCATCCCGGACCTCTCTCAACTTTCCCTCATTTTTTGTGGCCACAATGATTTCCAAATCCTTTTTACGAAACCTCCCTTAACGACTCCTTTTGAATTTTCGTAAGTTTTCTTATCCCTTTTTCCGCTATTCTTACCAGATGATCCATCTCCTCTCTTGTAAAAACGGCCATCTCCGCAGTGCCCTGAATCTCTACAAACTTCCCGTCGCCTGTCATCACTACATTCATATCCACTTCAGCTTTCGAATCCTCTTCATAATTCAGATCCAAAAAGATCTTCCCCCTTATTTTACCGACACTGACAGCGGCGATAGAATTTTTTATGGGGACCTTTTCAATCAACCCCTCCTTGACCATCTTCCGGAAGGCATCTGCCAGGGCCACATAGGCACCGGTGATGGCAGCGGTCCTCGTACCCCCATCTGCCTGAATGACATCACAATCGATCCAGATCGTCCTCTCCCCAAATCCTTTGAGATTCGTTACCGACCTCAGGGAACGACCGATCAATCTCTGGATTTCAAAGGCACGCCCCCCTCCCCGACCCGTAAAGGAATCCCGGGACGTCCGGGTATGAGTGGAGCGTGGGAGCATGGCATATTCGGCAGTGACCCACCCTTTGCCTGTGTTTCTCAAGAAGGGGGGAACCCTTTCTTCCACGCTGGCTGAACAGATGACCTTGGTATCTCCCATCTCGATGAGGACCGATCCCTCGGCATGTTTCATATAATTTCTTGTAATTTTTACCGGTCTCAAGGCTTCCGGTCTTCTTCCATCTGAACGCTTCATAAAAACCTCCGACAGAAATTCTCTCAAAAAAACCAAAAAAAGTAAAGCTCCCCGCCCACAGGGTAGGGCTTTCGGGTTAAGGTAGTCTCATTAACATTGTCGACTTCAGCTCCAATTCTAGAGCCCGTTACCGCCATCCCCGCCTCCAAGGCGGGCATCCAGCCGACTTTCCCGTCAAAAGTCCTGCTAAAACCCGGGCGACCCGGCTCCTCTTTGAGAAACTGCCTTCCCGGGTCTTGTCCAGGAGATGAGAATGGCTGTCAGACCGATGGCAAGGGCCAGCTTCCACACATCATGGATGCTTTCTATCCCGGGCAACACTCCTGCCTCTAACGAAGGGCCGGGGGGCCGAAGAGAAATGATCATCTCTGCAAAACCCACTCCGATGACAATGCCGAGATTTCTTGAAAGGGCTAAAAAACTGGAAGCCAAACCCACCTTCTCTCTTGGCACAGAGCCAATGATGGCACTATTATTGGCCGGGTTGAAGAGCCCGATTCCGATTCCCAAAAAAACCTGTCTTAAAAAAATTTGATAATCGCTGGCACCCTTTTGAAGGAAAGTGAACGAAAAGACAGCCAGAGAGGTGATGATTAAACCCAGGGTCGCAGGAATTCTTACACCCACCCTGTCTGAAATTCTCCCGCCCAAAGGGGCCATCACCATTACGGTCAGGGCAACTGGAAAAATCAGTATTCCCACCTTCGATGGAGGCAGTCCTAAAAAGTTTTGAAGAAAGAAGGGGATGATAAAAGTATGGGCACCATTCATCCAGAAAGAGAGTAGGCTTGCCCCGAGGGAAGCTGAAAAGAGTCGTCTTCTGAAAAGATGAAGATCCACCAGGGGAGATGAAGAACGAAGCTCAACCGCCATAAAGAGGCTCAAACAGAAAAGAGAGAAGATCCCCCATATCCAGAAGAAGGAAGGGATAGACTCCTGGCCCACTCGATTGAGAAAAAGAAGAAGGGAGGTCACGGAGGAAAAAAGGAGGAGTGCCCCCGCGAAATCGATCCGGGCATCCCTCCTTCTTTCGGCTCTTTCTAAAACTCTTAAGGAGAGAAGGATTCCGATGACTCCGATAGGAAGATTGATGTAGAAAACGGAACGCCATCCGAAATGCTCTACCAGGAATCCTCCAAGGAGAGGTCCCGTGAGAAAACCCGCAGAAACCACTGAACCCACCATTCCCAGGGCCTTCCCTCTCTCCTTTTCCGGAAAGACCGTAGTCACAATGGCAGGGCCAATCGCCATGGTAGCAGAGGCGCCTAGCCCCTGAATCATTCTTGAACCGATGAGGAAATAGATGGTGGGCGAAAGACCGCAAAGAATGGATCCCAGAGTGAATGTGAATAATCCGAAGATATAAACTCTTCTCAGTCCAAAAAGATCGGACAATCTCCCCATCAAAAGGAGACTCCCGGTGATCACGATGAGATAGGCGGTAACCACCCAGGCAACCGCTGACAGATGGGTGTTCAGTGATCGGACGATCGTAGGGAGGGAAATATTGACGATACTGGCATCGATGGTCGACATGTAGATCCCGATTGAAATGGTCATGGCTGCCCACCGCCGACGATCCGTAAAAGAAAAGCTCATAAATTCAAATTTAAGCAGATTTTCATCCATTGTGCAATAAAACCCTGCGATTCATGGGAAGGCCAAGTTGAATCCTCTTGAGAAAATGGTTATGATTTCAATACATCGACTTCAATCCGACAGGAGACCAGAAAGATGAATGAAAATGGAAGACGAAAGAAATTTACAGGTGGATCAAAATATGTACTGGATGAGGAGCTTGCAAAGATCGTCAATATCTCTATCGCACTGGAGATGCCCCTTCTTTTGAAAGGGGAACCGGGGACCGGAAAAACGATGCTGTCCCATGCCATTTCCGAGGCCTTTGGGATGAAATTAATCGTTTTGAATGTGAAATCGAGTATGAAGCTCATCGATACTCTTTATCAATATGACACACTGACCCGGCTCAATGACAGCCGGTTTGGAGACTCCAAAAGGGATGTGAGCAACATCGAAGAGTATATCCGGATGGGGAAGATCGGGCAGTCTTTTGTTTCCGAGGAAAGGGTCGTTCTTTTGATCGACGAAATTGATAAGGCGGATACGGATTTCCAGGATGATATGCTCGATGTACTCGACCAGATGGAATTCGATATCATTGAGATCGATAAGACCATTAAAGCAAAATGCAGGCCGGTCATCGTCATCACCTCCAATGCCAAAAAAGACCTCTCCGATCCATTTCTGGGGCGATGCAACTTTCACCACATCGCCTTTCCGGAGCCGGACATGATGAGAAGGATCGTTGAAGTCCATTTCCCTGGCATTGACCATGACCTTCTCGAAAATACGGTCAGAACATTCTATCGGCTCAGGGAGATTAAAGGGATTGAGAAGAAACCTGCAACCCGGGAACTGATCAACTGGATCAGGGCTTTGAGATCCGATCCTGACTTCCGGGTCAAGGATCTGGTGAAAGGGGAGGTTCCCTATTTGGGAGTCCTCTTTAAAAAGAGCCCGGATTATCTGGTGGCCCAGAATGCAGTGACAAGGTTCAGGATATAGGTGATGAAGCACCAAATGCCAGGAACCCATAAACGAATAACGACCAATATCCAAATGCCCCCAAAAAAACTCAAAGTATTTTGGCTAATTGGGATGTGATGATTGGATCTTATTTGGAACTTGGAATTTGGTAATTGGAATTTGATACGTATGTTCGTTGATTTCTTCTATTTACTTAAAAAAGCGGGCATTCCGGTCTCCCCGACCTCCTTTCTGAGGCTCCAGAAGGCTTTGAGTATGGGCTTGGTCAATTCGGTGGATGATTTTTATGTAACCGCCCGGTCAATTCTGATAAAAAGTGAGAGATATTTTGATCTTTACGATCAGGTCTTCGCCCACCGCTTTCAGGGAGTGGAGTTAAAGGAACCCGATGCCCTTGAACTCTCCGAGATGGCCCGATCCCTTCTCGAGGAGTGGCTGAAAAATCCAAAAGAACTGTCCGAGCTCCTCGGTATTAACGAAAATGATCTCGGCAAACTTTCCCCTGAAGAGCTCATTCGGTATTTCCTTGACCGTTTGAAGGAACAGACCGGGGCCCATCACGGAGGGAGTAAATGGATCGGGACGGGAGGGACCTCCCCTGTCGGACACTCCGGATATCATCCGGGAGGGATGAGGATTGGAGGGATATCCCGGAACAAATCGGCGGTTAAAGTGGCAATGGAGCGAAGGTATCGTGACTACTCATCAGAGGGCCCCTTCACCGAATCTCAGATGGGAGAGGCCCTAAAGAGATTGAGAAATATGATCCCTCACGGGCCGAAGGATAAGGTGAATATTGAAAAGACCATTTACGAGACAATGAAAAATTGTGGTGAGATCGAGATCGTATTCGATCGAAGCCTCAAAGACCGCTTAAAGGTAATTTTGGCAATTGACAATGGCGGCTGGTCCATGGATCCCTATGTGGGTCTGGTGCAGACCCTCTTCAACTATGCACGGGCCCAGTTCAAGGACCTTAAAACCTTCTATTTTCATAACACCATTTACGATTATCTCTGGGAGGACCCTCCCAGACGCTCCAAACCTTTCCCCATAGACGATCTGGTCCGTCTCGACCCGGAAACACGATTCCTCATCGTGGGGGATGCGAGTATGGCCCCTTATGAATTGCTGGCTACAGATGGTTCCATCTATGTTGGAGAGAGATCAGGAAAACCCAGTTATTTGAGGCTTCAATCGATTGCAAAAACCTTTCCTCACTCCGCCTGGCTTAACCCCGTAGCCGTATTTGAATGGCCATACACCCAGACCGTCACTCACATCCAAGAGATCTTTCCGATGTTTGAACTCACCCTCGATGGATTAGAAAAAGCAGTGACCCAGTTGATGCGCAAATAATGAAAGCGCTTAAAATTATTTCCGCCCACCTTCAACTTCAGTCATTTTAAAGTTTAGTTCACTTGGGTTCACTTTAATCACTTTATCTGTATAGCCTTCTCTTCCAGTTCACCAGGAAGATTCCAACCGAGACCATGGGAAGGCCTGCCATCAGAGAAACGGTGAACTCTTCCCTGAGAAAGAGGATGCCGGAGAGAACACCGAAAATGGGTGTGAAGAAGGTGAAGGCGGTGAGCCGGCTCACTGAATATTGATGGATTAACTTGAACCAAATAAGATAGCTGATAAATGCCACAATCACTGACTGATAAAAAATCGAAGTGGCGATGAGCGGGTCGATCCGGACAATCCAATTGGGCTCAAGTATCAAACTCACGATAAAGAGAATGGGGATGGAGAAGAAGAGCTGATAAAGGAAGGTGTGAATCGGCTGGACTTTTCCAGCCATAAATCTCTTGATATAAAGGGTGGTCGCTCCCCACAATACCCCCGCCGTAATCTCCAGGAGATCACCGAGGAGCATATTCATTTTGGCGGTCTTCGGTTTTCCGTAAAAGACAAAAAGAACACCCGTAAATGCAATGATGAGGCCCGACATCTTTAAAACGGTCAGCCGATCCCCCTTGAGGAAGAAATGGGCCCCCACGGCGACCACAAAAGGGCTCAGGTACACAAAGATGACCGAGCGGGTGGAGTCCGTGTAAAGCATCCCGAAATAGATACAGGCGAACTCCACACCGAATAAGAGGCCGACCACCAACCCATGAAGAAGCCGAATATCGGTATGAAATAGCCTCTCCCCTTTTCTGTAGCAATAGATTACGCCGCAAACGGAGGCAATGAGTGAACGCAACGCAGAGGTGAAGACCGGGGATATCCCCTGATTGGAGTATTTGATGGCAGCGTAATTAAATCCCCATAGAAGTGTCAGGAGGAGGATGGCGAAAATGGCCTTCGGGTCCAAATACTCTCTGCTTTCCATAAAAATTTTATCTTTCGGGAGAGTGAGGTGAAAGAAAGGTTAACATACATCAACGGAGATGACAAATAATTATATGCGGGGCAATAGGTGGAAATGCAGGGTCTTAAAGAGAGAGTCCTTTAACCTTCTTCAAAAGAGGGATGGGGTCGACAAAATGTTTTTCAAGACCCAGTGTCTCAGCCTTAAGGCCGAAGGCCAATCCCATCAACTGTGTGAAGTAGAGGATGGGCAAATTAAATCGTTCTTTAAATTCCTCCTCGATCTGTTTCTGCCGGGCATCGAGATTCACATGGCATAAGGGGCAGGCGACAACGATTGCATCCGCTCCCACGGCCTTTGCGTTCCGAAGTATCTTTCTGCTAAGGTCGAGGGCGATGGAGAGCTGGGTGATTCCCAACGAAACCCCACAACAGCGTGTCTTATAAGACCAATCGAGCGAAGTGATCCCGAGCACATTCATCAACTTATCCATACGGGTGGGATATTCGTAATCCTTCGCTTCCGTAATCTTTGGAGGCCGAGTGATGATGCAACCATAATAGCAAACCACCTTCAGTCCTTTAAGGGGTTGAACAACCTTTGAGGCGACCCGTGGGTAACCTACTTTATCCACCACTGTATTTAAAAGATGATCGATCCTGATTCCATCCAAAGAAAGACCGGGTATCTCTCGTGAGATTTTTTCCCTTAGTTCCTGATTTTCTTTAGTCTCTTTCACTGCCACCCGCATCCTCATGAAGCAGGAAGGACACGGTGTGGTGATTTGTTCAAAGCCTTCTTCTCTCATCAGAGCCACATTCCTCATGGGAAGGAGCGTTGAGAGATAATGATCTGTGGAATGGGCTGGGGTCGTTCCGCAACATCCCCATCCTTCTGGTTCATGAAGGGGAATCCCGAGGTGATTGAAAACTGCCTGTGTGGAGAGGTCATACTCTTTTGATGTCCCATGGAGACTGCATCCCGGAAAGTAAGCCATCCCATCTTTTGACCCTGCCGTTTTCCCTCTGACCTTTGGTTTCCCGAGAGCAGGAAAAAGTCTTAGCTTCCCGGCCTTAAACATCTTCAGGGCCATTGGCATATCATTCTTCCAGACCTGTTTGAAGTTGAATTGCCCGGAGATCATCTGCCGGAGATAGATCTCCGCCATCAGCCCTGCTTCATACATCCTCCCAAACCAATGAATTCCTCTTAACGCAGCCTGATAGAAGGTGGAGACGGACGGAACCTTGGACTCAATTCCTCCATCCTTTGCCATTATTTTTAAAACATCCATGATCCTGGTGATGTTAATATCATGAGGGCAACGGGTGGCACAGGTCTCACACATGGCACAGAGCCAGATGGTCTTTGAGTTGAGGACCATTTCCTTCTGCCCCAATTGGATCGCCCGCATCAACTGATTGGGGGCAAGATCGAAGTGCTCCAAAACCGGACAACCTGAAGAACATTTCTGACATTGATAACAGAGAAAAACATTCTCTCCCGTCTCTTTCTTTATGGTCTCGGCCAAATTTGTGCTTAAAATTGTTTGCATCAATGGAATCCTCATCTACATCGTGACCGTGTCGGTTACCCGTGCCTGCTTTTGTTTTCGTTACGGACACGTGACACGGATGGCGGTCACGTCTTTTGATCACTGTGGTCTGGGCAGGAGGCCTGCGGCCTTGACGATCTCCGAGACCTTCTCCTCCC
>CAZXMB010000133.1:0-8182 GCA_964641715.1 uncultured Syntrophaceae bacterium
TCTCCGCCTGTTCTGTTTGGGGGTATCGGTCAACCACCCGTTTGAGCAGGTTTCTGGCGTTCGTCTTATCCCCGAGTTCTAAAAAGGCAAACCCTTGTTTGAGAAGAGCGGATGGGATCTTGTCTCCCTCCGGATATTTCACTATTGTCTTCTCATATTCCAGAATTGCCTTTTCATAATCCTTTTTTAAAAAATAGGTCTCCCCAATCCAGAACTGGGCATTATCAGAGAGTTCGGTGTGGGGGTACTTTTTGAGAAAGGCCTCAAATTTTTTCCGGGCTTCTCCCAGATCCCCTTTCTGGAAGGTCTCATAGGCTTCCCGGTAAAGGTCTCCTGCCCCTGCAGATAGCCCTTTCCATTCGGGGGCTGTTTCCTTCTGGGGGAGCGGCTTCTCGCCTTCTGCAGGTTTAGAGGAAATTTTAGTGTCGATTCCCTTTACACGGTCCTCTATCCCCTTCAGCCGTTCTTCGTGGGTCTTCCCTTTCTCCTCAAATATTTTCAATCGGGCCTCCACCTCTTCTTTTAGTCGCTCTATCTCTTTCGGAGGCCTTTTGAGAAATTCTTTATATTCCTCAACCCCAGTGGAAAGGGTTTGTGTTTCAGACTGAAGAGATTCAAATCGAAGAAGGAGGTCCGCCTTCAGCTTCTGGTTTTCATTGGAGATGTCGGTCCTCAGGGCAGAAAGGTCATTCCTAATAGCCTCCCTCTCCTTTTGATTTTGGTTTTGGGTCTGAATCAATTGGGAGTCGAGTCTCCGGATTTCCCGGTCAAGGATTCTGACATCCTCGGCAGTGGCACATCCAAAGAGACAGACCAGCACGCCGAGGATCCATCCTCCCTTTATTCGATTGAGCTTTTTCATATCCCTTCTCCGAGGAGGAACCCTCTTGAAACGGGAACCAGTTCCTTGGTATTTTTTCTATTTTGAGGTAATGATGAAATGGGCTCTTCGGTTCTTTGCCCAAGCCTCCTCATTATGACCGGTATCAAATGGTCGTTCTTCACCGTAACTGATGGTGGAAACCCGATCAACGGTGATCCCCAGAGAAGTCAGGTACTTCTTCGTACTGCTGGCACGCCTTTCCCCGAGGGCAAGGTTATACTCTTCCGTCCCTCTCTCATCGCAATGACCTTCTATCTGAATCTTCAGATTGGAATAGTTTTTTATCACCTCTGCATTGGCCTTTAGAATCGTCGCGTCTCCCGGCCGGATATCATACTTATCAAAGTCGAAATGGATGTCTTTAAGGAGACTGCTTTCGTAGACGGTCCCTTCGATTCCTGGAGTTTTTTTAGCCACCAGGCTTTTCTCAATTTCTGCCTTTGACCTTTCTCTTGCCTCTCTCTCTCTTGCCTCTCTTTCCTTTGCCCGCTCCGCTTCGAGTCTCGCCGCCTCTTCCTTCTTCGTGGCGGCAGAGGGTTCCTCTTTGACCACTGTCTTTTTGGGACAACCTGTCAGGAAAAGTCCGAGACAAAAAGTGACGAGAATGAGAATGATAAAACTTTTCTTAGTCATAGTTTACCTCCTTTTTAAATGAGAGTTCAAAAAATCGTTTATTCAAATCGCATGGACCAGGCCGGACTGGATTCACCTCCCTTCGATGAAGTTAATGGCCTCTGATTGAATCCATTGGCATTCATAATAAAGACCTTCGGGCTGCCCGTACGGGTTGAGCTGAAGGCAATGTAGCGACCATCGGGTGACCAGCAGGGACTTTCATGATGTCCGGCATTGAATGTGAGTTTCCGCAACCCGGATCCGTCCACTTCAATCGTGAAGATATGGTATTGTCCTCCAGCCCTTCCGCAAAAGGCGATCCGGTCCCCTTTTGGAGACCAGGAAGGGCTGACATTGTAATTTCCTTCGTAGGTGAGACGGCGGACATTTGATCCATCCGATGCCATGACGTAGATCTGGGGTGAACCCGATCGATCGGAAGAAAAAACAATCCATTGACCATCCGGAGACCATCTCGGGGAAGATTCATTCCCAGGGCCTTTGGTGAGGGGTTTTGGATTTGCACCACTGGCATCGATGAGTCCGATCTCCGATTTTCCATCCCTGCTCATCATAATGGCGATCCGCCTCCCGTCCGGAGACCAGGAAGGGGAGGCATTGAGCCCGGGTTGAAATGAGAACCGCTGGAGATTCCTTCCATTTAAGTCGATCAGGTAGAGATCCGGGTTTCTCCTGAGGTAGGAGGTGAAGGTGATTTTTTTCCCGTCCGGAGACCAGGCCGGTGAAATATTGATGGATTGATTCTGGGTAATCTGCTGGATACTGGCACCGTCGAAATCAGCGATGAAGATCTCTTTGCCGACCCCCTGCCGAACCACATAGGCCAGCTTCGTATTATGGACTCCTCTCTCTCCTGTGAGTTGAAGAACGACCTCATCCGCAATCCGATGGATCAGGGGCCGAAGGTTTTGGAGATAACCTTCATATTGCTTTCCGATGAGATGTTTCTGTTCCACCAGATCGACCAGATGAAATTTGAGTTTCACCTGGAGCCCATTCGGGTCCAGATAAACTTCCCCGGCCGCCAGAATCTCTCCGCCCGAGGAGGCCCATTCGCTCAAGACCAGGGGGTCAGGGATTCCCTCTTTCTCCCTGAGGGGGAGGGGTAGCTTCGTATGATCAATTACTCTGAAGAAACCTGAGAGGATGAAATCGTTGGCAAGGATCTCATAGACTTTTGTCGAAAGATTGGGAGGCGTCTTCTCTATGGCCTTCCATTTTGGAAGGACGATCGGTATCTGAATGAAGGTGGGGGCATTGATATCGAGATAGACCCTGGCCTCGACAGAGGTGATAAAGGAGCAGAATAGGATGAGAATTAAAAGGAGATGCTTCCACATGATTCAATCCGGAAAGAAACGAATTCCAATCTCAAGGGTTTGCTCACTCCATTCCTTCGGAATAGGAGGTAAGGGTTCTGCTTTCTTGATCGCACGCATTGCCATCTGGTCATAGACTTCATTGCCGGACTTCTTTTCAAACCAGGATTTCTGGACTGCCCCATTACGGTCTATTATTACGACAATTATGGTCTCCAAGTCAACTTTTTCTTTAAGAAGATTTTCAGGAATGGTCCATGAGGCCTTGATCTTTGCCCAGAGCAGGCTGTAATATTCACTGAGCTTGGCTTCCAGTAACGACGGAGAGATCAAAGGAGGGGGAGGCGTGACCTCCCGCTTTGATACCCTTTTCTGGATTTCATCAAGGGCTGCCTTTTTACGGATCTCCTCAATAGCCTCCTGGAGATGTTTGAGAGACTCTTCACTCCTTTCTTTCTTTTTTACTTTCTCGACAATGTCATTTTTTTTGGGTTTCTCAACAGGTTTCATCTTTTCAGCGGGCTTGATGATTTCTTCTTTGGGAGGTGGGGCTATCGTTTTTGGAATTTCAGGTTCTTTCAAGGAAACAGGCATCAGGGTGACGATATAAGCGGTTGGTTTGACCTTGATGATCGTCGGCCAGGGATTGAGGCTGAGGAGAAGGACGAGAGCCATATGGAGGCAGATGGAAACTCCCATCGCAATAGAAAGACGATCCGTTTTGAATCTTCTTGGAAAGACCATTCCCATCTATGTCCTGTTTTTTCTAAGAAACCTGAGAAACTCCAAACCCATCGGCGAAAGGGTCCTCGCCCGATGAGAAACAATATAAATTTGTCTGAGAATGGGATCAACACCTTCTATATCGAATTTGGAAAAGAGGCCCCGGCCCAGTTCATCCTCTATAGCCCTTTTCGAAATAAAGGCAAAACCCAGACCTGCTTTGACCCCTTCCTTCACCGAGGAGGTGCTTCCCATTTCCATCACCACATGAAATTGCTTAAGGCTCTTTTCCCTCTTTCTTAACATTTCCTCAACAGCCATTTGAGTTCCGGAGCCTTCTTCCCGGATGATCCAGGGTTCCTTCAGGATATCTTCAAGGAGGACTTTCCTCCCGGTGAAGGCATGACGGATGGGACCAACGACAATGATTTCATCCTCCGTATACCTTTCATAATGGAGCGCAGGTTGGTTGACTCTGGCACCGATGAGGCCAAATTCGATTATATCTTCCGATACAAGACGAACAATTTCCTTCGTATCGGCTATCTTGAGGGCAATAACCAGATGAGGATACTCTCTTTTAAAATCCCCCATCAATTTAGGAAGAAGATATTCTCCGGGGATGGTGCTGGCCCCGATGGAGAGTTCTCCACGAATTCCCTGTGAGAATTCGCATAAGGCATTAATCAGTTCCTGACGGGAATGAAGCATCTTCGAGGCATATTGATGAAAAATCTGTCCCGCCCTGGTTAACCGGACCTCTCTTCCTGTACGATCAAAAAGGGGTAAGGAAAGAGATTTCTCCAGTGAGAGGATGTGACCGCTAACCGTAGGCTGGGTGAGGAGAAGTTCGTGCCCTGCCTTTGAAAAACTCTTCAAATCGGCAACTCGGCAAAAAGTTTCAAGATGTCTGAAATCAATAAACAAATTATTTTTTTTCATAACGGATAAAATATTAAATCCCTTCCGATAGAAATGCAAGTAATATTTTGTTTTCTTCTTTTAAATTGAATAGATACGATTGAAAAAAAGCACTTTTTAAACGAGGTTATCCCCTCTTATCAATAGACAACAGAATTTTAAAAAGGTTGAAAAAAAAGCCTGGGGAATTCCCCAGGCTTTTTCTCAATAAATATGATTCGAACCCATTAATACATTTCACCCATTCCGCCTCCTGGAGGCATAGGGGGGTAAGGAGGTTTTTTCTCCGGTTTTTCAGCGACCAAGGCCTCTGTGGTGATCATCAACGAGGCAACGGACGAAGCATTTTTTAAAGCAAGCCTTACCACTTTGGTAGGATCGATGATGCCGGCTTGAATCATATCGGCATATTCATCCGTTGAGGCATCAAATCCGAATGCCCCTTTTTCATTCTTCACCTTTTCGCAGATGACCGAACCTTCCTGTCCAGCATTATTGGCAATCTGGCGGATAGGTTCTTCCAGGGCTCTTTTGATAATATCCACTCCGATCTTGACGTCTCCCTCTGTTTTAAACTTTTCCAGTCCGGGGAGACAGCGGAGGTAAGCGACCCCTCCACCCGGAACGATTCCTTCCTCGACCGCTGCTCGGGTGGCATTGAGGGCATCCTCGACCCGGGCCTTCTTTTCCTTCATCTCGGTCTCGGTGGCTGCCCCGACATTAATCACCGCCACCCCTCCGATGATCTTAGCCAGTCTCTCCTGAAGTTTCTCCCGGTCGTAATCGGAGGTCGTCTCTTCGATCTGGACGCGGATCTGTTTTACTCTGGCCTCGATATCATCCTTGTCACCTGCTCCATCGACAATCGTGCTATTGTCTTTATCCACGACAAGCCGTTTGGCCCTGCCCAAATCGTTCAGTTTAATATTTTCGAGTTTGATCCCTAAATCTTCAGAGATCACTTTCCCTCCGGTCAGAATGGCGATGTCTTCCAGCATGGCCTTTCTGCGATCACCGAAACCAGGGGCCTTCACGGCACAGCATTTGAGGGTTCCCCGAAGCTTATTGACGACCAGGGTGGCAAGGGCTTCTCCCTCCACGTCCTCTGCAATCACGAGAAGGGGTTTTCCCATCTTCGCAATCTGTTCCAGAACGGGGAGCATATCTTTCATATTGGAGATCTTTTTCTCGTTAAGAAGAATGTAGACATCTTCAAGAACAGCCTCCATCTTTTCCGGATCGGTCACGAAATAGGGGGAGAGATACCCGCGATCAAACTGCATTCCCTCCACCACATCGAGGGTGGTCTCCATTCCCTTGGCTTCCTCTACCGTGATTACACCCTCTTTGCCAACTTTGTTCATTGCCTCCGCAATGATGTTTCCGATGGTTTCATCGTTGTTCGCAGAGATGGTTCCCACTTGAGAAATCTCTTTTTGATCCTTGGTGGGTTTGCTCTGCTTTTTTAACTCTTTCACCACTTCTTCCACCGAAAGATCAATCCCTCGTTTAACATCCATCGGATTGGCACCGGCTGCGACCACTTTCATTCCCTCCCGATAGATGGCCTGGGCGAGGACGGTGGCTGTGGTCGTTCCGTCTCCGGCGGTGTCAGAGGTCTTGCTGGCAACCTCTTTCACCATCTGGGCACCCATATTTTCAAATTTGTCCTCTAAATCAATCTCCTTGGCTACGGTCACACCGTCTTTGGTTACGGTTGGAGAACCAAACGACTTCTCTAAAATGACATTCCGACCCTTTGGGCCGAGGGTCACCTTCACCGCATCTGCCAAGATATTGACTCCCCGTAATATGGAATTACGGGCCTCCTGATCAAACTTCAATTCTTTTGCCATTGTTGCCTACCTCCGTTTCTTTAGTATGGTTTGGATTTTTTATTTTCCTTCAATGACTCCTAAGATGTCCTCTTCTCTCATGATGAGATGCTCTTCTCCCTCAATCTTAACCTCTGATCCGGAATATTTACCGAATAGGACCTTGTCCCCAACCTTCACATCGAGAGGAATGACTTTACCCTCCTCCGTAATTTTACCTTTCCCGACTGCGATGACTTTTCCTTCCTGGGGTTTTTCTTTGGCAGTATCCGGAATAATGATTCCACCTTTGGTCTTCTCTTCTTCTTCAAGTCTCTTCACAATCACTCTGTCTTGTAACGGCCTGATCTTCATCTCTGGTATCTCCTTTCTTAACAAATTTCAGAATTTAGATATGGAAAATTTAGAAAGAAGCTTTTCTCTTTCTTCTGAAACCATCACCTCCTTAATTTAAAAAATTCTTTTATTTTAAATAGTTACAACTTAGTAAAGCGGAAAAGACTATACCTCCTTTTCATTTTTTATTTAACAAAAATTAACCATCCATCCAACGATTGTCAAGGTTTTTACTAAAAATTTTATCTCCCGTGGTCAGATTGAGATCCATTGTTGAAATTTTTAATGCGATTCGACATAATTAAAAATATTTAACTCCGGCGGGGAGAAAGATGGGACATATGAAAAAATTATCTTTGTTCATCCTGATGGTCGTTTTTTGCAGTTTTTACTCGAATGCGACTGCCGGTCCATTGAAGAGACCTCTCAGCTTTCAACAGATGACATCCAAAGAGGGATTATCCGGCGAGATGGTCTATGCCATCGCTGTTCATGGGGATGAGGTCTGGTTTGGAACCTATGCAGGCGGAGCAACGTTATATGACCGATCTCAAAAAATAATCAAGGCTTATACAACCAAGGGAGAACCCATGGACCCCGTGGATGACGGGGTAAGCATCAACTGGAAGAATCTTCTCCCTTACAACCATGTTACTGTGATCGTTCCGGATGCGGATCGAATTTGGTTTGGCACCCATTTTTATGGTTTTAAAGGAGGTGGGATATCATATTATCACCCCCAAAAACAACCCCAGTGGAGGGTATTTAATACAAACAATGGTCGTTCCAAGAAGGTGGTCTCAATGGCATTGGACGGAGAGACCCTGTGGGTTGGTTCGGAGAAAGGGCTGAATGTTCTGGATAAGAAGACCGAAGGATGGAAACATTTCTATTCGATCCAAGAGGGTTTGTCCGGAAATTTTGTGAATGCCATCCTGGTTCAACCAGAATCCATCTGGGCCGGGACGAATGGAGGGATCAGCAGGCTCCAGAGGGGAAAGAGGATATGGAGAAATTACTCCGGGAGAGAGGGATTGACCGAGGCCGAGATAAAATCGCTGGTTAAGGCAGGGAGGCGAATTTGGGCCGGTGGGGCCGGGGGGCACCTCTTCGAATATGAACCTGCGGGAGATCGCTGGAAAAGGATTGAACCTGCCGATCCGTTAAAGAACGGAGGGATCCATTCCATGGCAGTGATTAAAGAGAAGGTCTTCATTTGCCGTGACAATGGCGTCAGCATCTGTGATCTCCAAACAAGCCAGTGGGAGTCATTGACCACAGCAGATGGGCTTCTGAGCAATATGGTTCTATGCGCAGCGGAAGATAAAAATGGCGTTTGGTTCGGGACGGACAAAGGGGCATCGAAAATGATATTAAACCCATAATGAAAATGGGGAATGGGGAATTCGGATTGCGGAGTATTAAATTATTTTGACCGGCAAGTGCCCCGCAAGCCCCGCCTTGTAGGCGGGGCCAAGGGGCACAATATAAATGAGATTTCCTTTCCGGGAAGCCCCGCCCTGTGGGCG
>CAZXMB010000134.1:0-3365 GCA_964641715.1 uncultured Syntrophaceae bacterium
CCTTCCTTCTTGCCGGAGTTGAGTAATGATTGCCATTATCTGCGGAAGCGCTTCGATCGCCGCCTTTTCT
Organism: uncultured Syntrophaceae bacterium; assembly: GCA_964641715.1. GTDB lineage: Bacteria > Desulfobacterota > BSN033 > BSN033 > UBA1163 > CAZXMB01. Next base: position 71 of record CAZXMB010000134.1, read on the forward strand.
CCCTCGAGAATGGCCTCGTGTCTCCTTGAAAAATCACCTGAACCGATGTGGCCCACCCTTGGCCTGATCACCACATCGGCCTGGCTGAGCTGAAGGGTGGCCAGCCTGCCATACATGATGTCAATGGATTGCAGGATGGTCTCAATCGTATTTCCGGGAGGAGTCCGTTCTGCATTGGAAGAGATATCCACGGCAATGACCACATCCGCACCGAATCGCCTGGCCGCTTCCACCGCCACCGGACTCACCACCCCTCCATCCACATATATTTTGTCCCCGATCTTGACCGGCCGGAATACTCCCGGGATCGAGCAGCTTGCCCTTACGGCCTGTCCTGTATTCCCCCTGCCAAAAACAGTCTCCTGGCCGCTTTGAATTTCCGTGGCAACGGCATAGAAAGGTATCTTCAACTTCTCGATGGGTGCTTTTTTTACCATCCGGTTAATAAAATCTTCGAGTCTTTCCCCTTTGATGAACCCATTTTCGGGAAGGGTCAAATCCACAATATCCTTCTGCTCTATCGCAAAGGATAATTTTTGCAGCTCAAAGGCATTGAGGCCGGAGGCATAGAGGCTTCCGATCGCACTGCCCACACTCGTCCCGACGATCATGTGGATGGGGATTTTATGGCTCTCCAGAATCTTGAGCACTCCAATATGGGCAAAACCTTTAGATGAACCTGCTCCCAGAACCAGAGCAATCTTTACCGGCTTGGGCGGAGGTTGAGCAGGAAGCTCCGGAATGACTGGAGGAGGTTGGGTCTCCTTCATGGTGCAGGATAGGGTCATTAATAGGAAAACAACAAGGATGCCTGCAACATATTTTAGATCAATCTTCTCCACCCATTTTTCGCTTTTCATGCATCCATTTCCTATGCTCCAGTATTTATTTGTTATGGGCAAGTCGGCTGAACGCCCTGCCTTGCAGGGGGGATTCCACTTCCTATTTTTTATCTTTCGTCCATCGTCCCTCGTCTGTCGCCCACCGTTTCGTGAACATCTCAAAGGCATGGAAAGAACTCCTGACAAAGGGACCGGAGGCAACCGCTTTAAAACCCATCTCCTCCCCTATCCTCTTATATTCTTCGAATCCCTCCGGTGGGATAAATCGGACCACAGGTAAGCGATCCAGACGGGGCTGGAGGTATTGCCCGATCGTTAAGAGGTCACATCTAACCTCTCTGAGGTCTTCCATCAGTTTCAAGATCTCCTCTCGGTTTTCGCCCAAACCGAGCATAAAACCGGATTTGGTCAGAATCTTCGGATAACCTTCTTTCGATCTCTTGAGTAAATGAAGGGATCGGATATAGTCCGCCCGGGGACGGACTTTCGGATAAAGTCTTGCAATGGTTTCAACATTGTGATTTAAAACCTCCGGATATTCTCTTAAAACGGTCTCTAATGAGGAGGGATTGCCCTGAAAATCGGGAACCAGGACTTCAATTTTTATCTCTGAATTCATCCCCCGGATCGCCCGGATGGTTCTGGCAAATTGGGATCCTCCTCCGTCAGGCAGGTCATCTCTCGTTACAGAGGTAACCACCACATATTGAAGTCCCATCCTTTGAACAGCTCGCGCCACGCTTTCCGGCTCTGATTCGTCAGGTGGAGCAGGATTTCCATGTTCTACAGCGCAAAATCCACAATTCCTGGTACAGCTCTTTCCGAGGATGAGAAAGGTTACCGTCCCTTTTGAAAAACATTCACCGAGATTCGGACAGCGGGCCTCCTCGCAGACCGTATGAAGGTCCTCTTTATCCAGAATCGATTTTACCCTCTGGAGATCCTGAAAAGGAGGGATTCGTTTTTTCAACCAGGGAGGTTTCTTTTCCATTCTCATTTCCTATTTCCCATTTTTTATTTACGGAGTGGCTTCGGAAGATGGACCGCCATTCCATCCGCATCAAGGCATGCCTCCTTCAATGCCTCTGAAACCGTGGGGTGGGGCTGAATGAATCGGGTAAATTCTTTTAACTTACTCCCGATCATAGGTGTGGCAACCGAGATGAGGGCACTTGCCTCCGATCCGATGATATGAACGCCTAAGACCTCATCGCGCTCTCTGCTCACAACCACTTTAATCAGACCTTCGGTCTCTCCGGAGATCACAGCCTTCGGATTGGAACGAAATGGGAAACGGCCGATCCGGATACTCCCTTTTGTTTTTGCCTCTTTCTCGGTTAGACCCACGGAGGCGATCTCAGGAGAGGTAAAGATACAGAGAGGGATGGGGTGATTATCCATTTCATGGTTCAGACCCATCACATTTTCTGCCGCCGCCATTCCTTCTTCCATAGCCAGATGGGCTAAAAAAGTTCCTCCGGTTGCGTCACCGACTGCATAAATATGGGGTGTGCTGGTCTCCATCCGGCGATTGACTTTAATTCCTTTAGGGGATACCTCCACGCCTGCCTTGGAAAAATCGAGACTCAGCTCTGGAGCCCTTCCCACAGCCAAAAGCAATTTCTCACAATGGAGTTCTGCCATCCCCTGAGGGGTTTGAACGACAAGTCCTAACCCCTCCTCCGACGGGCGAACCTCCTGGATCGAAGATCGGGTTAAGATTTTAATCCCCTCCCTTTCCAAATACCTCCGTAGATTCCGGACCAACTCTCCCTCTAAGCCCGTAAGGATGTCATCCAGAATCTCGACGATGGTCACCTTTGAACCCAATATCCGAAAGAGTGTAGCAAGCTCAACGCCGATATACCCCCCACCGATGATGACCATCTCCCGGGGCACCTTTCTCATCTCCAATGCCTCATCACTGGTGATCATCTTGTCCCCGTCAGGAGTGAGGGAAGGAAGGCCCTTTGATCTTGAACCGGGGGCAAGGATGATCGCATCGGCTTCGAGAATTCCCCTCTGCGATTCCCCATCAAGAAGAATGACCTGATTGGGATTGATCAGATCGGCCCGCCCATTTTTAACCGTTACCCGATAGGATTCAAGCAGCAACTCTATGCCCTTTACCAACTCCTGAACCACCTTCTTCTTTCGTTCCATCATAGAATCGAGAAGACCTGTTTCATCGATCGGGACAGATTGAAAAACGGAAGAATTTCTGATCGAACGGAGAAACCTGGCATCGTGAAGAAGGGCTTTTGTGGGAATACATCCGCGGTTGAGACAGGTCCCCCCGATTCTGTCCTTCTCGATCAGGATGACTCTGGCTCCAAGTTGGGCAGCGCGAATCGCCGCCACATAACCTCCGGGGCCACCTCCGATGATCACAATCTTTTTAGGATTCATCGCTTATTATTTTAAACTTTTAGACTATTGGTGGCACAGGCCTC
>CAZXMB010000134.1:3465-6262 GCA_964641715.1 uncultured Syntrophaceae bacterium
GGGTAGTCTTCAGGTCTTTCAGAAAGCCCATTCTTTACCGGATTGTTCCTAATATATTGCCATTTTTCATTAAATTCCATCTCATCACGCACAATTCGATCGAATCTCTCATCTTGCCAGACCGATCCCTTCATCCCTCTTTGCCGATTGATTTTATGTGCGCTGAAACTCTTGAGGCTGTGTAAGATCTCTCCTAAATCATATACACCACCTTCCCTTTTAACCAAAGGTTGAGCCAAAGCATGGACATGATCGGGCATAACCACAGCAGTATAAAGAGTCCATTTCTGTCCATTCCAGTAACATAGGGACTCCAGGGTTATTGTCCGCTCTTCTGGCGATAAGATCTGCCCCTTCAGGCATCGCCATGTAAGAAAATATACTCTGTGAGGCTCTTGCCAATGAGGTAGATTTCTTTTGGTAATCTTAAAAGAGTTCACAGGCTGGAAGCCTGTGCCACCAGATTTATCTGTCAATTTCTTTCAGGCCTTTTTCCTCCCAATCTCTTTCGAAGGTCTGCTTGAAATGGAAACTTATCTTCTCAACCAGTAGCTCTCTGGGGATTTCTGTCCCAAGAATCTTTTCCATTGAGGTCATCTTCTTTCCAACAAGACCACAGGGGTTGATCAGGTCAAAATAGCTCAGGTCTGTTCTGTAATTCAATGCAAAGCCGTGAAAGGAGACCCAGCGTTTGATCACCACACCGATGGAGGCAATCTTTTCTCCATCTACCCACACCCCCCGGTTGGAAGAGTCCCTGTTTCCTTCGATTCCGAAATCCTTCAGGCTTTGGATGATCACTCCTTCAAGCTGATCCATATAACGGATGAGACGATATCCGTAATCCTTCAGGTTAAAAATGGGATAGACGATCAATTGCCCCGGGCCATGATAGGTGACATCTCCGCCTCTCTCTACGTGGAAGATAGGAATCTTCATTTTTTCCAGAACCTGAGGGGAGACAAGAAGATGGGAATGATCCCCACGCCTCCCGAGTGTGATCACATGAGGGTGTTCAAGGAAGAGAAGAAGGTCAGGCAACTCGCCTTCTACCCGCTTCAACCAGAGTTGATGCTGGAGATCCCAGGCCTTCTCGTAATTTATTAGGCCTAAATCTATTATCCATCCTTTTCTACTCATCGGCATTCCAATGATATCAAACGCATGCAATAAAGCACCAATACCCAAGCAACAATAACCAAATAATCTCCAATTTCCAATGCCCAAACATTGTTTCTTAATTTGATAATTGGAGCTTATTTGGAACTTGGGATTTGGTTATTGGAATTTCCCCCTCACCTTATTCCTCTCCCCTGCATGGAGAGGGGAAGGGTGAGGGGGGTGTCCATTTCAGTTTCGGTTTTCTGGCCGCCTGGACCTCATCGAGCCTTCTCACCTTAACCCTCCGGGGGGCATGACGGAGGAGGTCCGGGTTCTCTTCAGCTTCTTTGGCAATAGTGATCATCGTCTCGATAAATCGGTCGAGCCCTTCCTTGCTCTCCGTCTCAGTGGGTTCCATCATCAGGGCTCCTTTGACCACTAACGGGAAGTAAATGGTAGGCGGATGAAATCCATAGTCAATCAGTCTCTTGGCAATGTCAAGGGTATTGATATGATGCCTTTCCTGATGCCGATCGGTAAAGACACACTCATGCATACATGGCCGATCGTAGGGAAGATAGTAATAATCTTTTAATCTCTTCATCAGGTAATTGGCATTGAGCACGGCCATCTCGCTCGCCCTCTTGAGTCCCTCTGCTCCCATGGAAAGGATGTAGGCATAAGCTTTAATCAAAACACCAAAGTTTCCGTAGAAAGCCTTCACCTTCCCTATGCTTTGCGGTCGATCGTAATTCAGGTGATACATCCCTTCATGCTTTTCGATCACTGGAATCGGAAGATAATGGCCAAGCTCTTTTTTTACAGCAACAGGACCAGCCCCAGGTCCTCCTCCACCATGAGGAGTGGAAAAGGTCTTATGAAGATTGATATGGACCACATCCACTCCCAAATCACCCAGTTTGACGATCCCCATCAGGGCATTGAGGTTGGCCCCATCGCAATAGACAAACCCTCCCTTGCGATGAACGATTTCAGCAATCTTTCCCAAATTTTCTTCAAAAAGGCCAAGGGTATTGGGGTTGGTCACCATGATCACAGCCACCTGCTCATCCATCTGCTCTTCCACCTGTTGGGTGCTGATGATTCCCCTCTCGTTTGATTTGATCCCGACCATCTGGAAGGAGGCGAGAGTAGAGGAGGAACAATTCGTTCCATGAGCGGTATCCGGCACAAGGATCTTCCTCCTTTTTTCTCCCCGATCCCGAAGGCAGGCCCGAATCATCATCAATCCCGTAAGCTCTCCATGGGCTCCTGCAGCAGGTTGAAGAGTGACATGGTCCATCCCTGTGATCTCTGCGAGATGGGTCTCGAACTCAACCATCAATCTGAGAATTCCCTGGCAAATCTCCTGGGGGGTGTAGGGATGGACCCGGGCAAACCCTTCCATCCTCGCCACATCCTCATTGAGCTTCGGGTTATACTTCATCGTGCAGGAGCCGAGAGGATAGGGCCCGCTGTCCACCCCGTAATTCCATTGAGAAAGCCGCGTGAAGTGGCGAACCACCTCCATCTCACTCACCTCGGGAAAGCCCTCTAACTCATCCCGTAAAAGATGGGGGGGAATGCAATTTTTTGCTTCTACCCCTTCAATATCCCATGGGGGCAAGGAATATCCTTTTCTCCCTTTACCCCCCTGTTCAAAGATCAAGGGTTCATCCTGAATGAGACCGGTATC
>CAZXMB010000134.1:6362-8176 GCA_964641715.1 uncultured Syntrophaceae bacterium
GCCAGTTCAGGATAGAATCGCCTTAAAGGTAACCCGCCCAGAATTCCCTCTCTTTTTAAACCTTCCAAAACCTTCTCAGGGTCCTTCTCAACTCTTAAGACGAACTCATTAAAAGTGGGAGAGCTAAAGGCAATCTGGCACCCGCGAATCTCAGAGGCAACCTTCTTCGCATACCCGCTCTTGCTCAGATTCATTAAAGCCAGTTCTCTCAAGCCCTCTTTCCCAAGGCAGGAAAGGAAGATGGTTGCCATCAGAGCGCACAGCCCTTCATTGGTACAGATATTGGAGGTCGCTCGCTCCCTTCGGATGTGTTGCTCTCGCGTGGCCAGGGTAAGGACAAAACCCCTTCTCTCTTCTAAGTCAACCGTCTCACCCACCAGCCTTCCGGGCATATTTCTTATAAATTTCTCCCGTGTCGTGAAGATCCCTAAATAGGGGCCCCCGAAGGAGAGGGGGATTCCTAAACTCTGGCCCTCGCCCGAAACGATGTCCGCCTCCAATTCGCCGGGGGGCCTCAGAATCCCATAGGCCACTGCCTCGCTAAAGCCCACAATCACCAATCCCCCTTCGTGATGAACTCTTTTGGAGATTTCTTCAAGGTCTTCCACCACACCGAAGAAATTGGGGTTCTGGATGACGACCGCGCTCACCTCTTGGTCGAGGAGATCAAACAATCTTTTCCTATCAGTTCGGCCTTCATCCTTCAGATAGGGAACCCGTATGATCTCCTGTTGTTCAGGATCGATATAAGTCTGGATCACCCTCCGGTATTCAGGATGGATAGCGTCTGAAAGGAGGACCTTCTTTCTTCTGGTAATCCGGTGGGCCATCCCCACAGCCTCTGCCAGACTGGAGGCACCATCATACATCGAGGCATTGGAGACCTCCATGCCGGTCAGCTGGCACATCAGGGTCTGGAATTCGAAGATCGCCTGAAGTGTTCCCTGACTGATTTCCGGTTGATAGGGAGTGTAGGCCGTGTAGAATTCAGACCTGGAAGTCAGGTGGGAAACCACTGCGGGAATAAAATGGTGATAGGCGCCTCCTCCAAGAAAAGAGGGGTAAAGGGGAGATTGGAATTTCCGCAGGTGATGGAGGAGTTCGGGTTCTGAAAGAGGTCCGGGAATTTTTAAAGGTTGCGAAAGCCTGTATCTTTCAGGGACCGGCTCAAAGAAATCCTCCACTCTCTTTGAGCCGATCTCCTCGAGCATCTCCTGAATCTCCTTTTCCGTATGGGGGAGATAACGAAGAAAATCCTTCATCTATTCTTCCTTCGGCAAAGACCCCTGGTAGCTCCGGGCGGAAAGGAGTCCTTTCAACTCCTCCCTATCCTTTATCTCCATCTTAATGATCCATCCCTTTCCATAGGGATCGACATTGATATACTCCGGATGGCTCCTCAGCTCTAAATTCCTCTCGACGACCTGCCCTGTGACAGGGGTGAAGACATCGGCGACTGTCTTGACCGACTCGACGACTCCAATGCTCTCCCCTTTTTTGAACTCCGCCCCGATCTCAGGGAGATCGACATAGACAATATCTTTAAGCTGGCTCTGGGCATAGTCCGTGATCCCGATCGTCGCCCGATCTCCTTCATCTCTGGTCCACTCATGATCTTCAGAATAAAGCAACTCTTCCGGAAACTCCATGATATACCCCCTTTGTCCCCCTCCCTTCCCTCCACCTTGAGGGGGTGTGTTATAATTCCGTTCATGGTTCGAGAGCCCTGTCCTGAGTGAATCGTTCATCCTTCGAGAGACTCAGGATGAACGGTGAATCGAAGGGCTCACCACGAACGGAATACAGCATGTTAA
>CAZXMB010000135.1:0-8127 GCA_964641715.1 uncultured Syntrophaceae bacterium
ATATACTTTACGATGTCTTCTGTGGAGGTGCCGGGTTGGAAGATCTCACGGATCCCTGCCTTTTTTAAGGCGGGAATATCATCGACCGGAATGATCCCGCCGCCGAAGACAGCGATATCTTCAGCACCCCTCTCCTTGAGAATCTGGACCACCTTTGGAAAGAGGCTGTTGTGGGCACCTGAGAGGCTCGAGAGGCCTACAATGTCCACCCCCTCCTGGATGGCGGCATTGGCAATCTGTTCAGGGGTTTGCCGGATTCCTGTATAAATGACCTCCATCCCGGCATCCCGCAAGGCTCGGGCAATCACCTTGGCACCCCGATCGTGGCCATCCAATCCTGGCTTTGCAATCAATACCCTTATCTTTCGGGCCATATGCACCTCCAACGAAATTGGGGACGGGTTCATATTTTTAGGCAGGAGCACGTTCGTTTCAATTACTTGACGAAATTTCAATATAATCCTTCATTTCCAATTCATCAGAAATGTGAACCCGTCCCCAATTTCTCCAATTTCTTACCGTTCGTGATATTCTCCAAACACCTCCCGCAATGTATCCGAGATCTCACCCAAAGTAGCATAGACCTTGACCGCTTCCAGAATAGGGGGGACAATATTGTCCTTTCCCTGAGCAGCTCTCTTCAGATTGGCGAGGCTTTCCCTTACCTTGCTGTTGTCTCTCTCTTTTTTAACCCTTGTGAGTTTTTCCTTCTGGTATTTTTCCACCTCGGGACGGATTCGAAGAATATCCCTGAGAGGTCCTTCTTCCACCTGAAATTGGTTCAGCCCGACAATGATCCGCTTCCTGGTTTCGATCTCCTTTTGATATTGGTAAGCACTCTCCGCAATCTCCCCTTGAATAAAACCCGATTCAATGGCCTTGATCGCTCCACCCATATCTTCGATTTTTTCGATATATTCCATAGCCTTCTTTTCTATTTCGTCGGTGAGGGTTTCCACTGCATAAGAACCCCCAAGAGGATCAATCATCTCGGCGACCCCGCTTTCGTAAGCGATAATCTGCTGGGTCCTCAATGCAATCCTCACGGATTCCTCCGTAGGCAAAGCATAAGCTTCATCCCTGGAGTTGGTATGGAGGGATTGGGTTCCGCCCAATACGGCGGCCATAGCCTGAAATGCCACTCTCACCACATTGTTATCAGGCTGTTGAGCGGTGAGCGAACAACCGGCTGTCTGGGTATGAAACCTGAGCATGCACGACTCTTCCCTCTTGGCTTTGAATCGCTCCTTCATAATCTTTGCCCATAGCCTTCGGGCCGCCCTGAATTTTGCCACTTCCTCGATGAAGTTATTGTGGCAGCAGAAGAAGAAGGCAAGTCTTGAGGCGAAGGAGTCCACATCGAGTCCTGCCCGGATCGCTGCCTCCACATAGGCAATCCCGTCGGACAGAGTGAAGGCCACTTCCTGAACCGCCGTGCATCCTGCCTCACGCATGTGGTAGCCACTGATGCTGATGGTGTTCCAGCGCGGGACGCGGTCTTTACAGAAGGCAAAGATATCGGTGACGATGCGCATGGATTCAAGGGGTGGAAAGATATAGGTTCCCCTTGCGGCATATTCTTTCAGGAGATCATTCTGGATCGTTCCCTGAAGGACTTCGGATTTCACATTCTGCTTCTCCGCCATGGCAATATACATGGCCAGAAGGATAGCGGCTGTGGAATTGATCGTCATCGAAGTGGAGACCTTGTGAAGAGGGATACCTTCAAAAAGGATCTCCATATCCTTCAGGGTATCGATTGCGACCCCGACCTTTCCGACCTCACCCTCAGATAAGGGGTGATCAGAATCATAACCGATCTGGGTGGGTAGATCGAAGGCAACACTTAAGCCAGTCTGTCCCTGCTCAAGGAGAAATTTATAGCGTTTATTGGTTTCCTCGGCTGTTGCAAATCCGGCATATTGTCTCATGGTCCAGAGGCGGCCCCGGTACATCGTGGGCTGGACACCTCGAGTGAATGGAAATTCTCCAGGGAAGCCAAGGTCATTACAATAATCAATATCTTGGGTGTCCAAAGGAGTGTAAAGACGTTTCAATTCAATCTTGGATGTTGTTTTGAAAGAGGACTCCCGTTCAGGAGATTTGGAGAGCACTTTGTTGAGGGTTGACTTTTCCCAGCGCTCCAGTTCTTCACGAATGTTTTTGGACATATTCACCTCATTGAAATGTTAAATCCGAAACTCGAATATCGTCATGCCCAAGGCAGATCCGCCATTGGCGGAAAATCCGAAATAAATCCAAAATCCGAATGTCGAAATTCTAAACCCCTTTTGATAGATTTGAATTTTAGACATTCGTGCTTGTTTCGAAATCCGGATTTCGTGCTTCGAGTTTCCGCTTACAGTGGAATATTTCCGTGTTTTCGCCAGGGGTTGGTGTCAACCTTCGTTTTCAGGATATCGAGGGCCTGAATGATTTTCGGGCGGGTCTCCTCGGGCTCGATGATCTCATCCACATAACCCAGCTCCGCTGCCTTATAAGGACTGGCGAATTTCTTTTGATATTCCTCTACCAGACGCCGTCGGGTCTCCTCCGGATCCCTTGCTCCCTTGATGTCGTTACGGAAGATAATATTGACTGCTCCATCCGCTCCCATCACTGCAATTTCTGCATTGGGATAACAGTAATTGATGTCTCCCCGGATATGTTTACTGGACATCACATCATAGGCTCCTCCGTAACCCTTTCGGGTAATGATCGTAATCTTCGGGACAGTCGCTTCACAGAAGGCATAGAGGAGCTTGGACCCGTGTCGGATGATGCCCCGCTCTTCCATGTCGATTCCAGGGAGAAAACCAGGGACATCGACGAAGGTGATGATGGGAATATTGAAACAGTCACAGAAGCGAACAAACCGGCCTGCCTTCACCGAAGAATCAGGGTCCAGAGAACCGGCCAGCCAGTTCGGTTGATTGGCAACAATCCCCGCAGGCATTCCATTAAAGCGGGCAAAGCCGACCACGATATTTTTCGCCCAATCTTTCTGGACCTCAAGAAAATAGCCATGGTCCACTACGGCCCATATGATCTTCTTCATGTCATAGGCTTTTTTGGAATTTTCCGGCACAATATTTTTGAGGGACTCGTCCATTCGATCGGGATCGTCCGTGCAGGGGAGGAGAGGCGGTTTCTCCCGATTATTCTGCGGTAAGAATTTTAAAAGTTCCCTGATGATCCGAATCGTATCCTCGTCATTCTCCCCTGCAAAGTGGGCTACGCCGCTCTTGTCCATATGGACTCTGGAACCTCCGAGGAGTTCAGAGGTGATCGGCCGCCCGTCTGCGGTTTCCGTCTTCTTTAAGGCGGCCCTGATGACATCAGGACCGGTGATGTGCATATAGCTTGTTTTTTTTGTCATGATGATGAAGTCCGTCATCGCAGGAGAGTAGACGGCACCTCCTGCACAGGGCCCCATAATGGCTGAGACCTGAGGAATGACACCGGAGGCAAGGACATTTCTGAGGAAGATATAAGCATAACCTGCGAGGCTCTCCACTCCCTCCTGAATCCGGGCTCCCCCCGAGTCGTTGAGGCCAATCAAAGGGGCCCCTGTTTTGATGGCGAGATCCATCACCTTGCAGATCTTCTCAGCGAAAGCCATTCCCAGGGCGCCTCCAAAGACGGTAAAGTCCTGAGAGAAGACATAGACCAGACGTCCCTCAATCTTCCCGTATCCTGTGACCACCCCGTCCCCCCAGAACTTCTTCTTCTCCATTCCAAAATCGGTGCACCGGTGGGTGACAAATTGGTCCAGTTCAACGAAGGTCTTAGGATCGAGGAGAAGGTTAATCCGTTCACGGGCGGTCAGTTTTTCATCTTTATGCTGTTTATCAATTCTTTCCTGGCCGCCTCCCAGTAAAGCCTCAGCCCTTCTCTTCTCCAGTTCCTTTCGTATGTCATCAATTGATCCCATGAGAGAATCCCCCTCTTATCAACGGATAAATTCGAATTTTAACCCTCTTTTAACTCCTCGGTCATGATCCTTTCTGCCACAGAATAAGGATCTGTTCGCCGATTCATCAGGTCTTCGATGGTCGTCTCCCATTGCCCTTCTTTTTCCATCTTTTCAATGAAGCGGGTCATCACTTCGCTCTCCAGGATATCCAGGAAAGTGGTTTTTGCTCTTTCCCGCAACTTCTTTTCCAGGCCTTTGCCCTGTTCCAGGGATTGCCTGTGGCGATAGATCCCGTAGACTAATTCGAAGATCCCTTTTCCCAGGATGGCCTCGGTCTTGAAGATCAGAGGGTCCCAGTTATCCTCCCTCTTACGGCCCATTTCGAGGACCATCCGGAGGTCCCGTTCCATCTTATCGGCACCCTCTCGCTCACATTTATTGATCACGAAGAGGTCACCGATCTCGATAATCCCTGCCTTGATGGCCTGGATGTCATCTCCCAATCCTGGAACGAGGACAACAACGGAGGTGTGGGCGGTATTGACGATTTCCACTTCATCCTGGCCCACTCCCACCGTTTCGACCAGGATGATATCCTTTCCCATCGCATCCATGACATTGATGATATCGTGGGTGGAACGGGAGAGCCCTCCCAGACATCCACGGGTGGCCAGGGAACGGATGAACACCCCCTCATCTGTGGCATGACGCTGCATCCGGATACGATCTCCGAGGATGGCTCCTCCGGTGAAGGGGCTGGTGGGATCCACGGCAACGATCCCGACGCTCCGGCCTTCCTTACGGAAGATATCCACCATCTTATCCACGATGGTGGATTTACCGGAACCCGGAGGGCCGGTGATCCCGATGATGTAAGCATGTCCGGTTTTTGGGTAGAGCTCTTTGAGCTCAGAAAGGGCAGAGGGGATACGGTCATCGATATCCCTCATCAACCTGGAGGCGGCCCGGATATCCCCCTCCAAAATTCGTTTGGCTAAAGGTGAGTCCATTGCGTATGGAATATAACAAACCTTTGAATAACTCTCAAGTGATTTCTTAATCAAATCGATAACAATTAAACTTCCAAGATGGAAATGATTAACGGCCCCACTGGTAAGAGATGAGAAAACATAGGAAAGGCGAGTAGGTAAAAATATTTTTCGGCTACGGCTTAAAAGATAAAAGAATTTTTCTATCAGACTCTTCTCCTCTTTCCAGAAATTCTGCCTTTAGAGGTGTGCCTACTTTGATGTACTCGGGTTTCTTGGCATCCATACCGATGATTCGAGCAACGGTTTTAACCCCTTCCTCCAATTCTACAACCCCAACCACATAGGGGTTATTGCGATTAAAGCCTTCTTTGGCCATATAAGGCGGAGCGACCGTGATGCTCGTAAAAGCAGCCAACTTACCAGTGCCTTTGAACTGCATCCATTGCATATCTCTTCCGGAACAAGATGTACAGATTAGACGTGGAGGTAGTGACAGAGCACCACATTTTTTACATTTCGAGCCCATAATTTTTCGCTCATTGATGAACTGCTCATAAGATGTATCATTGAAAGGCTTCTCGTCCACTTTTTCATCTCCTCTCCAGAATGGTAAACGTACAGGTCCCACCGGTTCCACCAAGGTTGTGAGCGGCTCCGATTCTTAAGTTCGGATTGGGGACTTGTCTTTTCCCAGCTTTTCCCCGAAGCTGTAACCAAACTTCATAGAGCTGGGCAACTCCTGTAGCACCCACAGGGTGGCCTTTTGTTTTTAGTCCTCCAGAGGTATTAATGGGTATCGGACCAGCCAATCGGGTTAACCCTTCAGCCACAGCTTTGTAACCCTCTCCGGGTTTAAAGAAACTAAGGTCTTCCATATGGACGATCTCCGCAATAGAAAAACAGTCATGGACCTCTGCGAATTGAATATCTTTAGGTGTAAGACCCGATATCTCGTAGGCTTCCTTTGCCGCATATTTTGTGGCTTCAAATGTGGTCAGATCTTTTTTAGCATGGAGGCTGTAACCACTACCCTGTCCCATGCCAGCCAAATAGATAGGATCGTCTGTGAAGTTTTTTGCAATTTCCTCTGCGACGAGAAGGAGGCAGGATGCTCCGTCGCTAATGGGGCAACAGTCGAAGAGGTGCATTGGCCAGGCCACGGGGGGATTCACAACCGGATCTCTGAGGAAATCCTTTTCGTCTTTCCAATTTGGAATGGGGTCCCCTTTCTTCCGAAGCTTTTCAACCCTCGCATTCATAAGATCCCGGATACTTATCGGAAATTGGGCTTTTGGATTCAAAGGAGCGTTGTTATGGCTTTTAATGGTTACATTAAAAAGAATCTCGCGGTCAACGTTGTATTTAGCGAAGTAAGCGGTGGCCATCGTTCCAAAAACTCCAGGAAATGTAAATCCAGCAGCCACTTCATAAGGGCTGGAGGCCATGGCCAAGCCCTCAGCTACTTCTTCGGTGGTCCGTCTGGACATTTGTTCAAAACCACCGACTAAAACGATGTCATAGAATCCGGAGGCAATTGCTAAGACTCCTTCCCGAAAAGCTAAAGCACTCGAGGCGCAGGCACCCTCCGTCCGGGTCACTGGCTTTGGAACATGGCCGATCAAGTCAGAGATGATAGGTCCCCAGTGAGCTTGATTGACGAAAAAATCATTGCTGTAATTTCCCACGTAAACGGCGTCGATATCTCTTGGGTCAAATCCTTTGTCAACGGATCCCACCATCTCAAAAAAGGCTTCAGCGAAGAAATCCCTGCAGTTTCGATCTTTGAACAAACCCAATTTTGTCAGTCCTCCACCGATAACGGCCACTCCTCTTGAGAGTTTTCCTTTTCTTCCCATCTCACACCCGCTCCTTCCGTCATCTTACCCTTCGGGCTTCACCTACCCAGTATTTTTCGCGTAGCTCCCTCTTAAGAACTTTTCCATAAGGATTCTTGGGTATCTCGGCAATGAACTCCACAGACTTAGGCTTCTTATAACTTGCCAAATGGTCTTTACAGAAACTAATGATTTCTTCCTGTGTCGCTTTCTGACCGGGTTTCAGCGATACAATCGCCTTAACCGCCTCTCCCCATGTTTCGTCTGGGACGCCAATAACAGCTACTTCGTGAACTGCAGGGTGTTTCACAATGACGTCCTCAATTTCCCTTGAATATATATTTTCACCACCACTGATGATCATATCCTTGGCCCGATCGAGGATGTAAACATAACCTTTTTCATCCATAATCCCCAGATCACCCGTATGCACCCATCCGCCCCGTAAGGTTTCAGCAGTGGCTTTAGGGTTCATCCAATAACCTTTCATCATGACTTCGCCTCGAACGACGATCTCTCCCATCTTTCCGGGTGGCAGTTCATTGTCATGCTCGTCGAAGATTTTGACTTCCACATCAGTCCGCGGGATTCCAGCCGATGTCAACCTCTTCATCTGTTCTTCCGTTCCTTCTAGGAGGTGCTCTTCTTTACGCAGGTAAGAGATGGTCATTGGGCATTCTGCTTGACCAAAAAGTTGAACAAACACCTGTCCCATCTTTCTAACCGCTTCTTTAAGATCTTCCACATAGATAGGGGCTCCACCATAGTTGATACATTTTATGGAGCTGAGATCATATTTATCAATCTCAGGGAAGGTAACGAGTCGCTTGATCATGGCCGGAGCCATAAACATATTGGTCACTTTTCTTCTCTGAATGGTCTCAAAAACTGTTTTGGGATCGAAGGTTTTTACGTGAAGGATAACATTCGCCGCTGCTTTAGCCACATTGGGAATACCATAAAGGCCACTTCCGTGGCTCAAGGGTGCGGCATGAAGGATCACATCGTCAGGGCCAAGAGGAGTCATATCGGCAAAGAAGTTCATCGTCATCATCATCAGGACATGATGGGTGAGCATCGCCCCCTTGGGTTGCCCGGTAGTTCCAGAAGTATAAAAAAGCCATGCCAGGTCATCCCTTTCGACTTCCACATCTACAAAGTTTGGGGATCCTGCTTTGAGCAGAGTTTCATAATGGATCATCCCTTCGAGAGGGTCTGTGATGCAAATGTAATGTTTTACCTTTGGCATTTCATTCTTCAGGGCGAAAAGAGAATTCCTGAAGTCCTCGCCCAGAACGACTGCCACGGCTTCCGAGTTATCGATAATAAAAGCACACTCCTTTGGGTGGAGACGGAAATTGATGGGAACCGTTCCTATTCCAGC
>CAZXMB010000136.1:0-4025 GCA_964641715.1 uncultured Syntrophaceae bacterium
AAAATCAATCATTTAGCCGTTCGTCCTGAGTATGTCGAAGGGCGAATGGCTAATTACGACACAGTCTCTCAAGGGAGAGGGCATTTATTTCTTTACCACTTCTTCGGGATGGCAGATTCTACCTTTTATTGCACTGGCGGCAGCCACGGCTGGATTGGAGAGATAAACCTCGCTTTGGGCGTCGCCCATTCTTCCCCGAAAATTGCGGTTCGTCGTAGACAGTGCCCTTTCCCCTCCAGCCAGAATGCCCATATACCCGCCCAGGCAGGGACCGCAGGTGGGCGGACTGATCACAGCGCCTGCTGATAGAAACAGTTCTACGAGCCCTTCTTTTAAGGCCTGACGATATATCTCCGGAGTGCCCGGGATGACAATCAGCCGTAAATAGGGTGCAATTTTCCTCCCCTTGAGAATCCGGGCTGCCACGCGAAGATCCTCGAGATGACCGTTGGTGCAGGAGCCGATGATGACCTGATCAATCTCGGTCTTTTCGATCTCTCTCACATCCCTCACATTTGACGGAAGGTGGGGAAGGGCGACCTGGGGAAAAATTTTTGAACCATCATATTCTCGCACCTCTCCGTAGTGTCCTCCCCGATCGCTCCGATAAATTCGATAGGGTCTCTTAGCCCTGGGTCTGATGAACCGGAGGGTCATTTCATCCGGTTCCATGATTCCATTCTTGGCTCCGGCTTCAATGGCCATATTGGCCATCGTAAAGCGGCTTGCCATAGAAAGTTTTTGGATCGCCTCTCCGCAGAACTCCATTGCCCGATAGAGGGCTCCATCCACGCCGATATCCCCGATGGTGAAGAGGATCAAGTCCTTTCCTGAAACCCAGGGGTTGAGTTTCCCTTTGTAGACGAGCCGGAGGGTCTCCGGAACCTTAAGCCATAGCCTTCCGGTGGCCATGGCTGCTCCGAGGTCCGTGCTGCCCACACCGGTTGAAAAAGCGCCGAGGGCTCCATAGGTACAGGTATGGCTGTCAGCACCTACGACTAAGTCTCCTGGAAGAACCAAACCCTTTTCGGGTAACAGGATATGTTCAATTCCGGCCTGACCGACCTCAAAGAAATTGACCAAATGCTGATCTTTTGCAAATTTCCTTAGAATTTTACACTGTTCTGCCGAAGGGATATCCTTGGCAGGAGCAAAGTGATCCGGGACCAGAACAACCCGGTCTCTTCGAAAGACCCTCTTTGCCCCGATCTCTTTGAATGTCCGGATGGCAAGGGGCGCAGTGATATCGTTCGCAAGGGCGAGGTCGATCCGCACATCGATCAATTCGCCGGCAGAGACCGTCTTCTTATCGGTGTGAGCCGAGAGGATCTTTTCAGTGATGGTCATCGGGATCGTTTTCATCACGATTACATTCCTATAAGTTTCTGTTTCTTGAATTCTATCTTGTTCAGCGCATTGATATAGGCCTTGGCGCTGGCTACGATCACATCGGTATCCGCACCCTGACCGATGACGGTTTGACCTCTCTCCTCCAGTCTGACCGTGACCTCTCCCTGAGCTTCTGTTCCGCTGGTGATGGCATGGATGGCAAATTGCAAGAGCTTTGACCGGGTGCGGGTGATCTTCTTGATCGTTTTAAAGGTGGCATCCACCGGGCCATCCCCAAAGCCTGCTTCCTGAATGACTTTTCCATCCACCTCCATCTGGACCGTGGCCGTGGGCACGGTCACATTCCCTGAAATGACATTGAGGTAGATCAGTTTGAAACGACGGGGCATTCGAAGAATCTCTTCGACCACAATTGATTCAATATCCTCATCAAAGATTTCCCGCTTTTTGTCGGCGAGCTGTTTGAACCGGATAAAAGCCCGTTCCAGATCCCCCTCGGAGAGCCGGTATCCCAATTCTCTCAGTCTCTCCCTGAAGGCATGGCGCCCGGAGAGTTTTCCCAGGACGATGGAGCTTTTGGGGATCCCCACGGATTGGGGGGTCATGATTTCATAGGTCAATTTCTCCTTCAGGACGCCATCCTGATGAATCCCTGATTGATGGGCAAAGGCATTGGTCCCCACAATGGCCTTGTTGGGCTGGATGGGCATTCCGGTGATCTTCGAGATCAGACGACTGGTCGCAAAGATCTGTTTGGGATTGGTCCGGGTATAAAACCGAAGAAGGTCTTTGCGGGTGCGAAGGGCCATGACGATTTCTTCAAGGGAAGCATTTCCAGCCCTTTCACCGATTCCGTTGATGGTGCATTCCACCTGCCTTGCCCCTTTCTGAATGGCCACAATCGAGTTGGCCACAGCCAGGCCGAGATCATTGTGGCAGTGAACGCTCAGAGTCACCCCCTCCATTCCCCGGACCTTTTCCCGGAGGGCCTGAATAAGGTTTCCGAACTCCGAGGGAATGGCATAACCCACCGTGTCCGGGATATTGATGGTGGTCGCCCCTTCTTCGATCACCTTCGACAGGATTTGGCATAGAAAATCGACATCACTGCGGGTGGCATCCTCAGCGGAAAATTCCACATTCTCACAGAAGCCCTTGGCATAACGGACAGCCCGGGCCGCCTCTTTTAAGACCTGCTCTCGGGTCATGCGTAATTTATATTTGAGATGAATATCCGAGGTCGCAATGAAGGTATGGATCCGGGGGTATTTCGCAAATCTCACCGCCTCCCATGCCCTCTTGATATCCTGAGGAGCAGTCCGGGCCAGGGCCGCCACCTGAGATCGCCTTATCTTTTTGGCGATCTCCCTGACCGCCTCAAAATCTCCCTCAGAGGAGATGGGAAACCCTGCCTCGATGATATCCACCTTCAGTTTTTCCAGTTGTTCAGCAATCCTGACCTTTTCAGCCACATTCATGGTGGCACCGGGAGATTGTTCCCCATCGCGAAGCGTGGTATCAAAGATTTTAACCTGTTCGTTCATCCTTCCTCCTTCTCCTTTTTCACTTTTAACTGTGACCGATGAACTGGGGAGGTATAACTCATCTCTTAAAAAATTTCCATCACCCTTTGATAAAACCTTTCTTCTTCCCTTATCTTCGATTCGATGCGAAGGGCTCGAAGGGGAATGGAGCCAAGGGGAAACCTCATTAATTTTACCATATCCTTCTCCGTGGTCACAACCCAGTCCACTTCCCTCGCCTCTTTCCGGATCGAATTGATATCCCGAGAGGTATAGAGATGATGGTCCGGAAAGATCCGCTCCCTCATCACCTCCATACCACACTGTTTGATCAGAGCCGAGAAGTGGTCAGGGTGGGCGATTCCCGAGAGGGCAAGGACCCTTTTCCCCCTCATCGAGTGAAGGCCTTCTTTTTCCCCTCCGGGACCAATGAGGCCCGTGGGTTCGTAGTGGCTGTGAAATATCCCTGTGGAGGGTTGGATTTCCCGCAGCCCGGCTTCCAAAGGAGAAGAGCCTTCAGGATCTTTCACCTTGGTCAGGACAAAGAGATGGGCCCTCCGCAAATGGGAGAGGGGTTCCCTCAGGATGCCCCTTGGAAGGAGATGACCATCACCGAAGCCGATTTGGGAATCGATGAGAACGATATTCAGGTCCCGATGGAGGGGAAGATGCTGAAACCCATCGTCGAGAAGAAAGCCACGCACCTGAAATTGTTGAAGGGCCATCTGACCATTTTTGAATCGGTCCTTTCCCATGAGAATCGGGACGCCTTTGAGCACCTGTGCCATCAGGAAGGGTTCATCGCCTGATTCCTCCGGTGAGAGAAAGATATCTTTGCCATTGCTCACCAGTGATCCGGAGGTCCTCTTTCCCCTATAACCCCTGCTGAGAACGGCAACGGGAATTCCTCTTTCCATCAGGCCTTTGGCCAGAGCCATCACCAGGGGGGTCTTTCCGGTTCCACCCACGGTGATATTTCCTACGCTGATCACCGGACAGGGAAGTCGTCTCTGACGGAGCAGACCGGTGGAATAGAGAAATGTTCTGGTCCGTACCCCCCATCCATAAGGAAAGGAAAGGAGATAGAGGGGGAAGAGGAGCATCCTTTCCGCAAGGGATTTATCTTTCCGGTAAAGAAGACGGTCGATTCGC
>CAZXMB010000136.1:4125-8048 GCA_964641715.1 uncultured Syntrophaceae bacterium
CGCATTCTGCCCTCAAAGGAGAAAGGGCCGGATTTCCTCCATCACCTTCTCCGTTGCGCCCCGGTGGCTCTGAATGAATTGATATCCCTTCTCCCCTCTCTCCTTACATTCTGCCTCATCGGCGAGGAGGCGAGTCAGCTGGAAGGCCAGCTCCTCCTCATCCTTCACCAGGATCGCTCCTCCTTTCTCTACGAGTTGACGGGAGATTTCAAGGAAGTTGAACATATGGGGACCGAAGAGAACACATTTCTTAAAGAAGAGAGGTTCGAGAGGGTTATGCCCGCCAACGGGGACAAGGCTGCCGCCGATAAAAACGAGAGTCCCGAAGCGATAAAAGCCCATCAATTCTCCCAGGGTATCAAGCATGATTACTTCGGGAACCGGGTTTCCTTCTTCCACAGGAAGAGAGGTCCTTCTCCTCCATGAAATGTTTTCACTTCTTAAAACCCTCTCCACCTCTTCTATTCGATCAAGATGGCGGGGCGCCAAGAGGAGATGGAGCATGGGATGGGTCTTCTTCAATTCTTTAAAAAGGCGGATGAGGATTTCCTCTTCTCCGGGGTGGGTCGATCCCGCAATGAGGAGGGTCTCGTTACCCTTTAGCCCGAGGGATTTGATCTCTGAGCCTTCCTCCTCCCTTATAGAAGGAGGGGCCTGGTCAAACTTCATGTTCCCCGCAACGAGGACCCTGTCCGGGGATGCGCCGATCCGGATGATTCTTCCCCGGTCCTCTTCGGTCTGCATGAGGAAGAGGGAGATCGATCGGAGAGGGTCTTTGAAAAAGAACCTGAGGGGAGAATATCTCCGAAATGACTTTTCTGAAATCCTTCCGTTGAAAAGAAGGATGGGTATTTTTTCCCCTCCGCAGAGGCGGAGAAGATTCGGCCAGAGTTCTGTCTCTGCGATGAGGAGAAGATGGGGCGAAAGGTTTCGGATGGCCCTCCGGAGGATGAGGGGATGATCCATGGGAAAGAAGAGAACCCGGTCAACTTCAGTGAGATGTTTTTCGGCAGTCTCCCTTCCCGCAGCGGTCATCGTGGTCAGGATCATTCTGGAATGAGGGAACTCCTTTTTTATTCTTTTTACAAGTGGAACGGAGCAGAGGACCTCACCCACCGAGGCGGCATGGATCCAGATCGGCTTTTTAAGGCAGAGGCCTGAATAGAATGCCAGCCGTTCTCTGAGTTGTTTTCGAAATTTTTTTTGAAAGAGGCTCCGGAGAAGAAGGGGGGGGATATAGAGTAGTAGGAAACAGGTCAGAATCAAATTGTAAAGGTGATGGACCATAGGACAAAAATCTCAAGTGAACTAAAATTTATCAAAACCGACTTTAGTCACTTGTAACTTTAGACACTTATTTATTCAAATTGAAGTAGTGGTCTGCTTTTTCCGTCAACTCATTGAGACGATTCTCCAGAAGGACCCTTTTTTCCTCGAGATGAGCGCGATCTCCGTTTCGATCCACCTCAATCGGTTCTCCCCAGATGAATACTCCTCTTGAGAAGGGATAGGGGAGAAGAAACTGATCCCAGGTATTGAAGATCTTTTTTTTCGAGGCGCTGAAGGCCAATGGAACCATGGCTCTTCCTGTGAGCTTGGCCAACTCGATGACACCGATTTGTACCTTGTGACGAGGGCCCCTCGGTCCGTCAGGGACGATGGCGATATCGGATTCATGGGCCTTGAGCAGTTGTTTAAAACCGGAGAAACCTTTTCGAGTGGTTGAGCCCAGGATGGCATGGAAACCAAAGCGTTTGAGGGCTTTTCCCACCACCTGGCCATCCCGATGGGGGGAGACGAGGAAACTTAAACTTTTTCCCTTATAGATGATGGGCATCATCAACAGCCTTCCGTGCCAGAAGGCTCCGATGGCAGGGATCCCTTTCTCCCAGAACCGTCTCGGAATCTCTGGATGGATTTCTTCAAATTTAATGGTCCTGGATAAAATCTGAATCGCCCAGTAGGCGCACCATGCTCCCAGCCAGGCCACTAACTTCTTTTTGAGGGTTTTATGCAGCATGTGACCCGTACGGATTTTGCCTGCCGGGGGACAGGAGTTCAGTAGACCTTTTTAACCTTGGCCGCTGTCCAGATCCTTGCACCGTCGTCTTTGAATTGGAGGTCATGGAGACGCCGATATTCTCCGCTTAAGGCCATTAATTCTCCATGAGTCCCTTCTTCCACAATCTTTCCGTCCGAGAGGACAATGATGCGGTGTGCATTTCGAATCGTGGAGAGACGATGGGCAATGACAAAGACCGTCCGGCCTTTCATCAGCTCTTCGAGGGCCTTTTGAACCTCTGTTTCGGATTCGGAATCGAGAGAGGAGGTCGCCTCATCCAAGACCAGAATGGGAGCATTTTTAAGAAGGGCCCTGGCGATGGAGATGCGTTGACGTTCCCCCCCTGAAAGTTTAACACCCTGCTCTCCGATGACGGTTTCATATCCCCCGGGAAGTCTCTGGATGAATTCGTGGGCATGAGCCGCTTTGGCCGCTTCAATGATATCCTGATCAGAGCGGGTGAGGCTTCCGTAGGCGATGTTGTTCCGTACCGTATCATTAAAGAGGATGGTCTGCTGGGTGACCAACCCGATCTGATCCCTTAAGGATTTCAGGGTGACCTTTCGAATATCATGGCCATCGATATAAATCCGGCCTTCTTGCACATCGTAGAACCGGGGAAGGAGATTGACGAGAGAGGTCTTTCCCGCTCCGCTCATTCCTACGATGGCAATCACCTCGCCCACCCGGACGGAAAGGGAGACCCCTTTGAGTACAGGCTCTTCATCGTATTTGAAGTGGACCTGACAGTACTCGATGCCTTTGGAAACGGGTGGCAGGGGCACTGCTCCAGCTTCGTCCTTTACCTCCACCGAGGTATCGAGGAGTTCAAAGACCCTGGCCGCTGCGGCAAGACCTTCCTGGACCTCCAGGTTGACCTTACTTAAATCCCTGACCGGAGCATAAAGCATCAGGAGGGCGGTCATAAAGGAGAAGAAGGTCCCCGGGGTCAATTCTCCCCGAATGACGGCGTAACCCCCGACCCATATGATCAAAGCCACCCCGAGGCCCCCCAGCAGTTCCATCAGGGGATGAGAAAGGGCCCGGATCTTCACCCGCTTCAGGAATATCCTGAAGAACCGGTTGTTCTCATCTGCGAAGCGACGCATTTCATACTCTTCCATATTAAAGGCCTTGACAATCCGATTTCCGATGATGGTTTCATGAAGGAAGGTGGTCAGGGACCCCATGCGCTGGAGTCCTTTCCGGCTGAATTTGCGAAGCCTCTTTCCAAATTCTTTGATCGGGATGATGGCCAGGGGGAAGACGATGAAGGCAATGATCGCCAGTTTCCAGTTTCGGTAGAAGATGACGCCGGTGAGTCCCAGGATGGTAAAGGCATCTTTGATCAGGCCCGTGACGGCATTGGAAACAGAAGACTGGATGAGATTGACATCATAGGTGATACGGGAGATGAGGGTCCCGGTGGGGGTTTTAGTAAAGAAGGAAAGGGAGAGCCTCTGAAGATGGTTGTAAAGCTTCTCCCTTAAATCCGCAATGACTTTCAGACCCACATAATTCATCCAATAGGCCTGGCCATAATCGAAGAAACCCTTGAGAAGAAAGAGAAGAATAATGGCGATCGGGAGAAGAAGAAGTGTCCTTTCATCCTTTTTAAGGAAGACATCGTCTAAGGCCGGCTTGACGAGAAAGGCCTGAGCCGCGGTGAGAAGAGAGACAAAGAGCATACAGATCATGGCGAAGACCAATTTGATCCGGTAAGGTCTGGTCAGATGGAGAAGACGGTGGTAAAGCGTCATAGCGATGTTCCAATAACCAGTGCCCAAGCACCAATAACCAAGCAATTTCCAATAACCAGGTCCGAATCGTTAAAGAATTTTTGGTGATTGGGTCATTGGAG
>CAZXMB010000137.1:0-7992 GCA_964641715.1 uncultured Syntrophaceae bacterium
CACCGTTCGCCCTGAGCCTGTCGAAGGGTAAACGGTGATTTGGGCAACAGGCCGTGATCATTTGACTGCCTCTAATTTTTTTGATATTGGTTTGCGCAAGACCTTATCCATGAGAGGTGGGACAGATGAAGATAAAAATAATTTTAACCATATTTCTGATCCTTGCGGACGTGACAATATCCCATTCTTCCGAAATCATTACAATGAAGGGTACGGGTATGACTCCGGATGGAAGCCCCTTCATGCTTAGGGGGAAATTAACCAAACCCCAGGGGGATGGGCCTTTCCCAGCCATAGTCTGTCTTCATGGATGCGGAGGAATCTCAAGGCGTGATGACACCTGGGCAGAGAGGCTTTCGAGCTGGGGTTATGTGGCATTGCAGGTGGATAGCTTCGGGCCGAGAGACCAATCAAATATCTGCACCCATAGCAGGCTGATCCCGCCTGAAGTGCGTGCCCAGGATGCCCACGATGCAAAGGCCTTTCTCTCAGACCTCCCTTTCATCGATGAGGAAAGAATCGCAGTGATGGGCTGGTCGCATGGAGGATGGACAACCCTCTATACGGTGAACCATGAGATATCGATCCGAAACAGAACCACCCCCTTCAAGGCAGCTGTCGCTTTTTATCCTTATTGCGATCTTTCACTCTCCGGACTGGACGCCCCTCTCCTTATCCTGATCGGTAGCTATGATGACTGGACCCCGGCAGAGAAATGCTCCCGGAGGATGCCTTCAAGGAAGACCTCCCCCGAAGTCATCCTTAAGGTTTATCCAAAAGCCTATCACAGTTTTGATGCAGAAGGGATGGACAGATATGCCCGGGGTGCCCGAGGGTCTCACCGGATGCTTTATCACCCCCAGGCAGCAGCGGATGCCACCGTCCGGGTCAGGGATTTCTTAGATAAACATTTGAAGTAGACCTCGATCATCTTTCTTTGCCCCGAACAGGCAGGGGTAAGTATTTAAGAAATATCCTGGTCAGTCCATAACCCAGTAGGGCACCGGCTATCACATCCGAAGGGTAATGAAGGCCTAAATAGATTCTCGTCCATCCGATAAAACCCGCGAGAACAAAAAATAATATCCGATATCGAGGAAACCAATAAGCCAGGAGGACCGCCATCATCCATGAAAAGGCGGCATGGGCACTTGGAAAACTGGGGTCGAGAATTTCTCCGGGACCACTGGAGAATCTCGAAGCCATCTCCTGGAAAAAGAGAGGCCGTTGCCGCCGGATGAGAAACTTAAGGCCATAAACAAATGCGGATTGGATGCCGTAAAGAAGGAGGAGGCGACGAAACACCCATTTTCGTTTAGTGAGAATCCAACTGAGGAGGATGAAAACAATAACTGCAAAATGGCTTCCCAGATAGGTAACCCAGGGGAGAGAATCATCTAAAATGGATGAACTCCACCATTCGTCGGCCCACTTCATCCATCGCAATTCCCACTGCATGATTCACCCTATCTCCCCATCCCCCTATCCATCTTTTCAGAGTGGTAGCTTCGGAATGATATCCGCCAGATTCTTACTCTGAAGGCAGATGCTCGCAACCTGATCGAGCTCCGTGCAGGAAGAGTTAAATGAAACGGAGAATCCGGCCCTCCGAAACATATCGATATCGCCCCGGCTATCTCCGATAGCGATCACCTCTTCAGGCTTTACATCAAACTGTTCCAGAATCCTCTCCACCCATTCCGCCTTCCGGTCAAAATAGACTTTAATCTTCACCTTTCCGGTGAGAATTCCGTCCTCACAGAGAAGGTCATTGGAGACGGAGTAATCAAATCCATATCTCTGATGGACCCAGTTGGAGAGAATGGAAAGCCCGGAAGAAACCATGGATAGCTTCAACCCCTTCCTCTTAAGAAAGGCGATTAGTTCATTGATGCCCGGATGGAAGGGAACGGCCTTCACAATTTCTTCTACCTCTTTTATCTTCATCCCTTTCCAGACCCGGGCATCGCGCTCACAAAATTCATCGTAGGAAATCCTGCCGGCTAAAAACTGCTTCTGATACTCTTCCGCAAACCCGTGCCATTTCCCCAACCTCTTATGGATATACTCCCAGATGGATCGCTCCTCGGTGAGCGTTCCATCAAGATCAAAGACCACGAGTTTGATTTTTTGATTTCCTGCCATGATCAATCCCTAAACATCCGTAGGGCAGGACTTTAGCCTTGCGGTTTGCAGGCCTAAAGGCCCGCCCTACAAAAAATAGATTTTCATTCAAATCTCCATCGCTTATCTCCCAGACGTGACAGGAGTTCCCCGATCTCACCGAAATGGATGCAACGGCCGATGCAGACATCAACACAGGCAGGTCTTCCCCCCCGATCGATCCGGTGATAGCAGAGATGACACTTTCCTGCCAACCCTTTCTCCATGTCAAACTGCATCACCCCAAAGGGACAGGCCTCAACACAGGCCTTGCATCCGATGCAGGATTGAGGGTCAATAAGGACAATCCCATCGGGTCTTTGAGAGATCGCATCAGCCGGACAGGCGTCCTTACAGGGAGGTTTTGAACAATGGAGACATCGTGAAGGATGATAGGTGAGTTTTAATCTGCCGTTTATATGTTGAACCCCTTTTGTCCTCACCTGGATCCATCTCGAACCCTCCGGGAGGTTATTCTCCTGTTTGCAGGCCAGTTCACAGGCATCACATCCCCAGCAGACTTCATCATCGATGATCATTGCAAGCTTTTTGGTCATCTTCATTCCTTCCTTCTCTTCATAATCTCAACCAAGAGATGTCATCCTGAACTTGGTTCAGGATCTAAGTTTTTTAGTCCACGGCCCTCTTGAGATTCTGAAACGAGTTCAGAATGACAAAGAACTAATGACCGAAACAGTTTGATTATTGGAATTTGTTTATGGGTTATCATTTGGTTATTGGTATTTGGGATTTGGTGATTCGACACAATAACACCCTGAGATTTGTGGCCCCCATGGCAGGATCACAGGTCTTCGGGTCATTATCGGTCAGGAGGTTGATATTCGAATCCCTCCACCCGTGCCCAGGACCATCCTTCTCAGGAAACCACCAGGCGTGCTGAGCTCCGATCACCCGGGGATCAATTCCTAAGGTCAGTCTGGCTTTCTGCAAGCATTGACCACGGGAGGATTCTATGACGACCCAATCTCCTTCTTCGATCCCTTCCTTCTTTGCTGTCTCAGGATGAATCTCGACATAAGGTTCAGGAAGAAGTTCCCTCAGCCAAGGGATCTGTCGGTGTTCTGAATGGAAAAAGGCGGTCGGACGCATTCCTGTGATCAGAATATAGGGATAATCCTTTAGGAGATCGGGCCGGCTGACAGGAGATTCAGGAGGCTCACGGAACCGAGGAAGAGGATCGTATTCCCACTCCTTCATCCTGGTCGAATAGAGCTCCACCTTCCCTGTCGGGGTGGAAAAACCTTTCTTCAAATATTTTCGATACTCCATCTTCCCCCGTAAATAACCGATCCTTGCGAACTCCTCAAACTTCAAACCGGAAGGTTCAAGGATGGCATTTAAGGCATCATGAAGGGAGGGCCACCAGTATTCCCTCTGGCCCATCCGGTTTCCAAGTTCGTTGAGCATCTCATGATCTGACTTACATTCCCCAACCTGGATCACCTTCTGCCGGGCTAAAGCATACCCATGCCTCTTCCAGATCTCACCCACATAATCCATCTCCAGCCAGGTTGCTGCCGGAAGGACAAGATCAGCCAGTTCCGCTGTCGGGGTTAAGAAAAAATCCGAAACGACAAGAAAATCCACCTTGCTCAAAGCCTCATGGACCATGGAGGCATTTGCCCGGGTAATCACCGGGTTGGAGGAAATCAGAAAGACCATCTTCACCGGATAGGGTTTCCCGCAGAGAATTGCATCCCAGACAAACCTTGGGTTGAGTATGGCAAAGGCATCAGCCAGTTTGAAGACCTCTCCGCCTAATCTCTTCTTTCTCTGCTCGGGGGGAAGCATCCGGTGGAGTCCGAACTGCCCTGCATTCATCGTGGGAGGAGGGACATAGAAAACCATTCCACCGGGAATATCAATATTTCCCGTGATGGCGGCCAGGGCCATCAGGGCCCGGTTATTATCCGCACTATTGATAGTCTGTTCAATGGCGACCCCCCACTGAATACAGGCGGGTTTCGTCTTGGCGAAGAGCCTTGCCGCCTCACGGATTTTTTCTTCGGTAATCCAGGTGATTTCCGAAACCTTCTTCAGGGAGTACTCCCTTACCCTCTCCACAAACTCCGGCCAACCGTAGACCCAGTTCTCGACAAACTCCTTATCGTAAAGTTCTTCTTCAATGATCACATGGGCCATTCCGAGGGCTAGGGCTACATCCGTTCCCGGACGAATCTGAAGCCAGAGGTCTGATCGGTCAGCCAGCTTGGTAAAGCGGGGATCAACCACAATCAGCTTGGCCCCTCTGGCCAGGGCATCCGAGAGATAGACTCCCTTGTACTCGTCAGGATTGGAGAGGATGGCATTATTTCCCCAGACCATCACACATCCAGGACCTCCTTCATAATCACAAACAATCAGGTTACCGCAGGTGATGGTGGAGGTCGCCACCCTCGGTCCATAACACATATGGCCTGCGGTAAGGACATTCGGCGTTCCCAGGAGATTTGCAAAACGGTAGATAAAAGCCTCATTGTCCCTCCCCGTCCCATAACCGAGGACAATGGACTCTGCCCCATATTGTTTTTTATACTCCTTCATCTTCGATGTCAGAATATCATAGGCCTCGTCCCAGGAGATCCTTTCCCATCTTCCCTCCCCCCTGGCTCCCTTTCTCTTTAACGGATAGTGTAAGCGATTGGGGTGATAAGCCAATTGAACCGAAGCAATCCCTTTGGGGCAAAGGGTCCCTCTGCTGATGGGAGATTGAGGGTCCCCCTCAATCCTTATGACTCTGCCATCCTTTACATGAACCCACACCCCGCAGCCTCCATGGCAGATCCGGCAGTGACTTCGGACAACCCGTTCACCCGATGTTTGAAGAATTTCCATCCTCCACTCCTTTCGCACCCTCACTTCTTTCAATGTAATCCCTCATGACAGAGCCGCACCCTCGAACCATGAAAATTGCCCTCAACTCCGTCCCTTCCCCTCGAGGGGGGAGGGTGAGGGGGGGTGGCAAAGCTATTTTCTGAACAATTTTATAAAAGAAAATTTCTCCGAGTTCAAATAATAATTAAAGTGGATTTATTGAAATAATACAAACGAAATAATTTTGGTTAAAGTCATTGCGAGCCCGAAGAGCGCGGCAATGCAGTGTTTTTAGAAGCTACCCACAGCATGATTTACTGGTCTGCCGATCGCATGGTAATTCATACTCCTTTTCTTCATCCATGAGGCCATTGATACAATTCTTGATGGCCATATGGGCCCCTTTCTTCACCTGGCTGGCAAGATCCACGGCTCCTTGAATTTCCTCGGTTTTTAAACCCACTTCTTTTGCTTTCCCAAAATAGTGCTCAAAACAAGGAATGCAGTTAGCTGCTGTGGCTGCACCTAAACAGATCAAGAGTTTCGATTTTTCATCCATGGTCAATTCCTCCCTTTATTTTTTATATATAAGACGGAAAAGACCCACGAAAGGTTACATTACCTCATCTAACGGAAATGAAGTTGAATCGTATACCTGCATTCTTTTCCTGAAACCATCATACACTTACCCAATGGGGGAGCAAGCTCGTGCTCTAACCCCTGGGCGTCTATCCAGCCTTGTAGCCTTGCAAAGATGCCACATTCATATTCATCCTTTATCCCAGCCTTCACAATATTTTCTTGGGCAAAGCATCTTCTCAACTGCATTGCATAGGATTGATAATTAAGGATTTTGATTTCATATTCGATAAGATCAGGGCCGAATAATGAAAGAGCCGCTTTCTTTATGTTCAGGTATTCTTCCATATTTCTTGACGGTGACAAATTTAAAGCTTTCATGAACCGTTTCATCTCCACCCGGCCCAAATCCCTGGCTACTTTTTGATTCAGTCGATTTGCAGCCTCAATACCAAAACGCTCTGCCACGGCCATGAACCATCTGGCATCGTGTGACATCCACCCTTTAATGAGAAGGGTCATCTGTGCTTCAATGGAGAGGCCCTTTAGCATAAGGCTCCTCGTCGAAATCTCTCAGGGGTGAACCGTTGTATGGTAATATCCATTTTTGAGATAGATGATATTTCTTTTAAGAAATTCTTCCATGATTTCCTTAAATTTTTCCAGGTATCTGCTTTTAAAATAAAAATCCACCACCGCCCTAAACCAAGGGGTGGTTAACAGGTACTTGAAAAAATCATCTTTTGGATACCCCCTCTTCATCAACAGGACCCAGATGAGGATCTTTTTAAGATGGTCATTCCCCAATTTCAGGGGGTCCTTCATAAAACCCTCCAATTTACCCCTGCACTTCTGAATGGCCTTTTTGGGATGATGGATGATCCCTCCATGGCCAGGATAAATGGTAAGAATATCCAATGAGGAAATCTTTTCCAGTGACTCCATGGCTAATGAAGGAGCATCCCGTCCCTCGACAATCGTATTGAGGACTCCTGTATCTCCGTCCCAGAGCGCATCCGAGGAGATGAGAAACCGCCCTTCAGGGCAATAGAGGGATATTCCTCCTCGCGCATGACCGGGGGTATAAATCACCTCGACCTCCAAATCGTCAAGGAAAACCTTATCCCCTTCTTCTAAAGCGATATCCACGGGGAAGAATTCTGCCTCCTGATCATAGAAACGGTACCAGGTCGCCCAATCATCTCTCGAAAGAATGGATTGTTGATCAACCCGATGAATTGCGATCTGGCATCCGGATATTTCTTGAATCCTTTTATTGCCACCGATATGATCGCAGTGGCTATGGGTGCTGATAATAAAATCCACAGATTTTAAATCAACTCCTGCAGCCTCAATCCATTTTCTGGTGACTTCAAAATCTGAGATATATCCCGTATCGATGAGTACCCTATCCTTTCCATTAAAGACGAAGTGATTGGCATTGAGCCATCCCCGTTGAACAAAAAACAGATTTTTTGAAACCTTCTTGATCATATGAGTGAATTCATATAAATGTTTATGAAAATTTATTGAAAGCTCCAATCAATATCTTTTTGAAAGCCTCAATTTCCTCTTTGGAGTACCCTTCTTTTATTTGTTCGTTTAGCCTCTTAACAATTGGTAATGCCTTGTTAGCTACTTTCTTTCCCTTCTCAGTGATATGAACTAAGTAGACACGGCGGTCATTGGGATGATCTGAGCGTTTCACATAGCCCAGTTTTTCCAATCGATCAATCAACCCTGTTACAGTCGGATTCTCCAGCATTAATCCCTGACTGATCTGAGTGAGGCTCGAACCATCATTCTTTTGAAGAAAAAAGAGAAGCATCCCCTGGATGGGTGTCACTTCAATACCGCTTTCTGAAAAGGATCTTTGAAGATTGACAATAAGTTTCTGACATACCTTAGAAATTAAAAATATAAGCCGATCTTCTACAGCCATAAATAAACCCTTAAATTTATTTTTTATATGCTAATATTTAGTATACTAAATTATTTTGTCAAGTCAATTTTGCAAGGGAACTAAACCATCGCTGAGAAGGGAAAGAAATATGATGCTTAATGAGGCTCTTTAATATAAAGATAGTCAAGCGGACTACTAGGAACATTCACCATATCTCTTATCACATGGGTGTAGATCATTGTTGTCTCAAGATGTTTATGACCGAGTAAATTCTGGATCTCCCTGATATTCACCCCGTTCATTAAAAGGTGCGTTGCAAAGCTGTGCCTGAGAGTATGCACCGATGCATGCTTGACAATGCCTGCCTTTCTCACAGCTTCTTTCACAGCATTCTGAATTGTCTTCTCGGTGATATGATGGCGTCTTATCTTCCCGCTCCTTGGGTCAACCGAGAGTTTTGATGACGGGAAAACGTACTGCCAGCCCCATTCTTTTGAAGCATTTGGATATTT
>CAZXMB010000138.1:0-5075 GCA_964641715.1 uncultured Syntrophaceae bacterium
TGGAAACTGAACCCACTGGGTTATCACATCACAAGCATTTTCTTTTACATCCTTACTTGCGTGATGGTCTATTTAACTCTCCATCACCTTTCGATCAACTTGCGGGGGAAAACCTCTCCAGATTCCCATGTGCGGGTCGCCCTTTTCGGGAGCCTTTTATTTGCGGCTCATCCTGTTCATGTGGAGGCGGTGACCTGGCTTGCCGCAAGAAAGGAAGTGCTCCAGGGGTTCTTCTTCTTTTCGGCATTTTATCTCTATATGAGGGGAAGGGAGAGGACAGGAAGAAATAAGATTCTCTTTTTCAGTTTATGTCTCTTTTCCATTTTATTAGCCATTCTCTCAAAACCGGCGGCGGTTATTTTTCCAGGTATCCTTCTTGCTTATGAGGTGGCAAAAAGCCAAAGCCAGCCGATTTCTTTCATAAAAAAGCATTGGTTCTTCTTCTCTCTTTCCTTTGTCCTATCTGCTATCTTTGCCTTCATCCTGATGAAGGTGATGTTCGAGGCAGGAGGAGTGAAGCCTTATCGGGGAGGAACCTTCTTCAACAACCTGTTGATCAGTTTCTATTCCTTACTCTATCATCTTAAGCTTTTAATTATCACCACCCATTATTCAGCCGCTTACACCATCAACGTTTCCAATCCAATCCCCAGCCTGAGGACTTTTCTCTTTGTGGGCATCACATTCCTGATGATTGGGTTGAGCCTTTGGTCATTGAGAAAAACAAAGGTCGTTTTTTTCTCCCTCTTTTTCTTCCTGATAAACGTCCTCCCTTATATCAACATCATTCCCATCAGCATTCTCCTTGCAGATCGTTATGTCTTTATCGCCTCCTTTTCTTACTGCTTCATCCTGGGTATTCTTTTTGATCGTTTTTATGCCTATCAGAACAGAAGATTTTCAGAAGGGTTTTTTAAATTGATCTCACTGATTTTATTTATGGTCCTATTACTTCAATATTCTTTCGTGACCATTCAGCAAAACAGGATCTGGAGAAATAGCTACACCTTATGGGCCAATGCGGTTGAGCATTATCCCGAAAGCAATACAGCCAATGCCCTGATGGGTGTGGTCTTTATGGAAATCGGGATGGACGAGAAGGCATTAAAATACCTTGAGAAGGCCATTCAGATCCTCCCCTATGATTATCAATCCCGAAATAACCTTGGTATTGTCTATGGGAGACAAGATCAACCCGAGCGGGCCTTTCAGGAATTTATGATTGCAATGCAATTGGCTCCCGAAGACGATACGATCAAGGTCAACCTCGCCGTTTTTTATCAGAGGCAAAAGGAGTATGATAAAGCCGAGGCGGTCTGGAGATATTTGCTTAAAAGGTCTCCGGGCAACAGCCTCTACTATTTCCGGCTGGCCATGCTCTATAAGGAAATGGGACAATACAGGTTAGCCCTTTCGGAATTGGAAAAAGCTTCAACGCTTTCTCCTCATATCATCAATCCTTATGAGGAAATGGGGAATATCTACCTGAACAGGTTGAATGATGAAGAGAAAGCAAAGTTTTATTATCAGAAGGGGATTGAGGCGGCTCCGAAGGCCAAGGCGAAGGTGGAAGACTTGAGGTGGATGATCCAGGATCTGCAGAGGTAACAATGGACAATGAACGATGGACGGTGAACTATGAACAATAAACAACGAACTATGGACAAAAAAGAAAAAAGAAGCCTTTTTAGATTTAGGAAGTGGCCAGTGTACATGGCGGCCAAATCATTCAGAAAGAAAATGAGGCAATTGGCAAAAAAATTGCCTGAAAGTGAACGCTATCTTTTAAGAGACCAACTATCACGCGCTGCCGATTCGACTTGTCTAAATATTGCTGAGGGGTCCAACAAATTATCGGATTTTGAATTTAGCAAATATTTAAATACCTCAGAAACATCTTTGGAAGAAGTAGTGTGCTGTTTGGATTTGGTTTTAGACGATGGCTATATTACTGGCCGGGAGTTCGAGGGGTATTTGAAAGAAGCTGAGGTTTTGGGTGCACAGCTGATTTCATTTGGGAAGAAAGTTCGGAACGAGGGGATTCGTCTCTAAGGTTCATCGTTCATAGTTTATCGTTCATCGTTTTGAGGTATATCCATGTGGTACATTATTTCTATTCTATTCGGGGCGATGATCGGGAGTTTCCTCAATGTCTGCATTATGAGGCTGCCCAAAGGGGAGTCCATTGTCTTTCCTGGCTCTCATTGTCCTTATTGCCAGAAACCCATTCAATTTTATGATAACATTCCTCTTGTCAGCTACCTTGTGTTGAAGGCAAAATGCCGTTACTGTAAGACTCCGATCTCAATTCAATACCCTCTGGTTGAAGGGATGACTGCTTTAAGTTCTTTTCTCATTTTCGCCAAATTTGGGCCCTCCCTGAACTTTCTATTCTATTTCGTTTTTATTTCAGCATTAATTGTCATCGCTGTCATTGATTTATATCACCAGATCATCCCAGATGTGGTCAGTTTACCGGGAATCGGCGTTGGCATAATCGGGGGTCTGATTCTCCCCAATATTACATTTTTAAATTCCCTCATCGGATTGTTGGTGGGTGGAGGAAGTCTTTTTCTGGTCGCAACACTCTATCAATGGCTCTTTAAAAGAGAGGGGATGGGAGGCGGAGATGTAAAGCTTCTGGCCATGATCGGCGCCTTCCTTGGGTGGAAGGCGGTGATCATGACCATTCTCATGGGGTCTTTTATCGGATCGCTTTCTGGAATTATCCTCATGATGTTTAAAGGAAAAGATTTTAAATATGCCATCCCTTTTGGCCCATTCCTTTCTTTAGGGGCGGTAATTTCGCTTTTTTTTGGAGAGCAATTGATCAACTGGTATCTCTATATAAACAGGTGATCTAATTTAAAGGGAGAGGTAACGGTAAAAAAAGTAAAGGTTACGGTTACGATGCCCGTTTCGTAAATAGGTAACGGTTACGTTAAATGAAAGGGATATCAAGTTTTCGGGACTTAGAAGTATATCAAGGCACCTATATGGGATGTATTGAAGTGATGACAAAAATTATTCCGAGAATTCCAGATATTGAAAAGAATGACCTGAAAAGTCAACTTAGACGCTCGGTCAAAGCTATCCCCAGATTGATTGCTGAAGGTTATGCCAAAAGGCACCAAAAACATGGATTTCAGAAATATCTCGACGATGCTATGGGTGAATGTAACGAAACGATTGTTGGATTAGAGCAATGTAAAGATTTATATGGGGCGAGTGTTGATAGAGGGTTGTGTGAAGAGTTGATTGATTTGTATGATAAATCCGGAAGGCAGCTCTATAATTTGTCATCTGCATGGAGTAGATTTAAAAGACAATAAACGTAACCTTCTCTAAACGATACGGGCTTCTTTACCGTTACCTTTATTCGATAAACTTTATGCGAAAAACATCCTGGCTATTTAAGCGATTAAATCTCACCCTCAGGACGGAAGTCATCGTTAATATCTCGCTTCTCATGCTGGCGGCTATTTTTCTGATAGGCTTCACAACTTCCAAGGCCAATGAAAAAAATATCCTCCGTGATAAAATCAATCAAGCCGAGGCCATGATCCAGGACGTTCAGACCTTTATTGACTTTATACTCAGGGAAAAGGGAGAGTTTTCACTCATCCATCCTCTTCTGAAAAAAGAGGTCCAGGATTTCCTCAATATTTATGTGAAGGGGCGCCGCTTCTATAATCTCATCATCACGGATCAAGAAAGGAAGGTCATTGCCAGTCAGAGACAGGAACGGCTGGATACAGGCTACGACCATTCCCTTTTAAAACGTTCGATACAATCCGGCACTCAGGAGGTGGACCTCGAAAAAAAGGGGAGTTTTTGGGCTCCCGAATATAGAAAACTGACAATCTCTTCTCCTCTTTGGGCCCAGGGGAGGGTAGTCGGTGGAATTCTGATGGAGATTCCGATCGGGGATGTGATGAGACACCTGCTGGAATATCAGAGGATGATCATGATTTTGATCATCCTTGATTCCATTGTCCTGATCGTGTTTGGAAGTTTTTTACTTTCAAGGGTGTTGGTTAAACCCATGAAAGATCTCGTTTCGCTTACCCAGAAGATCAGTGAGGGTGATTTTAGTCAAACCATTGAGGTAAGTTCAAATAATGAAATCGGGCAGCTCATCTCCTCTTTTAACCGTATGATCGAACAGTTGAAAGAGAAACAAGAAAATATTGAAAGACACCTGGAGTCCCTTGAACTTGCCAATAGGAAATTGAAACAGGCTCAGGAAGAATTGATCCGTACAGAAAAATTGGCATCCATTGGAAGATTTGCTGCAGGCGTGGCTCACGAGGTGGGTAACCCATTGGGATCCATTCTGGGTTACACCAGCATTTTAGCCAAGGGGGGAATTGATCGAGAGGAAGGAAGGGATTATTTAAAACGGATTGAGAAAGAGATAGAGCGGATCAACCGAATTGTGCGAGAACTTTTAAACTACGCCAGGCCTTCTAAGTTTGAGATCAAAGAAGTGGAAGTCAATGAAATCCTCCGAAACACCCTTTCCCTGCTCTCCTATCAGAAGAACTATAAAAATATCGAAACCCAATTAGACCTTCACACCCGTCCTCTCCTGATCAAGGGGGATGATTCTCAACTCTCACAGGTCTTTATGAATGTCATTCTAAATGCCCTTGACGCCATGCCTGAGGGCGGGAAATTGCGGATTCAATCAGAGGAGTTTGTCGTTGGAAAAGAATCAAGAGATCGTATTCCCTTCTATGTCCCAAGACGTAAAGATGATCCGGCGGAGACTGACTATTCCTCCTTACGGAGCCCGGATCCTATCTCCACTCTTTTTTCCAGGTTCTCGAGAGGAGACCGCCTTGCAAGGATTCGCATTTCTGATACAGGCACCGGGATTAAAAAGGAAGATTTAAAAAAGATATTTGACCCATTCTTTACGACCAAAGATCCGGATAAAGGGACCGGACTCGGGCTATCGATTTCCTTCAGGATTATTGAATCCATCGGAGGCGAGATCAAGGTGGAAAGTGAAGTGGGGAAAGGGACAACATTCGAGATATACTTTCCTTTAGCCCAATGAAAATGGAATG
>CAZXMB010000138.1:5175-7962 GCA_964641715.1 uncultured Syntrophaceae bacterium
CCAATATTCCAGTATTTAAGGGGGTTCAGATGATTTCCAGAAGAATTCTCATTGTGGATGATGAGGAAAGTTTCCGGAATATACTCTCCGTCATCTTGAAGAAGGAGGGTTATGAGGTGGAGGGAGCGGCCAATGGAGAAGAGGGGTTGAAAAAGGTCTCCCTCTCCCCTTACGACCATATTCTCTGTGATATTCGAATGCCCTTAATGGACGGAATGGAATTTCTTCAGGAAGCCCAGAAAATGGGAATCGATACCTCTATCATCATGATGTCAGCCTACGGAACGGTGGATACGGCCATCGAAGCAATGAAGATGGGAGCATACGATTATATCTCCAAGCCTTTCAAACCTGATGAGATTATTCTCACCTTAAAAAAGGCAGAGGAGAGGGAGAGGCTGAGAAAGGAGAATGAACTTTTAAGAAAGGAAGTGAAGAAGGAGTTCGGTTTTGAAAATATTGTCAGCAAAAACGAGAAGATGATCAAGATCTTCGAAGTGATCAAGAAAGTGGCGCCCTATAAGTCAACCATCCTGATTACGGGAGAAAGTGGAACCGGTAAGGAACTGGTTGCAAGGGCATTACATTATAACAGCGACCGTTCAAAAAAGCTGTTTGTTCCCGTAAACTGCGGTGCCATCCCCGAGAACCTTCTTGAAAGCGAACTCTTCGGCCATGCCAAGGGAGCTTTTACTGACGCCATCCGGGCAAAGAAAGGGCTCTTCGAAGAGGCAGACGGAGGGAGCATCTTCCTGGACGAAATTGGTGAGTTGCCCCCTCAACTCCAGGTCAAACTGCTCCGGGTGTTACAGGATGGAGAGATCAGAAGGGTGGGAGAGTCAAAATCCGTCCAGATCGATGTAAGAATTATTGCCGCCACTGTGAAAGACCTTGCCAAAGAGGTGAATGAAGGGCGTTTCAGGGACGACCTTTTCTATCGTCTGAATGTGCTCCATATCAATCTTCCACCTCTCAGAGAAAGAAAAGAGGACATTCCCATTCTCATCAAGCATTTTATACAAAAATATAATCAATCCTTAAACAAGGAGGTCAAGGCAGTTGACTCGAAGGCCCTGGAGACCCTGATGAATTATAAATGGTTCGGCAATGTAAGGGAGCTGGAAAATACCATTGAAAGAGCGGTGGTATTGGCTGACGGAGAATATATCGAATTGGGGAATTTACCTGCAGAGATTCAGAATTTTCAGGAAGATATCTCTCTCCTTCCAATTTCCGAAGAGGAATATTCGATCAAAAAGGCCTCAAGATTATTGGAAATCAGCCTCATCAGAAAGGCATTGAAAAAGACGAAAGGAAATCACACCCAATCCGCTCGATTGCTTGAGATCAGTCACAGGGCTCTACTCTATAAAATAAAAGAGTATGAAATCGTGGAGAGTTAATGTTTTAGAGGTGAGAGTAATTTGTTAAGAGGTTACGGTTACGAAGCCCCTGCCTACCGGCAGGCAGGCGTTTCGTAAATCGTCAAACGGTTATGTTTAAAAGGATTAAAGACGATAAACGTTGCCTTTTATTAACGATACGGGCATCATTGCCCTAACCTTTACCTTTAACTTTTTTTGACATCTCCCCCCTTCATGAGTATAAATAGCGGCAGGAGAAAACGAATGAAAACGAAAATATTGTCCCTCCTATTGATACCGGCTCTTCTCCTCGGGCTCTTGTCATGTGGAAGATCCGAAAAGGCGGAGCCCAAAGTGAAAGCCAATTCGCCGCCCGTAATTACTTCGATCACCCTCTTACCGGAGAGACCGACTTACGGGAGTGACCTCACAGTCAACGTTCAGAGCCAGGATCCGGATCGGGACAATGTGACTTACCGTTATCAGTGGATGAGGAACGATGAGGAGATGGTTGTGGAGGACAGTTATATCCTGAAAAGTGGAAAATTTCATAAAGGAGATCTCATTCGAGTGGTTGTCGCTCCTCATGATGGAAAGGTTGAAGGAAAGAGTGTTTCCTCAGCACCAAGAAGAATTATGAACACTCCCCCCGTCATCCAAGAGGTCCGAATCGAGCCTAAATTAGCCTCCCGGAGAGACCCCTTAAAAGTCCATGTAAAGGGTTTTGATGCGGATGGGGATTCAGTCTATTATATCTATCGGTGGGAAAGAAATGGAGCTGTCCTGAAAGAGGAGGAAAAAGAAATTTTAGATCAATCCCGATTCGAAAAAGGAGATTCCATTACCGTTATTGTGACTCCTGATGATAGGGAATCTTTAGGAACTCCTAAGAAATCAGAATCTGTTCTCATCTCCAATAGCCCACCTATCATCATTTCGTCACCACCCACTTCAATAGAAGGGACAAGATATCTTTATGAAGTAAAGGCCATCGATGCGGATAAGGATCTCATTACTTTCACTTTAAAATCAGGCCCGAAGGGGATGGAGGTCGACAAACAGAATGGATTGATCCAATGGGAGATTCGAAAAGAAGATAAAGGGACCTATACGATCGAAATTGAGGCATCTGACAGTGAAGGAGCAAAGAGCATCCAGCAATATACCCTGACCGTTGAATACAGACAATCTTGAAAAAGGCTCATTCCATCTCAACTGTGAAAAAAATTCATAGCTCTATAGACAATTTTCAGAAAAATATCGGTTTTGAATCATTCAGTAAAAAGAAATAGTAATCATTTTCAATAAGTTAGTAAATGTGAAGGAGTGGCACAGTATTTGCTAAATTTAATACTCAGATAAAAATATGTAAAATTGGGGTGATTATGAATAAAAAGGGAATCACACTGCTTGAGCTGATTAT
>CAZXMB010000139.1:0-5178 GCA_964641715.1 uncultured Syntrophaceae bacterium
TCCAACCTGGAAATGCACACCCATTACCTTTCAGCTGAATTCTTCAATTGCCTCAATTCCAATAAATCACCGTTTGCCCTGAGCCTGTCGAAGGGTAAACGGTGATTTGGGCAACAGGCCGTTTGAACCTGCCCCAATCATAATAAGCCAAACCGGTTTCCTGACCTTCACCCAAAACTATTCCATTTTCATGGTTTGGTGGTGACACTGGGTCATTAAAGACTACTTAGGAATTGCCTTGAGGGCGTTGACTGACCGAGTGAGCCGGGAGATCTTTCTCGAAGAGGTATTTTTCTGAAAGACCCCTTTGAAACAGGCCTTCTGAATCAGAGGGATTGTCTTTGAAAGAGCCTTTTGAGCTCCTTCCAAATCTTTCCTCTCAATGGCCTCCCGCACTTTTTTGATAGAAGATTTTACAGCGGTTTTGATATGGAGGTTACGAAGCCTCCTTTTTTCATTCTGTTTTGCCCTTTTAATGGCGGATGGATGAGTTATCAAATACCCACCTCCTCTCTTAGATAATTGATTTTTTTAACATTATGAGATAGGTTGTGTCAAGGAGAGGAACGGATGACCGAAAATAGAAAGATTACAAGAGCGGCCTCCACTATCGGGATGGGTACCCTGCTCAGCCGTATCTTAGGTTTTTTGAGGGATATGGTGATCGCCCATTTTTTCGGAGCAGGGATGGCGGCCGATGCCTTCTTTGTTGCCTTCCGGATCCCAAACCTCTGGAGGAGACTGGTGGGTGAAGGGTCCTTAACCATTTCCTTCATCCCTGTTTATACAGATTACCTCACTCAGAAATCAGAAGAAGAGACAAGAGAGGTCACCCATATTGCCTTTACGATGGCTGGAATCATATTATTCCTCCTCACCCTCCTCGGGATCCTCTTTTCTCCCGTTCTGATCCGGATCATTGCTCCCGGGTTTCTAAAAATTCCGGAGAAATTTCAACTCACCGTTTCCCTTAATCAGATCATCTTCCCCTATCTTTTCTTTATGGGGCTCTTCGCCCTCTCCATGGGGATTCTCAATACTTACAGACACTTTTTTGCACCTGCCTTTGCTCCCATCTTTCTGAACATCTCCGTCATTGTTTCGGTCTTTCTTCTCTATTCCAGCTTTGAAAGGCCGGTGATGACCCTGGCCATAGGGGTTCTTGCCGGAGGGGTGATTCAGTTTCTTTTCCAGCTTCCGTTCTTATTGAAAAGGAAGGTCAGTTTCCGGTTCAATTTTAATTACAGGCACCCGGCGATCAGACGAATCGGTTCTCTGATGGTTCCAGGGCTTATCGGAACAGCGGTCTATCAACTCAACGTCTTCATTGATACGATCTTTGCCTCCTTTCTTCCCAGCGGGAGTGTCTCCTACCTCTTCTTTGCCGATCGTCTCATGGAGTTTCCTCTTGGTATCTTTGCGATTGCGATAGGGATGGCTTCGCTTCCGAGCCTTTCAGGGCTTGCCTCACAGGGAAAAAGAGAGGAATTTAGAGAAACCCTTTCCTTCACCTTTCGCCTGACCTCTTTTATCAGTATCCCGGCCATGGTGGGGTTGATTGCCTTAAAGACACCGATTATCCATCTTCTTTTCGAGAGAGGATTGTTCGATCATCATGCCACCGAGATGACCGCAAAGGCACTCCTCTTTTATTCGGTTGGTCTCTGGGCGATTGCGGGAACCAGGACCGTGGTGCCTGCCTTTTACTCATTGCAGGATTCCTGGACACCTCTCAAGATCGCTCTCATCTGCCTGGGAGCGAACGTTGTGTTTAACGCCGCCCTCATTATCC
This sequence comes from uncultured Syntrophaceae bacterium, assembly GCA_964641715.1. Taxonomy (GTDB): domain Bacteria; phylum Desulfobacterota; class BSN033; order BSN033; family UBA1163; genus CAZXMB01. Next base: position 1,793 of record CAZXMB010000139.1, read on the forward strand.
CTCTCAAGCATGCCGGCCTGGCCCTGGCGACCAGTCTCTCCTCCACCTTAAACCTCATACTCCTCTTTCGAAAGCTCGCTCCCAGGTTGAGGGGGATGGAAATCATTCGAGATATCAAATCCCTTCTGAGAATCTTCCTCTCCAGCCTTCCGATGGGTTTAATTGCTTACTGGGTCTGCTCTTTTAGAGATTGGTCCGTAGGAGGGAATTCAGCCCAAAAAATTATGCTCCTTGGGACGGCCATTGTAATGGGCGTTGTGGCATACGGGGTTATCTCCTATCTGGCAAAAAACGAAGAGATGCTCTTTTTGTTGAGGGTTTTAAGAAGAGGAAAGCGGACACAATAGGTACCAAACAAGATCGTTCCAAACGCCGAGCAACGATACCTAATGGTTTGATTTGAATATTGGAATTTCCTATCTTTTGATTCTCATCCAGAAGAACAATCCAATCACTAAAGCAATCCCTATCAATTCCAAACCGACGGTCGAGAAAACGAGGAAGATAGCGGCAAGCGCAAACAGGAGGCGATGGAGCCAGCTCAGAGGGGACCAGACATGGCCGACGAGAGAAGCAGCCAGGCAGACCACCCCGAGGCCGGTCAGGCCAGCTCCTTTGATGATTTCGAAAGCCGTTCCGTTGAGAAGAAGGGCGGGCTGAAAGACAAAGGCAAAAGGAATCAAGAAACCTGCGATTCCTAATTTGAAGGCTTCGATTCCCGTGGACATCATCTCAGAACCAGCGAGATTTGCGGCGGCAAAGGCAGTAATGGCGTCCGGAGGAGTCAGATCTGAAAGCACGGCATAGTAAAAGACGAAGAGATGGGCGGAGAGAATAGCCACACCGAACTTTCCGAGGGCAGAGGCTCCTACGGTGACCGCAATAATATAGGCAGGGGTCGTTGGAATTCCGGTTCCGAGGACACTGACCACTAAAAAGACAAGGACCATTGCCATCAGGAGATTGTTAAAGGAGGCACTGAGCAGAACGCTTCCGAAAGCCAGTGCGGCCCCGGTACGGGTGAGAACTCCAACCACCATTCCCGATCCCGCCAGGGCCGTGGCAATGATGGCCGCATTCACCGCGGCCTGGAAAAGAGTATCCAGCAACTTTTTTGGTGTCATCCAGGTCTTTCGGTCTAAAAAACTGAGCCCGAAGATAATCAGAACAACATAAAAGGCGGATTTGGCAGGGGAATATCCATATCCCAGGAAGAGAATGACCAAAATGAATGGAAGAAAATAGTAACAGTGGCGAAGCATCGGGAGAATGTTCGGACGATCCTTACGGGGAATCCGGTCCATCCCCTGCTTTGCTGAGATAAAATGGACAACGAAAAAAAGGCCAAGGTAATAAAGCAGGGCAGGAATGACCGCGGACTGAATGATCTTAAAATAAGGGATGCCGGTGACCTCTGACATGATGAAGGCACCTGCTCCCATGATGGGAGGCATGAGCTGGCCTCCCGTGCTCGCAATGGCCTCGATGGCGGCAGACTGTTTAGGAACAAAACCTCCCTTCTTCATCAGGGGGATGGTGAAACTCCCTGTGGCATAGACATTGGCCACAGTACTTCCGCTAACCGTTCCATAAAGGGCGCTCGAGATCACCGCAATCTTTGCAGACCCACCTCTTGCCCATCCTGCGGCCCACACTGCAAAGTCAATGAGAAAGTTTCCTACTCCAGAGCTCAACATGAAAGCAGCAAAAATGATGTAGATGAATAGGATATTGGATGAGATCCCTGTGAGGAAGCCGAAGATACCCTCATCTCCTGCCAGAAACAAGACCTCCACCATCCGGGGGAAGGAGTAACCTTTGAATTTCAACAACCCCGGCCAATAGGGAGCTGTGGCGAGATAGAAAAGGAAGAAGGCAATGGTGATCGCCATCCAGCGGGAAAGGGCCCGGCGGCAAGCCTCCACCACCAGGATGACGAGGATTGACCCCAACAGGATCTCAATGGTCCTGACCTCATCCATCCCGACCATTCTAAAATTAAGCCTTTCAGCATCCCAGACAATATAAAACGGCCCTAAAAAACAGATGAGGGAAGCGATTCCATCCCAAAAAGAGGGCCGGTCTTTGGGCGACTTTTTGGTCGCGGGAAAGAGGAGATAGATTAAGGGAAGGAGCAGGAGAAGGTGGAGCCCGCGCTGGGTACGGGGTTCAAAGGTCCCATAGCCAGACGTGTAGAGGTGGAGCAGGGAAGCGAAAACTCCATAGATGATGACAAAAAATTTAATCCAGCCTCTCAGAGAGCGCACGGCATCGGTTCTATGAAAAGAATGCCCGCATCAATCCAGAAGGACCAAGCGGGCATTCTTTTTTATCAGGAAGACGGAGGTTATTTCAAAACTCCTTTTTCCTTATAATACTTTTCTGCACCCGGATGAAGGGGGATCAGGCCCAGTCCTGTAACTGCGTCTTTTAATTGATAGGGACCCAAAGAGCTATGGATCTTGCGAAACTGGTCAAGATTCTCATGGATGGCCTTGGCCATCCGGTAGGCCACATCATCAGCCACATTCTTATTGACAAGGATGACACTCCCCGCAATCGCAGTCGTTACATTCTCATTGGCATTGGCCGCTTTGGGATAGGTTCCTGCGGGGATTTTCCCTGACTCGATTCCGTATTGAAGAAGGCTTTTTAGGACTTCCGGAGAAAAGTTAATGATCCGGAGGGGACGCCCGATGGAGGCCTCTGTAATAGCTGCCCCTGGAATAGCCAGGAAGGTAAAAACAGAGTCCACATTCTTGTCCTTGAATTGGCTTGCCTGTTCGGCATAGGAACCCCTGAAGAACTTAAAACCCGCTCCCTCAAGGTCTTTATAGTTGACCTTATAGTGAGCGAGTACTTTCCGGAAAACCCATTCATCAGAAGTTCCGGCGGGTGAGATCGCCATCCGAAGGGCCTTTTTCTGCTTAAAAACTTCATCCATCGTCTTAATCGGACTATCGGCTGCCACATAGAAATGAAAGAAATTGAGGCTCATTCCTCCGGCAATGGCACGCAGGTTCGAATGTTTCTTGTCATAAGGATCCTCCCCATTCCAGGCTGCCACATTCAGAAAAGGAAGGCCCCATCCCAGCTCACAATCACCTTTGTCAACCAGCCTCGGGTTGACCGTACCACCCCCCGGGATGACCTTAATGGTGATTCCACCTGATTTTTCATGGATAATGTTGGAGATGCCTCCTGCAATAGCATACCATCCACCGCCGACACCGCCTGCTGTCCAGGTCAGGGTTTGGGCGTGGACCGATGAGACTACAAAGAGCAATGATAAGAGGATTGTAGGGAATAGTAATTTTTTCATTGAATGCCCCTCCTTCTTCAAAATTTGATTAAGTTTTATAATTTATAATGAGAAAAAAGTAAAG
>CAZXMB010000139.1:5278-7896 GCA_964641715.1 uncultured Syntrophaceae bacterium
GTAAAGAAAAAAATGGGCAGAATAAATTATCAAATGGGGAAAGTCTAATTTTCCTTCCTTTTATAAAGAGCTAAAATATTTACCTGAATCGGAATCAAAAGAACTTCACCATTTTAAGAAAGGCTGTTTTATGTTATGAATGAGTCAATCCTTTGGACCGTTCTTTCGGGAGGATATTTGCTCGGCATTATCCTGTTAGATACTCGTTTCCCTCGATTGACCGGAGATGTGGGGAATCCAAAAACCTTTCCTTTTCCTGTTCTGTATGAAAGGGTTGAAGGAGCCCTGCCCTCTAAGGTTATTCGGGAGAGGGATCCTTCCCTCCTTCCTCCCTTCATTGAGGCCGCCAGATCTCTGCGGAGTCAAGGAGCTCAAGCCATCACCACCAGTTGCGGATTCCTTGCCATCTGGCAGAAGGAGCTGGCCTCCGCTGTCAGGATCCCCGTACTCACTTCGAGCCTCATGCAGATCCCCTGGGTCCATGAGATGATGGGAAGGAAAGGCAGAATCGGGGTCTTTACCATCGATGCCTCTTCCCTGACGGAAGACCACTTCAAAGGGGTGGGGGCTGATGGGATTCCCCTTCTCATTCATGGGATGAAACAGGAGGGTGAATTCTATCGGGTCTATGCCGGAAACAACCCGGATTTAGATTATCAAAGAGCAGAAAAGGAAGTGGTGATTGAAATCTCCGGTCTGGTTAAAGAAAACCCTGATGTCCGGGCCATTGTCCTCGAGTGTGCGAATATGTCAGTTTTTAGAAAGGTGATCAGAGAGGCAGCCGGGATACCCGTATATGATCTCCTTACCCTGATCCACTTTTTCCGGTTGGGTTTGAGCGAGAGAGAAAGATGAAGAAAAGGGCGGATATCGTTATCATTGGAGGAGGAGTGATTGGCCTGAGCATTGCCTATCATCTCGTCCGGAAAAGGGCAGGGAGGATCATCCTCTTTGAGAAGGGGCAGTTGGGTGAAGGATCGACAAGCCGTTGTGTTGGAGGGATCCGGACCCAATTCTCCACAGAGATCAACATCCGTTTCTCTCTTGAGTCCATCAAGACCTTCGAACATTTTGAAGAGGAGTTTGGTATTGATCCGGAATTTAAAAGAATTGGGTACCTCTTTTTAGCGGCCACGGAATCCGAGATGAAGGTCTTTAGGGAGAACATGGACCTCCAGAAGAGGTTCGATATTCCTGTGGAATTACTGGACCCCGATGAGATAAGGACAAGGTGGCCTTACCTCACATCAGATGATATCGTGGGCGGAACCTTCTGCTCCCGGGATGGATATGCAGGGCCCAGTGAGGTTCTCACGGGGTTTGCCAATGGGGCCAAAAGGGCAGGAGTTGAGGTCCATGAAGGGGAAGAAGTCAGGGAGATCCTATTCCAAAGTGGAAAAGTCCAGGGGGTCAGGACCGGGAAAGAAGAGGTTGAAACTCCGGTTGTGGTCAATGCAGGAGGGCCTTTTGCCTCTCTGGTGGGAGAGATGGCCCGGATCAAAATCCCTGTGAAGCCCCTCAGGAGGCAGGTTTTCGTCACCTCACCTTTTCATCTCACAGACCGGACGATCCCGCTGACAATCGATTTTCACCGGGGATGGTACTTCCGACAGGAGGTGGACGGGATACTTCTTTCGGGCCCCTTGGATAAAGAGCCAGGGTTTAATATCCAGATTGATTATGAAGCTATGGCCGAAGCCTCGGAGAATGCAATCTACCGCGTGCCTGCTCTCGAAAAGGCTCAAATTGCCAGAGGATGGGCAGGGCTTTACGAAATCTCTCCGGACCACCATGCGATTTTAGGAAGGGTTCCTGAACTGGAAGGGTTTATTTTAGCCAATGGGTTTAGCGGCCATGGGTTCCAGCACAGCCCTGCGGTTGGAAAGGTCATTGCAGAATTGATCGTGGAAGGAGAGGCAACCACCATTGATCTCTCTTCCCTCTCGATTGACCGTTTTAAAAAAGGAGAGTTGATCCTGGAACCGATGACCGCCTTCAAGGAGTAAATGGAGAATCCATTTCTCCTCCGCTCTTTTTACCGGAAGGCAAGGTTGAGGAGAGATGGGCGAGAGAAAATGGAGGTCAGGTGATGAACCGAAAAAAGGCTTTGATGATATTGGTCCCCTTCGCCCTTTCTTTGTTATCGGCCTTTCCTTCGATGGCCATCGATAGCCAATCAAACCGGGCGACACTCAAGGGCCTTCCTGGAGTAGGCGTATTGGTGGAGAAGTTGCCTCCGGAAATTGAAAGGGAAGGCCTCAGGAGAGATCAGTTGCAGATGGACGTGGAGTCTCAACTTAAGAAAGCGGGGGTCAAGGTATTTTCAAAAGAGCAGTGCACAAGGGTTCCGGGAGAGCCCTATCTCTACATTAATTTGAATGTGAACGTCGCAAAGACTGAGAGCGGAATCTATCCTTACACGGTTGATATCATGCTGATCCAGAAGGTTTCCCTCATGAGGGATCCCAAACGGGTCACCTATGCCGTGACCTGGTCAACCGGCGGAGTGGGTTCAATCACTAAGTCCATCGTGAGTCAGCTTCAGGAGAATGTGGCGGAGGTCGTCCATGTCTTCATTCGGGCATTCTTGGATGAAAACCCGAAATAAACGGGAAATG
>CAZXMB010000140.1:0-7867 GCA_964641715.1 uncultured Syntrophaceae bacterium
TCTTTTTAAATGCCTTTTGGATAATCGGAAGATCCCCGGGAGAGAGGGTCAAAAGTAAGGCTCCGGATGCAATCGTGCCAAGGGGTTTTATTCCGAATTCCCGGCATAGGGTTTTTGATTCTTCGTAGATAAAAACTCTTCCGAGATCAACTTCAAACTCTTTTTCAGAGGCCCACGCCATCTCAATCACTCCGTTGATCAGCCCTCCTTCTGTGGGGTCGTGCATGGAGTGAACAGAAACAGAGTTACAGGCGATCCGGGCAACCCCAAGCACATCGATCCCCGGATGATAGATAAAAGATTTTGCTCTTTTGATAAAAGGAGAGGGATATCCCCTGGCCAGGAGTTCGGCCTCCTTCTCCCTTGCAATGATCGAAGTCCCCTCAATACAGACTCCCTTGGCCAGAAGCAGGAGGTCTCCGGTTCTTGCTCCACCGGTTTTGACCAGGCCCTCTTTTTTAACCTCTCCGATCATATGGCCGGAGAGGATCACCCGATCCAATTTGGGAGTGATCTCAGTATGGCCTCCGATAAAGGAAACCTTAAAGCGATGACAGGCATGATGGATCTGGCGAAAGACCTTATCGATGAGCTTTTGATCGGACTCTGCCTCAGGGAAAAGAAGAGTGGCCAGAAACCATTTCGGATTGGCTCCCTTTGTGGCAATATCGTTGATGCTGACCACCACTCCGTAGTATCCGATCTCTTCCGTGGTGAAGGTGATGGGGTCTGAGGTAATCACCCAGTACCGGTCTATCCCTTTTCCAGGATCGACGACTGCTGCATCCTCACCAATCTTCGGCCCGATGATCACCCGGGAGTCGAGGATGGCATATCTTTTTAGAAGCCTGTTAAGAAGGGAAATCTCCAGTTTGCCGGGTTTCAAGGTGTTCTCTCCAGATCGGAATTAAAACAGATTTCATGAAGTGGTGCAAGCCTTATTTAAAACGATCAGATTTAAAAAGCTTGGTTCAGCAGAGAGATTTTGAAGCTCTGGGAGACTACTCCCAGAGCTTCAAATATTATGCGGTCTGGTCGGGGGGCGGAGTTCCTGGAGGGTTGGGAGGTGTCAATGGCCATCTCAACCAGAAGGCATTGTGGGCGATCAGGGCTGGAGCAACAATACATAGGTTGAGGTAAATGATGAGGATGTTTACATCAGCGGGAAGTTTCGCAGCCGCTATAGCACTGGCAGCAGGCCCAAGGATTACTGTCAAGATGACGACCCAAATAACGATGATGATGCACTGGAGAATAAATGCTGAGAGTGCCCTTTTAAAGTGGGTATATTTCGTGACTCCCCAGAACTGGAGATGCCATGAGTGAACCAGAGGCCAAAATATAAGAGATGAACCCACCGCGGCAAAAGAGAAGGTTGGGCTCAGGCCAAGACCAAGGCTCCCCCTCCAAAAGACATACCCTAAAATGTGCGCAAGAATCGTCTGACCAATGGCTGCTCCTGGATGTCCCCATTTGCCAAAGGGCCATCCTTGAGTGGTGAAGACAGGGCTGAAAACAAAGAACCATGCAATGGACCAGACGAGGTATCCCGTCAGCCAGTTCACATTGAAAGGACCTTTATGATTTATCGGAGTATCTGCAAGTGGTGTTCCATCAAGATTGGTTAAGAAATTCCAGATTAGAATGGAAACGACCATGACAATAATGAAACTCATGGCCATCGTTCCCCAGGGATGAAGTTTCCCCTTAAAAGGCCATCCTCCCCAAACCACTCCATAAAGAAGGGTAGCCCAGAATCCAATGACACCGAACCAAAGATAGAGTGGGCCTATTACCCATCTGGGATAGATGAATTTCATAAAGAATAAGACAGCAAAAGTGAAAACGGCCCAGAGTACTGTCATACCAATTCCTGCCACAAAACGGGACTTAGCAGGTGTCCAATTTCCCGCCGGAGGAGCCCATGGCCAGTTATCGCCTAAAAGGACCAGATGGCCAAGAGCGATGAGCATGATAAGCGTGGCGGGGATGATTTTCAGAACGATAGATGCCGGAGAGATGCAGTAGACGAATATAACAATCCCGACGATAGCGAAAACGATGAATTGAATGAGTCCTCCTAGTCTTCCAGAGGGACCGATACCGATCTTTTCTGGTGGTTTTTCATTTCCCATAAAATTCACCTCCTTTTGTTAGCGAGAAGATGTAATCTTCCCGTCGTTTGATAGTTAGAACCCTCCCTTCCCCATCCACTTTATCTATTTTTCCAAGGCTTCAACCAAAATAAACAAATCAGTGGTTCAAGTGCCGACTTTTATTTGCAATAAAGCTTTCTCCATCAGAAGTTCGTAAGCAGTCTTCTTTCCAAGCACGGGCTCTTTTTTCTTCTGACTCCAAACGGTCTCCGGTCGGCTCTGTAAAATGAATATATTGAAGGGGAAGGTCTTATGTTTTTCGATGGCCCATTCTATGTCTTGGGGAGAGCCATAGTGGTCTTCAATTTGCTTAGCTACTTTGACCAACTCTATTATTTCTTTATCCTCCAAGCAAGAAATGTTTTGTTGAGCCAGGGGCACATCACAATGTATTACACCTTTCCCGGCTTCATATTTACACTCAATGGTCTTAGGTGATACTATCCTTTCATTAATTTCAAAGACAACCTTGTCGACAACAAATTTGTCCGGGTTCACCTGTCCGGAGACAACCGTCTCTCCTAAGCCCCAACTCCCCTCAATCACCACCTTCGAAGGATCACCATTCACTGGGTTGAGAGTGAACATGACGCCAGCGGCTTTGGCATCCACGATCTTTTGGACACCAACGCTTATCAAAACCTTCTCATGAGGAAATCCTTTTTTGATGCGGTAAGAGATGGCACGAGCAGTGAAAAGGCTCGACATGCATGACTTAATCTTCTCCAATACCTCCTCATTTCCTCTCACCCAAAGGAAGGTATCTTGCTGTCCAGCAAAGCTTGCTCCAGGGAGATCCTCGGCTGTAGCGCTGGAGCGCACCGCCACTGGAAGTTCTTTGACTTCGCATTTTTTGCAGAGTAAAGCATAAGCCTCACCTACCGCATTGGCAATAGCAGGAGGCATCGGTGCCTTGTCCATTAATTTTCGAATTCGGGTACTGGCACCATCAAGAGAGGGGACATCATCTGGATTGACAGTAGCTAAGATCTTAGAAATCTCTTGCACTACTCCTGCCTCAGTGATAAATTTAAAATAGCTATGCGTAGTCACAGCGAAGCCTGGTGGAACCCTAATACCAGCCCTTAGCATCTCCCCTAAACTGGCATTCTTGCCGCCTACCACAGGAAGTGAAGCCTTAGTTATTTCCTCAAATCCTAACACATAACTCATATTCCACCTCCCGTGGTAGGTTATTGGGCAAGAAGACGACAGTCTGTTTTTATGATTTTGCCCGCTTGACAATAGTTACTATACCTCTATCTCCATCGACCCTGATAATATCGCCGGTTTTAATCACTGAAGTAGCCGTGCCCGTGCCCGTCACTGCCGGCAAACCATACTCCCGGCTCACTATAGCCCCATGGCAAGTAAGTCCACCGATATCGGTGACGCATGCTTTAATCTTGGAGAAGACCGGTGCCCAGGCAGGATTGGTATTCCCAACCACCATAATCTCCCCAGGCCCCAGGGTCCCAATTTCCTCAAGGAGCTTAAGGACTCGAGCTTTACCCTCGGCAACACCAGCCGAAGAGGCAAAACCTTTCAGCTCGGTAACTTCCTCAGGTCGCACCGCCACTCCTGCTAACCAGTCCTGTACCTTGTCAGTAGTAATACCCCAGAGCATTACTGTAAAAGGTTCGGCTACTACTTCCGGTGGTACCCCTAAAGCTGGCGGTGGCATCCATTTAGCTGCGGCTTCTAGGATTTTCTTGCGCTTCTGTGCTTTGTCCGACCATTTAAGTGTAGGTATATTTTCTCCCAATGCCCAAGAATTAGCCAGATCCTCAATAAGATAAGGTACCTCGAGGCGGTTGAACATGAAGAACTCTCCTACATCCTTCAGCACCCCCTGCTTGACAAAGAGTTTGGCGAACTCCCTCATCTTGTCCCACCATATGGCGTGGAACCAGTGTTCTACCCAAAAGAGATGGTCCTCGGCATACCTGTAGATGGTCCTGACGTTTTTATGGGCATCATCAAAAGACTTTTTATCATCGTCCGTCTTTATCAGTTTTCTGTATTCATTGAGCAGAGCATCCCGGGCTTCTGCAATAGCGCTAAGCGATCTCTCAATCTTCTCTCCTTTGTCCAAGCGCTCCAGGTAGCTCTTTATGTAGCCAAAGGGCACATCCAACTTGTTGTACCAAGCCCCTTCATGGTGGAACCAGCCACTGCCACAGGAGACGTAGAACCAGGGGTCTTTAATTCTGTCCATCTCTTCGAGCCAGTGCCTGCCGGCATCGATCTCCCTGAGACTTTCAATCTTGCTTGCCGCCGGGCGGTCGGTTTTGAGGATGGTGGCTACTTTGGGTTCGGCATGAGCCAGTCGGGCCAAGCGGCAAAGCTCCTCTTCAGGGCGAAACATGGATACTTCAGCCCCAGCTACCATCTTACCGATGGCACTCTCACTAATCCCCGGAAAGAGCTTGCGAGCCACATCAGCAAACATCAGGTATGCCAGATAGGTGAGGTTCAGTAAGTTAAAATGATATTGCCAGCCCCGGTACATGATATTTACCGAGTTATTGAAAGCCTCCAGTAACTCCTGGGCGGGGGAAACACTGGGAAGGGTAGTAGCCGAGTCAAAATCGGGCATATATCTTGGTAGCTCTTCAGGCACCTTTACTGCTTCCAGTTCCCGACCCAAAGCTTGAAATTTAGGAAGCCACTGATCCCATAGCCTGTCATAATTGCCAAAGACCGGGAAGGCCCGCTTGGGGAATAGCTCGGCTTTCTCCTTGATTACTGCCTCTGGAGGGGGGGTAATAGCACAGATATACATGTAGCAGCCGACCATTCTTTGGGCTATTCCTTGGGCTGGCGGTATGCAGAATATCCGGGTAGTGTGCTGGGCAAGGGAAATTTGCCAGGCTTGGTGGAATATCTCATCAAGGGGAGGCATGGGTTCTGGAGCATGGATTTTGTCCTGATACCAGAACTGTGTATCTTCCCATTGCTGCCTTTCCGCGGAGAACAGGCGATGAGACGGATACATTTCCTCCCAACCCTCAAGCTCTTTAGGTATCTTCACCTCCCGCGCATACGAAAACCTTTTTTCTTTTGCCATGATTACACCTCCTTCTCTTTAAATTTAAAACCTGAAAAAGCCTTTCTTAAACCTCCTTTTTAGAAAAACCCCTTCACCTCCTTTGCATGATCATGGTTATCCCCCGGGGGGTCATTCATGAAGATAATAATTTAAGCTCTTTTAAGGTCTGTTGAAAGGGAAGGTCTATTCTATCGAAATCTGCGCCAAAACCTGATGCTAATTATCTTTTTCGAGGATAGCCTTGTCAAGTGATATTTTAAGGTCTATGGCCAGAGCTTGTGAGAGGTTCAGGGCTTGAAGATCAATTCGATCTGGGGTCCATTTTTATTAATCTTCGTACCAACAGAAGACGAACAATGGGCACAGAGATATTCATATTCGTCCCCTTCAGGCAGGACCAGGAGCAACTTTTTTCTTACCGGCATAGCCCGCTTGCATTTGGGGCAGTAAAGAGAGGTTGCCTCAAACTCCTCAAAATGGGATTGCCTCATGGTATCCATTATAAAAAATAAAGAGCCGAGAAACAATATCCTCTTACCTCCTTTAGGAAATTTCCAATTGAAATGGGAGAGGGGAGGGTGTTATAAGAAAAAACAGGGGGAGAATCAGGTCGGTGATCCGCCATCATCCATTTTTTCTTTCTCTTTTTATTCTCGCCATTTTTGTATCCGCTTCGGAAGCATGGAACGATGGTCTCCTATCCAAGGCAGGGATTAAACCAATCCAAGAGAGTAAAAAGGCTCCCCATTTTACCCTGGAAGACTTAAGTGGTAAAAAAGTGGAGTTAAAATATTATAAGGATAAGGTGATCCTCCTCAATTTTTGGGCCACCTGGTGTAGTCCGTGTAAAGAGGAGATGCCTTCCATGGAGGCATTGTATCAGCAATTTAAGATGAAAGACTTCATCCTGTTGGCTGTCTCTGTGGACTATGAGAGTAAAGAGAAGGTAAAGGAATTCATAGAAAAAAGGCGTTATACCTTTCCCGTTTTAGTTGATCCCAGGTGCTTTGTCTTCGATCTTTATGAGGTAAAGGGAATCCCTACGACCATCCTGATTAACAAGAAAGGAATGATGATTGGAAGAGCTGTGGGCCCGAGAGACTGGAAGAGCCCGGAGGTGATTACCCTCATCCATCTCCTTGCCTCAAAGTAACTCCCCTTGAATGTGAATCCCTGCCTTGGTTAAGATTTATTAAAACACCACACCGGTATCCAGAAGGTTTAATGGATGAGAGAAAGTGACAAAGAAAGACCGGGGTTTCCGATTTCATGGAAAAGGCTTTTCATCCTCATTGTTTTCGTGAGTGGATTCATTGCCTTTTTTGTTTTGGGTGGCAATCAATATTTGAGTTTCGAGACACTGAAGGCCAGCCGGCACGAACTCCTGGAGTATACCGGACGTCATTATTGGATGATATTGGGAGGGGCATTGTTGATCTACACCGCCACCACTGCATTGAGCATCCCTGTTGCCACGGGTCTATCTTTGACGGTTGGTTTTCTTTTCGGCCGATGGATTGGAATGGCAATCATTCTGGTTTCAGCTACCCTGGGCGCAACCCTTGTCTTTATCAGCGCCCGTTACCTATTTGTTGAGGCCGCCCAGCGACGCATGGGAGAGGTAGCAAGAAAGATGGTAGCAGGATTTCACAAACATGATTTCAATTATCTTCTCTTTTTAAGGCTGGTCCCGATCTTCCCCTTCTGGTTGGTGAACCTTGTTCCTGCCTTCACCCCCATTAAGATTCAAACCTATATGATAGCTACTGCCCTCGGCATTCTTCCGGGATGCTTCGTGTTCGCCAATCTTGGAGAGTCTCTCGGCAGAATCGACTCACCAAAAGAACTGCTCTCCCTTCAAACTATAGTCGCTTTCATCCTGCTCGGGATTCTGGCCCTTCTTCCGGTACTCATCAAAAAATTACGATTGAGAAATAAAGATGAGATAGATTGAAATAAATTTGTAAATACTTGAAAGTAAATAAGATATCTATTCTTGCAAATCATTTGTAGAAATTAAAATATTTTTATTGACTTTTTTAATAAACAATTATATATTTAAAATATTAAAATTCAGGTGTAATGATGAAATTGTCCACTCAGAGCCGTTACGGTGTGAGGGCGATTTTTGATATTGCCTTCCATTCAAACGGAACAGAAACCCAGGTGAAAGACATCTCAAGACGGCAGGGAGTTTCTCCCCGTTACATAGAACAGATATTTCAGAAATTAAAAAAGGCTGGGGTCATCGGGAGTAAACGGGGGCCTGCAGGAGGCTATTTTTTAAATAAAAAACCGGAAGAAATCAGTGTGGCATCGATTATCCGAATTACTGAAGGAAATATTAATCCGGTTCTTTGTGTAAACCCTAAAGATTCCAGTAAACCCTGTGAAAAGTCAGGTGAATGTGTTACGCAGATCGTGTGGAACGAGGCAGGCAATAGATTGAAAGAATATTTTGAATCTGTCACCGTAAAAGATCTCTGTGAAATTGCTCAGAAAATCGGGATAAAAAGAGAGATTGACAAAAAATTTATGTATTATATATAATTTTTTCTTGACAAAAACTATAAGCTATATTAATATTTGTAAAAACAGGAATTAAATAATGAAAATAAAATATTTATTTCAAATACTTATAAATATGATAATGTGAAAT
>CAZXMB010000141.1:0-4899 GCA_964641715.1 uncultured Syntrophaceae bacterium
CCTGAATGAATTCCCTTGCCGCCTTCTGAATATCTTTCTGCTCCTGAGTCAATTCGAAGTCCATGTCTAACCCCTTTTAACGATGAATGATGAACAATGAACGATGAACGATAAAAAACCCGAGGTTTTTAATCTTTAACCTTCGACTTTTAACTTTTTTTCAGTTCTTTGATTTTGTCCTTGATCACCGGGACGATTTTAAAGAGGTCTGCCACGATCCCGTAATGGGCGACACCGAAGATAGGGGCCTTTGGATCCTTGTTGATGGCGATGATGGTCCCCGAACCTTTCATGCCAGCGATATGCTGGAAGGCACCGCTGATGCCGATGGCAATATAGACCTTCGGTTTCACCGTCTTTCCGGAAGTTCCCACCTGGCATCCCTTAGGAAGCCATTTCTTATCCACCACGGGTCGTGAACAGGAAAGGACCCCTCCAACAGAGTCAGCCAGTCCCTTCACCATCGGGATATTCTCGGCATCCTTAATTCCCCTCCCCACAGACACCAGGATATCGGCCTGGGTAATATCGACCTCACCCGCAGCGGCTTCCACAAACTCGATAAACCGCCTGGCAAGGCCTTCGTCCGTCAGTGGTGAGGGGACGGAGACGATCTCTCCTGAAAGAGGTTCCTCCTCCATGACAGGGAAGGCCCCCGAACGAAGGGTCACCATATAGGGGCCCTTCTTCAGGAAGGAGACTTCCGCATTGATCTTTCCGCCGTAAATCTGCCGGGTGAGAGAGAAGGTTTCGTCCTTCGCCTCTATACCGATACAATCGGTGGCGAGAGGTAATTTTAACCGGACCGCCAGGCTCGGTGCGAAATCCATTCCCTGTGCGGTATGGCCGATGAAGGTCAACAGGGGCTTTCTCTCGGTGATGAGCTGGATGAGAGCCCTCTCATAGATTTCTGAATTATAGAATTCAAGACGGTCATCCTCAATGAGAAATACCCGATGCGCTGCGGGTTTAAGAGCCTCTGCCAGGTTCTTTACTCCCTTTCCCAAGAGGGCGATTCCCAATTCTCCTCCGAGACCCTCTGCGAGCTGTCTTCCTTTGGAGAGCATTTCCCAAGTGACATCCCTTATTTCTCCCCGGCGGTGTTCTGCGATCACCATGATCTCTTTCATCAGGCGAGCCCTCCTTTGTCTTTCAGAATATCGAAAACCCTTTGAGCCACCTCTTCCGGTTTTCCCTCTAACATCGTGGCACCTTCACCCACGGGTGGAGGAAAGATCTTTTCTAAGCGGGTATCAGAACCCGCAAGCCCCACCTCTTCGGGTTTGAGATTGAGGTCAGAGGCTCCGTGGGCCCTGATCTCCTTTTTCGCTACCTTTCGGATGCCCATAATGGAGACATAACGGGGTTCGTTGATCCCTGTCTGGATGGTGAGAAGGGCGGGAAGGTCCACTTCAACCACCTCTTCCAGGCCGCCTTCGAGTTCCCGGTGGGCTTTTATCTTCTTCTCCTGGACTTCAATCCGATTGACGAGCGAAACATGGGGGATATTGAGAATTTCTGCCACGGTCACTCCTACCTGCCCGTAACCGTCATCTTCTGCCTGGGTGCCTGTTAAGATGAGATCAAAGGGGATCTTACGGATTGCCTCTGCCAGTACCCTTGACGTGGCAAGGCCATCCGACCCGGCAAAGGCAGGATCGGTTAATCGGATGGCATCGTCCGCGCCCATGGCGAGACACTTTCTCAGGGATTCGTTTGAGTCTTCTCCACCCATCGAGAGGACCGTGACCGTCCCTCCTGATTTTTCCTTCAGAAGGATGGCCTCTTCAATGGCGTAGCTGTCCCACTCATTGAGATCGAAGGCGAGGCCGGCCTTGTCGATATCTTTCCCCGATTTATCAATGGAGATATCCGCATCCGTAGTATCCGGGACTCTTTTAATACAGACCACAATATTCATCTACCTCCTCCTTTCTAAATCCTTTCATTTATGGCTCGCCTTTTCCACCCGGACATAGGTCATCCCCTCCCCGGACAGGGGACAGGGGTGAGGAACGATCAGGACTCCGGAGACGATTTCTGGCGATATCTTCACCTTCATCTTCAGCGACTGGTCCCCGGGGGTCCGAATCCGGACTATCTCTCCCTCTTCGATTTTGAGCGATCCTGCATCCTCGGGATTCATCTCGAGAAAGGCCCTTTCGGAGACTGCCTTCAGGTTCTCACTCTTCAGGCTGACCTCGCCTGACCGGAAGAGGGATGGTCTCTGAGTTAGATAAAAGGGATACCCCTCAGGATGGAGTTCGGGTTTCGGCTGAGAGAGTGGAATCAGTTTTGCCTTCCCTGAAGGAAACCCCTTTTCATAGAGGTGGTTTACCCCTCCGGGCCACTGCTCCCCGTCCCGGAGACCCTGATAAGCCGGAACTGTTTTTGATATCTCCTGAAAGATTGCCTCAGGGGTCTCTCCGGGGAGATTGGTTTTTAAAAGACTTAGAAGGCCAGTAAAGATCTCGAAGTCCGGTCTGGAATGGTCCTTCGGCAGGCGAATGGGATTAAGCCTCTGGACCCTTCTTTCGAGGTTGGTATAGGTTCCTGATTTCTCCACAAAGGCAGAAGAAGGAAGAACCACATGGGCCTTCTCAGCCGTCTCGGTCATAAAGAGATCCTGTACCACTAAAAGCTCAAGATTCTCTAAAGCCCCCAGTGTTAAAGGAATATTCCTTCCCGCCAGGTAGAGGGCCTTCAACTCTCCTCGCTCGCACTTCTCAAGAAGGGATTTCCCTCCGGCTTCTTCCACCTCCCCGGAGAGAATTCCCATGTCGATGGCTCCCTGGCTGTTCGATTTTTCAAGAAGGTAAAGAATGCCTGAAGATTCTTTACCCATTTGGCCGGTGAGAAGAGCGAGATTGGAGGAGGCAATGGCTATCTCTTTCTGATTGAGATGAGACCACGATCCCGAGCCAATCAGAATCATCGCCCTTTTAGCCCCTGCAAAGCTTCGGGCTGCCTTTTCAATCTGAGACCGTTTTTCTTCTGAAAGGAGTTTGAGATAGTCTAAATAATCACTCTGCTTCTTCTTTAATTCTTCGATCCCTTCAGTCCTCTGATCAATAAAGCTCCGGTCCTCAAGCCCCTCCTTCAGGATCACCCCGATCATCCCGTTGATCAGGGAGACTTCCATCCCTGGCCTTTCAAGGAGGAGAATGGAGGGGGGGAAGAGGGGAGAAAACAGGCTGGCATGGCTGAGGCCAATGTCCGTGTTGCCTAAAATGATGAGCTGTGCCTTATTCCGCCTGATGGCCAGATGGATCTCATTCTTGATGATGGGATGGCTTTGCGCGGGGTCCACCCCTATGGCCATGATGACCTCCGCCTTTCGAATCTCATGGATGGAGCTGGTCGAGGCCGGAAAACCGAGGGTCTTGGCTAATCCCCGGGTTAATCCTTCAGCTGTTTTTCCTCCGGTATGGTCAAGATGATTTGTCCCAAGGACATCCTTGAAGAGTTTTTTATAAAGGTAATACTCTTCGTTGGTTAATCTTTGTGATGCGGAGGCTCCGATACTTTCCGAACCGTAGCGGGTTTTTATTCTTTCCAGTTCCTGAACCACAAACCCCAGAGCCTCCTCCCAGGAGGCCTCTTTGAGAGTACCATTGACTCTCAGGAGGGGAGCTTTGAGCCTTTCCGGAGAGTCAACGAAGTCCCAACCGAATCGTCCTTTGAGACAGAGATTTCCATCATTGGGGCCCTGGAGGGGATCGGAGAAGACCCTTTTAATCTCTCCATTCTTGGATCCGACGGTAAGGAGACATCCGCAACCGCAATAAGGACAGGGGGTTGTGGTTTCCTGAAGTTCCCAGGCTCTGGTTTTATAGTCGAAACAGTTGCTGGTGATGGCGCCCACAGGACAGGTGTCGAGACATTGGCCGCAGAATTCACAATGGATGGGCCGATGAAAGTCTGTATCGATGACAGACCTGATTCCCCTCCGGGTGAAGGAGAGTTCAGCCACACCCTGGACCTCCTCACAGATCCTTACACAACGACCGCAGAGGATACATTTATTCGGGTCTCTCTGGAGAAGAGGGGAGGAGTCATCTACGGGAAAAGTGACGGGTTCCCATGGGTAGAGAGTCTCTTTGACCCCGTATTCATAGACCAGCTCTTGAAGATCGCATTCGCCCTCCCGTTCACAGCGGGGGCAGATCATCGGATGGTTAAGAAGCAGGAGATGAAGTTGCAATCTTCTTGACTCAACGACCTTTGGGGAGTTTGTAATAATCTCCATTCCATTTTTAACAGGAGTGAAACAGGATGGGGTCAGGTCCGTTTTTCCCTTCTCCTCCACCACACAGAGACGGCAGGCACCAAAAGGAGAAAGCCTCCGGTCATAGCAGAGGGTCGGGATTCTGATCCCCGCGGATTGAGCCGCCTCCAGGATCGTTCGGCCTCGCTCAACCTCCACCTCCAGCCCATCGATTGTCAATCGGATAGCTTGGTTTTCCATAATCTCGACATTGAATAATCAATCATCAGGCACGGATCACCCGATGATGGTCGATATCCAAATGACCCAAATTTCCCCCTCTCCCTTTGGGAGACGGTGTCGCAATCGAAAGCAAAGGGGGAAGGCAATCAGGTTCCAAAGCTTTAGAATGCGGGTCTTTTATGTCATGCGAAATCGTCGCTTGTATAAAATCGAATGTTCTCATACGTTTGTAAAACTCAAATCCGAACGGGTAAAGGTTTCCGCTCTAAATCTTCTCCACCTGACCGCCTCCCCCCATTTAGAAAAGTCAGTTTTTTCATATGATGACACAGTCTCTTGGGAGAGATCACAATGTTTGTCATGGATAGGATCTGATAATTTCAATGGCCTTTCCCGGATCGAGCATCCCGTAGGTATCATGGCCGACGACCATCGCAGGGGCTAAGCCG
>CAZXMB010000141.1:4999-7829 GCA_964641715.1 uncultured Syntrophaceae bacterium
CGGATCGAGCATCCCGTAGGTATCATGGCCGACGACCATCGCAGGGGCTAAGCCGCAGGCACCGAGGCATCGAACCGCCTCCAGGGAAAATTTTCTATCTTTGGTGATCCCCCCGACTTCCACCTGGAGATCCCTTTGAAGATTCTCAAGGATCTCTTTTGACCCCTTCACGTAGCAGGCCGTCCCGAGGCAGACTCGAATGATGTATTTTCCTCTCGGGATGGTTGTAAAGAAGGCATAAAAGGAGACCACCCCGTAAACCTGTGAGGAAGAGAGATGAAGCCCTTCTGCAATGCGATGCTGGACAGGCCTGGGGAGGAACCCGCAGATATCCTGGACCTCTTTCAGCACCGGGATGAGGGCTCCATGTCTTCCTTTGTATCGGGCGATGGTCTGGTCAACCCTTTCCCATTCCTCTTTTGTGATCGTCTCTACCCATCTCATTTTTTCTTCCAAACATCAGAATCGAATTATCCCATTGCTTCTGCTAACAATTCCACCACGTCCATCACGCGGATCTTTTCTTCATTCCCGGAAGTTTTAACGGCATCCTCCAGCGTGAGAACACACAGGGGACAGGCTGTGGCTAAAACCTCTGCACCCAATTCCACTGCATCCTGAACCCGGATTTCGGCCAGACGCTGGCCTGTCTCCGAAGAAGATTCGCTCCACATCCTGCCTCCTCCGCCTTCGCAGCAGAGACTCCTTTCACGGGAGCGGTCCAGTTCTTTAAAGACGAGTCCGGGGATAGCATTGAGCAAAGCTCTCGGTTCATCATAAAGGTTGTTCTGCTTGCCCAGGAAACAGGGGTCATGATAGGTCACGACCTGTTTGATCTCCTGCGAAAATGAAAGTTTTCCTTCCTCCAACTTTCTGGCAAGGAGCTGGGTCGTATGGAGGACATCGAACTTTCCCTGAGGATATTCATTCTTAAAGGCATTAAACCCGTGGGGGCAGCCGGTGAGGATATGTTCGATTTCATAGGTTCCGAAGCGATGGATGTTCCCCTCCACCAGCTCTTCAAAAAGCCCTGCCTCCCCCATTCTCCGGATCTCATTTCCGCAACACATCTCCTCGTTTCCAAGAATCCCGAAATCGATCTCGGCCTGGGTCAGGATGAAGAGAAGGGCCCTTGCAACCTCCTGGATTCGTGGATCAGAGGAGGCCGTGCATCCGACAAAATAGAGGAGTTCAGCGCGGTCTCCCTGAGAAAAGTCCTTGACCTTGAAACCTTCCGGCAGACCTTTCAGCCACTCTGTCCTCTTGTTCTTCGGTTTGCCCCAGGGGTTGCCATGCTTATACGCATTTTCCATGGCCTCGATGATTGTTTTTGGAATGTGGCCCTCTTCGACCATGGTCCCCCTCATCCCGATGATCAGATCCATGGGTTTCAATCCACGGGGACAGCGGAGGGTACAGGTCTTGCAGGTCGTGCAGTCCCAGAGCTCTTCTTTTTCACCGATCCGGTCAAGGTTCTTTCCAAGGATCCCCTCGATCATGAGCCGTCGGATATTCAATTTCGATTTGAGCGAGACCGGACAGCCACCCGTACACTTCCCGCATTGATAGCATCCATAGAGATCGAATTTTTGAGCGAATGTCATTTCCGTTGACTGCATCCTATGTTCTTCCTCCTCAAATACCATGTAATTTTATTCACAATTCCATTCGTAACAAATTTACCTCATCCTTTCAATATCTCTCTTGAGATAACGATTCGCTGGACTTCAGAGGTCCCTTCATAAAGGGTCGTTCCTATCACATCCCTGAGGTAACGTTCAACCGGGTAATCCCTTGTATAACCATAACCGCCCAGCATCTGGACGGAACGAATAGCAACTTTCCTGGCTGTCTCGGTGGCGAATAGTTTGGCCATGGAGGCCTCTTTGGTAAAGGGTTGTTTATTTTCCTTGAGATAGGCAGCCCGTAAAACCAGTAGCTGGGCTGCCTCCAACTCCGTATAGGAGTCAGCGATCATCCACTGAATGGCTTCGAAGGTTGAAAGGGGTTTACCGAAGGCTTCCCGTTCTTTCACATATCCGATGGCAAAATCAATTGCGCCGAATCCGATTCCCACGGCTAATGAACCGATGCCAATCCTTCCACCATCGAGCTCCATCATGGCGATCTGAAATCCTTCTCCCTCTTTGCCCAGTAGACAGTCAGCGGGGATGGTGCAATTGTCAAAGATCAATTCATTGGTGGAGGAGGCTCGATGGCCCATCTTTTCCTCGGCCTTTCCTATGATAAAACCCGGTGTTCCTTTTTCAACAACAAAGGCACTGATCCCTCTTCCTTTTCTTGCATTCCGGTCTGTCACCGCCCAGATGACGGTGACCCCCGAAGCGTCCCCACTCGTAATCAGGGTTTTGGAGCCGTTCAGAAGATAGGTGTCTCCCTTTCGGACGGCGGTGGTCCGGATATTGGCGGCATCTGATCCGGTATGGGGTTCGGTGATGGCAAACGAACCTGCTGGATACTCCCCACTGCATAACTTCTTAATATGCTTTCTTTTTATCTCCTCCTGGCCGAATTCATAAAGGACCTCAGAGACCATATTGGTAACCGAGGTGGTGACCGCATGAGAGGCGCATCCCTTGGCAATCTCTGTGATCACAAGGCTGTAAGCGACCACTCCCACTTCAGATCCCCCGTATTCCAGAGGGATATTCATTCCCATCAATCCCAGATCAGCCATGCGCTTCAGATTTTGATAAGGGAATGTCTTCTCTTCATCATAGAGCGCAGCGACGGGTTTGATATTTTTTTCCGTGAAGTCCCTCACCATGTCACGGATCATTTCCTGTTCGGCTGTAAGTTTGAAATCCAT
>CAZXMB010000142.1:0-7818 GCA_964641715.1 uncultured Syntrophaceae bacterium
CCAGCTAAGATGTATATGGACGGGGTGGAATTCATGCCAACCAGTAAGAACATCCTCTTCGGCTATCAATTTAAATCGATTGCTGGGGCGGCACCGATTATCGGCCCAATCATAGCTATTCAATGGGGATGGCTGCCTGCTTTGATCTGGATCTTAGCAGGAACATTCTTCATCGGTTGGGTTCAAGACTATTCGAGCGCGATGATCGCTATGCGAAAGGACGGAGCTTCGTTCGGAGGTTTGAGTCACAGGCTGATTTCGCCAAGGGCGAGGATCATCCTCCTGTCTTTTATCTATTTTTACCTGCTACTCATCGCCGGTGCCTTTGGCAATGTTGTGGTCGGCACAGCAATAGGACTCAAAGCCGCACCCATGGCATGGCTTTTCCTGACGATCGGTGGGATTCTGGCAGGGCAGATGATCTACCGGTGGAAGAAAGATATTATTCTGACCACTGTGGTTACGGTTGTGATTACCTTGATTGGGATCTGGCTTGGGACCCTTGCACCTTCAAATAGGATTATCGGGGATTCCCTCGCCAATAGTCGGGCCCTGTGGGCAATCGCGGCATTTGTATTTTGCTATTTTGCTGCCGTTTTGCCTATCTGGAGGTTTGCGCTTCCCATTAACTATGTGGGCGCTTACATCGTTTTCCTGGGATTATTCTTTGGGATCATCGGGGTCCTTGTTCTTCATCCAAATTTTACCCTTCCCGCGTACACCGGGTTCACCATTAAGATCGGCCCCCTATGGCCCATATTATTTGTGACCATTGCTTGCGGAGCGATCTCCGGGTGGCATAGCATCGTATCCAGTTCAGGAACAGCCCGCCAATTAGAGTATGAAACGGATGCCCGGCCAGTAAATGGTGGAGTGATGTTCGTGGAGATGATGCTCGCCCTTTTCGCTTTGGTTATTGCTGGATCGATTTATGCCTCCCCGACTGAATACGGGGCGGCGTTAGGAAAAGGACCTGGAGTTGTTTGGTCAGCCGGGGTTTCAACGTTCCTTGGAGCATTAGGACTTCCAGCCGGCGTAGGCGCATCTTATGGAAGTGTTATGATGATCGTCCTCGCTGTCACCATTTTGCAACTGGTCGTCCGATTTATGAGGGTGGCTACTTCAGAGTTGTTGGGTGACGTTAGCCCAATCTTTAAGAATGCTCATGTGGGAACCATCATCGCCAGCCTTCTTGGAATCCTTCTGGTCTTGACAGGATGGTTCCAGTATCTGTGGGTACTGTTTGGAGGGGCGAACCAGTTGATGGCCTCCCTGGCGTTGATGTTAGTGAGCGCCTATTTGATGTCAGAGGGACGGCCGGCTGCTTATGCCTTTTATCCGATGATCTTCATGTTTATTACGACTATAGCTGCGCTCCTTTATACCTCTTATGGGCTGCTTTACCGGGTCTTTACAGGTGTGGTTAAGGGAACAGAGAGGATTGTTGGAAACACGCTTATGGGGTTTGTCGGATTCTTCCTTGTTATTGCTGCGCTCATTCTGGCAGTTGAAGGAGTGAAGGCATTTGCCCGATACCGGGCCGTAAAGGCTGAGGCCGCACCTGCAAAAGCATAAATCCTTCATAACCACTGTAGGGAACGGTTTAAAACCGTTCCCTACAAGGGAGTGAGGGGTTTAATTTTAAAATTTAATTGGGGCTTGATTTACCTGAATACATTTGTTAAAAAGGGTAGGGTAGATCAAGCCCCTTTAATATTTTTGGAAAATTGTAGTCACAGGCTTTAGCCTGCGTTAGAGATCACAGCCTGAAGGTTGCGGCTACAAACCAATTTTTGTTTGAGGAGATTGCGTCATGGCAGAAGAGAAAAAGAAAGGCGGATTTTTACAGGCGGTTAAGGAGGTTATCTATGGACTGGCTGCTCATGATTCGGCGAGGTTTGCGCTGAAAACAAGAGCAAGCATGGAACATCTCTTCATTCTCATCACCATGGGGGATATGCTAGGTGTTCCCATTTTACCACCTTACTATTCCCTACGGTTATTGCCTTATGTGGTTCCTCAAATCTCCACCTGGAAACGTAGGATGTTGCGGGAAAAAGATTTGACGGATGCACTGGCCTAATACGACAAATACGAAATCCGAAGCACGAAACAAATTCAAAATTCGAATTTCAAAATATATAAAACAGTTTAGATCATTTGAATTTTAATCATTTTAATTTGTTTCGGATTTCGATATTCGGATTTAAGATTTAATAAAGAGGGGGTGATTCACATTCCATTAGCAGATATTTTTGAAAAGTATCCGGATCGGCGATATATCATGTTTGGTGGAAAGGGTGGATTGGGAAAGACTACTTTTTCTGCCGCCACAGCATATTACCTGGCAAAAAAAGGAAAGAGAGTACTGGTTTTTTCCGTTGATCCGCAGGCTTCCCTGACAGATATCTTTAAAAGAGATATTTTTGGCAAGGGGCCAACGGAGATTATGACTAATCTCTATGCACAGGAGATTGACGCAGATCATCGTGTCAAGGAATATCAGCAGGAAATCCGACAGAAGATCCTCGATATGTATCGTATGGAAAAAATTCCGGATGAAATAGAGAGTTACATTGCGGCGGCTGCAGCAGAGCCCGCTATGGAGGAGAGTGCAATCTTTGACGAGGTGGTGGATATCGTTGTCAAGGGAGGCTACGATTATTATATTTACGATTTAGTCCCCCTGGGTCATGCCCTCTACTATCTGAGCATGGCGTCAGTGTATGATGCCTGGATTGGGAAGATTACAGGCCTCCGGGAGCAGATGAGGGAATACGATAAGGCTGCTGCGGTCATCCGGAGGGAGAAGGAATTTGATGAGGACGCCATCTTAAATGAACTTCTTTATATCAAAGAGCGCATCAACAAGTCCTCAAGCATCCTGACCGATAAACAGAAGACAGCCTTCTTTTTCGTCCTGACTGCAGAGGAAATGGTAATCAAGGATACGTTAAAGGCGGGGGACCTCTTTGCCAAATTCGATGTCCCCCTGAGCGGCTATATCGTCAACCGCGTTCTTCCCCTGAATTTAAAAAGCCAAAATATCCCTGAATATCTGAAAAATCGCCTTGAGATGCAGGAACATTATTTGAAGGTGATTGACACCACTTTCGGAAAACAGATTCTGGCCTCGGTACCCGAGATGGAACGGGATGTGACGGGATTGCCAATGATTGAGAAGATGGCTAAAGCGATGTTCGGGGAGTTTAGACCTTAGGAGAACTCCAAGAAACGTCATTCTGGACCAGGTCCTGAATTTGATTCAGGATCTTCGATTTCAGCATCTCAATAAAATCAATGAACAACGAGACCCTGAACCAAGTTCAGGGTGACAAAAGAGCAGTTACGACGCAGTTTCAAGAAGGAAAGCAGGAGGAGATGAACCGTGAATCAGATCACGATCAACATGGAAAAGTTCATGAAGGAGCATCCCAGGCTGAAATATATCTTCTTTGGCGGGAAGGGGGGCGTTGGAAAGACCGTCATGGCAGGGGCTGCGGCTCTCTGGTCAGCCAAACAGGGCAAAAAGACTCTATTGGCCTCCACGAATCCCGTTCATAGCCTTTCCAGTCTCCTGGAAAAAAATGTCTTCGGAAAGGCCGCAGTGGTCTGCGATGAAGAGAAATGTTATGCGTTTGAGATTGATACGAAAGATACGATCGAGCGGTCAAAGCGGGAGATCCGTGAGAAGATCAACTGGTTTCTAAAATTTGCCGACATCACGACGAAGGCAGAGGATTTCATCGAATCGGCTACGATGAACCCTGCCTTTGAAGAGTCAGCCATGTTTGAGAATATGATGGAGCTGATGTTCAAAGATGAATATGATTTCTATGTTTTCGATACGGCTCCTACGGCAAACGCCCGACGCCTCTTGGGGATGTCCAAGGTTTATTCCCTCTGGGTGGAAAAGATGCTGAAGAGCCGGGAGGAGGCAAAATCCCTGAGAGAGATGCTCTCTTTTTCCAAAAAAGATGAGAAAGATCCCCTTCTGGATTACCTCCTGAGTTTCAAAGACAGGATGGGCCATGTCAAGGAGCTTCTGACTGACGAGGCCCTCACTGCATTCTTCTTTGTGACCCTCCCCGAGAGCCTTCCCATTGCGGTCATCACCCGCTTTATCAACTGGTTCCATGAATTTGGCATTCCCGTTGGCGGTGTGGTGGTCAACGGGCTGATTCAAAAGAGTCAGGTTGGGAAAGATGCGGCAGAATTTGTTCTTAACCGAATCCAAATGCAGGATGAACATATGGAGGAGATTTGGAAGATATTTGGAGATCGGGTGAGAGCGATTGTTCCCCTTTTTGAGACTGAAGTAAAAGGGGCAAAGATGCTCAATCGAACAATCGGTCACCTTTTCGCCCCATGATTTCTGCCCTAATCTTTTAATTAATCCTTCCTGACGGGTTCGTCACTCTCGAACAATGAAAACCCACCTCAATCCCCCTTTCACAAAGGGGGGTAATTATCCCTCCCTTTGGTAAAGGGACTGTATCGCAATGTCATTCTGAGGCGTAAGCTGAAGAATCTCTGTTTTCTAAGTGTTTGACTTTTTTAGATTCTTCACTTCGTTCAGAATGACAAACATGGCATTTCCCATATTATGGCACAGTCTCAAAGGGAGGCGGGGGGGATTTAAAGAAGCTATTTTCTAAGCAATTTCTTTACTTGAGCCCTCCAAATTCTGAAAATCAAAATTGAACTACCACCAGCCTCAAGCTGGTGGATTCTCTACTGACTGAAGTTAGCTAAAAGCTAAACAACGAGCACGGAAATCCTCACGAGGGGAAATCTGAAAAACCTGCACACAGTGTGCATACTAAAGTGTTCGCCTGAAGGCGAGGGTTTTTCTCCCCGAGTGAGACAATAAATAAAACTGACATTTTTCGTTCAAATTATGTAATGTTTATATGGCCCCGCCAAGTTTCATTTCTTATAAAAAATAGATAACTAATTAAAAATATTATGGAATTTATATTTATCAATTTTGGTATAAAAATTGCTGATAAAGATTTACCCCGTTAGAAAGTCCCTCTGCTTGCAGCGGGGATGAATTCATTTCTTTTTGAGCGAACACGGGGTTAAAGCCCCGTGTGAGCCTTCCCGTTAGAAGGGCGAAGTCCTTCTAACGGGGTTTACATTAACCCTTTGGTATTATTTCATTTTTGAAAGGTTTTGGATATGTTATCACTTTTACAACTATTACTTGCTGTTATTGCGATCTACAGTGCCTTGAGTTTTGAAGAGGAGACGAAGCTGATCGTTCCCCTCTTCTGTCTGATCTTAATGCTTTTGGTCAGTCGACTGGATAAAAACCGTTCTGAGAAAGAAAGGGAACGGAAGAGTTTTTTAAAGTCAGAGATTGATAAGATCTCCCAGAAAGACTCGATGACCATCAAGGAGAAGGATTTTTTTACCGTCGAAACCCTTCTCTGGCCTAAGAGCGAATTGTTGTTACTCGATGCTGTCCATTTCATCTTTAAGGATTTAGGGTTCATGATCTCCCCCGGAATCCACTACCAATTCGTGGACCGAATTATTAAGATTCCAAAAACTCAAAAATCTTTTGGATTGCAGGTGATGATGAGCGAAGGGGAAGCGGATAAAAATCATCCTAAGGTTCTCAGAGCCATCCAGTTTGAAAAAGAGAAAAAAGAGAATGAAAAACCCCTGATCATCGCAAGCACCCATGTTCGTCTCCCTCTTGCTGAAAGAACCGGAGTGAATCATCTCTCTAAAGATTTAGGGGAGATCCTCTTCCGCAACAATATGAGCTTTATCACAGCTCATCACCTTTATGAATTATGGCGGAAGGCTAAGAGCGGAGAGATCGATATCTTCGAATTCTTTCAGAAGATCTATTCCCACCGGGGCGCCATTTATCCACTGAAAGAGACAGAAAATTTCATTATCCCCTCCTTTGATTTGCCGATTCAATAAATCATTAAAAAAAGGTTTCAGGGTTTGAGGCTTCGGGGGCTCGGATATTTATCACAGCCCCTTGAATCCTTGGTGACTTGAACCCATAATTATCCTATGAGGGTAAAGGAGATATTTTCAAAAACCGTTCTCACCCGGACGGCTATCTCCGGTTTTAATTACTGTATCAATCCTTATGTGGGATGCGGGCACGGTTGCCGGTATTGTTATGCCAGCTTTATGAAGCGTTTTACAGGCCACCATGAGCCCTGGGGAGAGTTTATTGATGTGAAGGTGAATGCTCCTCAATTACTGCAGAGACAATTGAGAAGAGCTAAGCCGGGAATCGTGGCTTTCAGCACGGTAACCGATCCCTATCAACCGATCGAAAGAAGATACGGGATCACAAGAAGATGCCTTGAAATTCTGCTCGGTTACCAATTCCCGGTCAATGTCCTGACCCGATCCCCTCTCTGCTTGCGAGATATGGATCTATTTAAACAGTTTGAAAATATCAGGGTGGGGCTCTCGGTGACCACTCAGGATGAGAAGGTGAGGAGACTCTTTGAACCCCATTCCTCCCCCACTCTTTTAAGGCTAAAGGCTCTGGAAAAACTCAGGAGGGAAAAGATAGGGACCTATGCCTTTATCGGGCCCATGCTTCCGTTGGATTCAGAGCAGATGGTGAAGATGCTTGATGGGCTGGTCGATGAGGTTCTGATCGATCGGATGAATTACACGAATAAGGTGAAGGCCATTTACAGGAAGGTCCGGCTGGAACCCTATTTGGAGGGTGACTATTTTATGATGACCGGGATGGAATTAAAGGAGCGTTTTGAAGAAAAAGGCATTTCCGTCACGTTGTGTTTTTAAATAGGGAACGCATATATATGCGCTCCCTACGAGGTTAGACGGATAGGAAATGAGGTGAGGCATGACCCTTGGGCGATTTGGACTCAGAAGAAGAGATTATGATTTTCCCCCTTTCAGGCCACCCAGTGAGGCCAACAGCCTTCTCTTAAGGGTGACAAGAGGGTGCCCCTGGAACCGGTGCACTTTCTGCTCCATGTACAAGGACCTGAAATTTGAAATCAGGGATCTCCAGGAGGTTCTCGAAGATATTGACCTGGCCAGGGAACTTTACAGTGACAGGGTCCGGACAGTCTTTATCGGAGATTCAAATAGCCTGGTGGTCAGGGCGGAAGGCCTGGTCAGGATTTTGAAGGCTCTCTATGATTCCTTTCCAAATATTGAAAGGGTGACCAGCTATGCAAGGGCAAAGACGATTGCGAAAAAACCTTACGAAGATCTGGAGAAGGTCTTTCAGGCGGGTTTGACAAGACTTCATGTGGGTCTTGAAACAGGAGATAGAGAACTCTTAAAGGAGATTGAAAAGGGGGCAACTCCGGAGGAGATGATCGAAGCCGGAAGAAAAGCCAAGCAGGTCGGTTTTGAATATTCCCTCTATGTGCTGTTGGGAATAGGGGGAGAGGATCGGTGGGAACAACATGCACGGGGAACAGCGGAGGTCTTGAATCAGATCGATCCCCATTTTATCCGGGTGCGGACATTTATTCCCCAGCCGAAATCTCCTTTATATGAAACCATGGAAAAGGGCCGGTTTCAATTACCGTCGCCTGAGACGATCCTGAGGGAAACCAAACTCCTTCTCGAAGAGCTCGAGGTCACCTCTCAATTTTTAAGCGACCATATCTCCAACCTTCTCCCCCTTCACGGAAAACTCCCGGAAGAAAAGGAAAACATGATCCGGATGGTGGATGAAGCCTTAAAGGCCCTCGAAGAGGATGTTCTGTGGAGGGAGGAGATGGAGGCGAGAAGGCACCTCACCAACCTTTAAATCCCAATCACCAAATCCCAAGTTCCAAATAAGTTCTA
>CAZXMB010000143.1:0-7734 GCA_964641715.1 uncultured Syntrophaceae bacterium
TCTCCCCAGTGGAGAGAGGAAAAGGGTGGGGGGTGGTCACTGGATTCTGGTGATTGGGAATTGGCCATTAGTAGCAGTGAAGTGGGAATGCCCCCTTCCGCTTTCGGAAAAACGATATGAGTGAAGAGAGATTTTTCCGACCCGAGAAGAAGAGAGAAGAGAAGGGAATCGAAAGGTTTCAGAGATTGATGTGGAAATCCATTCAAGTGGCCTTTCGGCTTCTTCTTCTCACCTTGGTGCTCTTTCTCGGGCATCGTTTGTATATTTATCTCCTTGAGGATTCCACCTTCCAGCTGAGGGAGGTTGAGGTGCGGGGCTGTCGGAAGGTCGAAGAGAAGACCATCCGCTCTCTCGCAAGGATCGAAGGGATGCCCAATCTCTTCACCATTGAGTTGAAGGAGATTTCGAGGAGGGTGGAAACCCATCCCTGGATTGAGCAGGTGATCGTGAGGAAGGTCTTCCCGAACAGGCTGTTGATCCAGATCGAGGAGAGAAGGCCGATTGCCATTATTCAATTGGGAGATCTTTATTATATTGATTCGAAGGGAGTGATCTTTTCTCCGGTGGGAGACCGGGATGAATATAATTTTCCCTTTCTCACGGGTTTGAACAGGCAAATGATGGAGAAGGATTCGCAACGGACAAAGGAGTTGATCATGAAGGCCCTCGAATTGATGAGGATTGCCGGGCAGGAAAAGGTTCCTCCTCTCGAAGGCGTTTCTGAAATCCATATGGAGAAGAGTTTTGGCATCCAATGTTTTACGCAGAACGAAGGTGTGGAGGTAAGAATGGGATGGGATCATTTTGGAGAGAAACTGAGAAGATTGTCCCTTATCTGGATGGATCTTCAGAAGAGAGGGCTTTCGGCGGCCTCCATCGATTGCAGCGATTTAAAGAGGATGGTCGTCAAAAAGATTTCCCCGGATGGGAATGGAAAAGGAGGTGATGAGAGGTGGGCAAGAAGGATTCGATAGTGGTGGGTCTGGACATCGGGACCACCAAGATCTGTACCGTGGTGGGAGAGCTGATGGATGGCCAAATCCATGTCATTGGCCTCGGAACTTATCCTTCAAAGGGATTGAGAAAAGGGGTGGTCATCAATATCGATAGCACTGTCCAATCCATTAAAAAAGCGGTTGAAGAGGCGGAGTTAATGGCAGATTGCCACATCGCTTCTGTCTATGCCGGGATTGCCGGCGGGCACATCAAAGGGATCAACAGCCATGGAGTCATTGCCATTAAGAATAAGGAGATCACCCCGAGTGATGTGAAGCGGGTCATTGATGCGGCCAGCGCGGTCGCCATTCCCATGGACCGGGAGGTCATTCACATCCTCCCGCAGGAATTCATCGTGGATGATCAGGATGGGATTAAAGATCCTGTGGGAATGTCAGGAGTGAGACTGGAGGGAAGGGTCCATATTGTCACCGGTGCGATCACCTCCGCCCAGAATATCATCAAGTGTGCCAATCGCGCAGGTCTTGATGTGGACGATATCGTTCTGGAACAGCTGGGCTCCAGTGAGGCTGTGCTGACTCCCGAGGAGAAGGAGTTGGGATCTGCCATTATCGATATCGGCGGGGGGACCACGGACCTGGTCATTTTTGTGAACGGTTCGATCAAACATACATCGGTCTTCTCCCTGGCGGGAAGCCACATCACCAATGACATCTCGGTAGGGCTTCGCACTCCTGCAGAGGAGGCGGAGAAGATCAAAATCCGTTACGGGTGTGCCCTGACCGCCATGGTTCGAAAAGATGAGACCATCGAGGTTCCCAGTGTGGGAGGGAGAAAGCCCCGGGTTCTTTCGAGGCAGACCTTAACCGAGATCATTGAGCCCAGGGTGGAGGAGATTCTGAGCCTGGTTCACGATGAGGTGGTGAGGATGGGTTATGCCAATCTGATCCCGGCGGGCGTCATCCTCACCGGTGGAAGTGCGATTTTAGAAGGTATCCCTGAGCTGGCAGAACAGATTTTTAATTTACCTGTCCGGAGAGGAACCCCCGTTGGCATTGGAGGCCTGGTGGACCTGGTTAACAGTCCAATGTATGCGACCGGGGTGGGCCTCGTCCTCTATGGAAGCCGGAACAAGGCCCAGAGTCGTTTTAAGGTGGGCGAGGGCAATGTCTTCAGGAAGGTGACCCACCGGATGAGGGAATGGATAGGAGAATTCTTTTGAATAACCAAATTCCAAACACCAATAACCAAATAATGGTCAATATCTGAGTGACCAAAATGATAAAAGATATCCTCACTCAAGTTTAGGTCATTTGGAAATTGGTTATTGAAATTTATTTGGGATTTGATGTTTGGTGATTGGAATTTAATCCTTAAAAGGAGGGAGATATGATCGAATTTGATGAAAACAAAAACATGGCGGCCAAGGTCAAGATCATCGGGATTGGAGGGGGAGGCAACAATGCGCTCAACACCATGATCTCCTATCACCTTACCGGTGTTGAATTCATCGCGGCCAATACCGACGCCCAGGCACTGGCGGCAAACTTAGCTCCCATGAAATTGCAATTGGGGGCCAATCTCACGAAAGGTTTGGGAGCAGGAGCCAATCCGGAGATCGGAAGAAAGGCTGCCTTAGAGGATGTGGATATGGTCCGTGAGGCATTAAAAGATACGGACATGGTCTTCATCACTGCCGGCCTAGGGGGTGGAACGGGCACAGGCGGGGCACCCGTCGTGGCAGAAGTGGCCCGTGAGATAGGTGCACTCACCGTCGCCATTGTGACCAAGCCCTTTTATTTCGAAGGGAAGAGGCGGATGAAACAGGCCGAGGAGGGGCTGGCCAATCTGAGGATGACTGCCGATGCCCTGATCACCATTCCGAATCAGAGGCTCCTCGGTATCAGCGGAAAGAGTATGACCCTGCTGGAGGCCTTTAAAAAGGCGGACGAGATCCTCTACCATGCGGCGAAAGGAATTTCAGACATCATCGTGGGTGCTGGAATCATCAACCTCGACTTCGCCGATGTCCGGACCATCATGTCCGAGACGGGAATGGCCCTGATGGGGACAGGCATTGCCTCCGGAGAGAGTCGGTCCGTGGAGGCCGCGCAGAGAGCCATCTCCAGTCCCCTTTTGGAGGATATTTCCATTGAGGGGGCCCGGGGGCTTCTCATCAACATCACGGGCGGCGAGAATATGACACTCAGCGAAATCAACGAAGCGACCAGCCTTGTTCAGAAAGAGGCTCATGAGGATGCCAATATCATCTGGGGAATGGTGATCGACCAGGCCATGAAAGAGGAGATCCGTGTGACCGTCATTGCCACGGGCTTCGGAAAAACGGAAGAGAAGAGAGCTGAGAAGCCAAGCCTGTCCCGGTTGAAAAGAATTCCCCCTGTCTCCTTTGGGAACAAAGATCAGAGCAAAGAGATCCCTCCCTTCTCCTTCAGCGTCAAAGAAGGCAACCGGGATATCCCGACCTTCATGAGGAGGATCAAGGCAAGCGAGCGTTATGATGAGTTGAAGTTAGAAGAGCCGCTGGATTCACCCGCCGAAGATCAGGACCGTTTTGACATCCCGACCTTCCTGAGAAAACAGGCGGATTGAATTCAGCGAGTCGTCAGTGGTAGGTAGTGGGTGGTAAAAAAAAGTAACATGAGTTGATAGAATTCTGTTATATTTAGTGCTGCGACTATCTATATTCCACTATCCACTGACCCAAAATGGTTTCCTGGAAACTCATTCAGAAGGTAAAAAGGAGGCTTGAGAGAGAGAGAGGAACCGTTCAAAAAACCTGGGGCGGGAAAATTTCCCTATGTCTCCTCTATCCCAACTCCTACTATGTGGGGATGTCCAACCTGGGATTTCAGACCGTGTATCAGCGTCTGAACTCAGTCGATGATGTCGTCTGCGAGAGGGCATTCCTCCCTGATCCAGATGATCTTTTAGAATACCAAAAAACCAAGACTCCCCTTTTCTCACTGGAATCTCAGAAACCCCTTTCGGATTTCGATATCCTGGCCTTTTCCGTCTCCTATGAGAATGATTTCCTCAATATCCTCACCCTTTTCGATTTAGCTCACATCCCGGCAGAGCGCCACCTTCGCAGAAAAAACGATCCTCTCGTCCTTGGGGGAGGGGTTGCCATCTTCTTGAATCCGGAACCCCTCTGTGAATTTTTTGATCTCTTCATCCTCGGGGAAGGGGAGGAGGTGATTGGAGAATTTTTAGAAGTCTATCGTCCCTTCAAGGGAGAGAAGGAGAGTTTGCTGAGGAAGTTGGCCGGGATAGAGGGGATTTATGTCCCCGGATTTTATCATGTCACCTACACGGAAGATGGGAAGATAGAAGCCATGGATCCTGAGCCGGGATTCCCCAGAAAGGTCAGGCGGAGGCGGATTTCTGAGATGGATCAGTTCCCGACGCAATCCCATCTCTACACTCCGGATACGGAGCTCAACGAGATGACCATGGTGGAGGTAAACCGGGGGTGCCCGAGGGGCTGTCGTTTCTGTGCGGCCTGTTTTGTCTATCATCCCTTCCGGAACAGGAGCCTTCCCCTCCTTAAAACATTATCCCAAGAGGCGCTTTCAAAGAAAAACCGCATCGGGCTTACCGGAACGGCTGTATCTGATTATCCCCATCTCCTTTCACTCTGCCAGGAGATCCTTTTTCATCGGGGAGGGATTTCATTTGCCTCTTTAAGGATTGACGCGATCACCTCCTCCCTTGCCCGATATTTGAAAGAGGGGGGTGCGCAGACCGTGGCCATCGCACCCGAAACAGGATCCGAACGACTTCGGAGGATCATCCGGAAGGGCTATCAAGAGGATGAGATTTTGAAGGCGGTCGATACACTGGTTGAGAACGGTATTTGTCAGATCAAGAGTTATTTTCTGATCGGACTTCCCTTTGAAACCGAAGAGGATATTAAGTCCATCGTGCTGCTGACCGGAAAGATTCAACATCACATCCTCTCGGGCTTCAAGAGCCAGAAGGGAAGATGGAGATTGACCCTCAGTGTTACCCCCTTTGTTCCCAAACCCGCCACTCCCTTTCAATGGGTTCCTTTCGAAGAGTTGGAAGAATTGAAGAGGAAGTTGAAGCTCCTCCAGAAAGGGATCAGGGGAGAGAAGAATGTGGAGATGACCCATGACCTTCCCAAATGGGCTTATGTTCAAGCCCTGCTTTCAAGAGGAGATCGGAGAGTCGGTAAGATATTGATGGCCGTTCATCGCCATCAGGGAAACTGGTCCCAGGCCTTTAAAGAGACAAGCATCAACCCGGCTTTTTATATCCATCGGAGGAGGGAACTGGATGAAATTTTCCCCTGGGATTTCATCGACCATGGAATCCCGAAAGAGAAATTGAAGGAAGAGTATCTGGAAGCAATGAAAGAAGCAGGAGTGAAGATTGAATGATAGACAATGAACAATGAACAAATAATTCCCCTCTTTAGAAAAGGGGGAGAGTCTAAACCCTCCCTTTTGTAAAGGGGGCTGGGAAGGATTATAGAGCGGGCACGGATTATGGACATGGATACGAAGCTTAGGAGATTCTTCTATGGGAATTGAAAGGGTATTTTTTGTGAGTGAGGGGATGAGGATTTCAGGTATCCTTCATCTTCCTGCCAGAGAAAATCCTCCCTGTGTGATTGCCTCCCACGGACTTCTATCCAGCAAGAACAGCGAGAAGTATATTGCCCTTGGAGAACATCTCTCAAGGGAAGGGATTGCCATGCTTCGCTTTGATTTCAGGGGGATCGGAGAAAGCGAGGGAGGAGAGGAGGATAATACGATCAGCAGAAAATTAGCTGACCTCGGTTCGGCAATCGATTTTATACGATCCTTTCCGGCATTGGAAAACCGGGTTGGGCTCATAGGGTCGAGTCTTGGAGGCTTTCTCTCCCTGATCAGAGCCTCCATGGATGATCAGATCCGGGCTGTGGTCATATGGGCTACCCCTCTTCACATGGATGATCTTGGGTCAAAAAGGCAGGAGGAAGATTATCCTCTCCCTGCGAAGGCTTTTTTTGAGGACCTGCCGAGGCACCGGTTACTGCCTCTTTTACCCAAGGTTTCGAATTGTCTGGTCATCCACGGAGAAAAGGATGAGCTCGTACCCGTGGAGCAGGCCCTGAAGATCTTTGATCATCTGAGCCTGCCTAAGGAGATTCATATGATCGGAGGAGCGGACCACCGTCTCACCGATCCCGGCCATCGCCAGCGAGCCATCGAACTCAGTGTCAATTGGTTTAAGAAATTTCTTTCATAGGGAGGTCATCGGTTTAACTGACGGAGAGGATCTCTATGATCTTCCAGCTCTCCCCCTCTTTTTGAAAGGTCACCTCTAAGGCCGTTCTATTCTCTTGAGTGGGGCCGCCTGTTTTTGGAGAGAATTTGATTAACCAATCCACCCTGACTTTGGCGGCATGGCCTGCCGGGGAATGTCGCTTGATTTCATAGGAGAGGTCAAGATAATTGAAATTTTCCCAGGATTCGAGGGTTGACTTCCTTTTCCCTTCCCGGTCTTTGAAATCTTTCGAGTAACAGGACATGAAAAGATGAATATCCTTATGGAGATTGGCCTGTCGGATCGTCTCAAG
Source organism: uncultured Syntrophaceae bacterium (assembly GCA_964641715.1). Classification (GTDB taxonomy): domain Bacteria; phylum Desulfobacterota; class BSN033; order BSN033; family UBA1163; genus CAZXMB01. Next base: position 6,566 of record CAZXMB010000143.1, read on the forward strand.
AATTTCTTTAATCTTTTCTATTGCTCCTGCTTGTATGGAAGGGGTGGAGACCGAGGCTGTTGCTTCTGGTTGAGTCATGGCAGGGGAGGGGGTCACCCGGGCGGGCACCTCTTCGGGAGGAGGTGTCTGCGGGGCGACGTTTCTGGCCGGGAGGTAGGAGTAGATGGACCAGAAGATATATCCTCCCGCAATGGCCATGATAACCATTCCTCCCATATTAAAGAATAAACGCCGATAATCTCTCTTAGACCTCCTGATTGCCCCCGATTTTCTTGCTTCCTCATCCGGTATTTTCTTGGAAGGCTTCTTCTCATGGGGATGGACCTCCGAAACCTCTTCTTCGATCTCAGAAGGGTAAACTGTTTTATGCGCGGGCTTTTTAGTTTCAGGGATGTGAGACGGTTTTTCTCCCCCCGGGGAGAAAGACTGCGGGACGAGCAGGGCTCCGCATTTGATACAGGATTTACCGTGCGGATAAATTTTTTTACAGATCGGACAGACGAATTTTTGAGGGGATCCCTCTTTCGGCTGCCCCGGAATCGTTTTGGCCTGGGAAGATTCTTTCCCGGCTCCGGCCTCCTGTTCTATCTCCGGTTCCTCTTTTTCTTGGAAAGAGGCAAGAGGTACAACCTCTGCCCCGCATCGGATGCAGGAGGTCATCTTTTCAAAGATGATTTTGCATCCGGGGCAGATATATTTCTCTTTTGGTTTTTCCTCCTCCGCTTTGACCCCACCTTCTCCAAATTCTTCATCACAGAAGGAGATTTCCTCTTTGGGAAAAAGAGGCCTTCCGCATTCACTGCAGAACTTGCTCTCTTTTTCATACTCGATATTACACTTTTTACAGATCAGCATTACGATCGTCCAATCATTACATTGGTTTTGGTTTGGATGGAGTTGAAGAAGGAGAAGATTTAGGTGCTTCGGAAGTTGCTAACTTGCTCACCCAAGCCTCGCTTCCGTTTTCAAGCCGGACATGAAACCAATTACCTTTCTCTTCAAGAATGGCGAGAGAGGTCCCTTTCTTAACATTTCCGATCACCTTATAATTGATTCCGGGCCCTTCCCGGAGATTTACAGAAGACCATAGGATTTGGGTCATTCGATAAACAGGAGAAGGAGGTGCCGAAGGAGGAGGAGAAGGAGGTTGAGGTATCTCACCTCCTACC
>CAZXMB010000144.1:0-3261 GCA_964641715.1 uncultured Syntrophaceae bacterium
GAGAGGGATTACCTGGTGGGGATGTAGGCCTGGGGGATGGTGCCGCCCCATTGCCATTGGATGGAACCATCTGTACTTACGACAGGGGTGAGGGCTAAAGTCCGGCCATCAACTTCTCCAGCAATATTGGCGAGCGTTGTTTCAATCATTCCGGTTGCCTGATCTATCCTCGCTGCGCTTATCCTGATCCCTAGCAGACCAACCCCTAAGCTTGTCCGGATGGCGGAGATATCCGGACAATCAGGCCAGACTGTTGCCCCTGCTTCCTCTTGATACAATCCCACAGCCTTTGCAAGGTGGCCGATGGCATTGACGACTTCAGACATTCTTGCCTTTGTCACATGGGCCTTATACATCGGGATTGCAATAGCCGCAATGATTCCGATGATAGCCACCACAATTAATAATTCAATCAGTGTAAACCCCTTTTTCCCTGTCATCGAACTGAGCGCGCCTCTAAACTGAAAAGTGGTCAACGTTCAAATAATTCAGCATATTTTATGCCAAATATATTGAGAAGGGGATAGGTTGTTTTCTAATTGATATTATTGATAAATTTGAAAAACTATACCCGTGAATTCTTCAAAGAAATATGACAAAAAGGCAAAAAATGACATTTTTTGGACATTATTGGAAGCGGGTTAATTAAGGATACTTAAGTGGGTATTTAGATATGAGAGGGATTTTAATTCTTTTTGGCATAGGCCAAAGCCATCTTTCCAAAAAGAAAGATTAATCCGATCATTCCCATTCCTAAAACGAATGAGGTGGAGATCATTGCTGTCAATAAAATTTTCATTTTTTCAACTCCTTTGAAGAGATTTTGGAATAACAAAAAACCCGCGGTTAAAATAAGCCACGGGTTTTAAAATTTAATGATTACTTCGGCAACCCAGCCATCCCGGTTATCCGGGACCCGTGGCTTTCCCCACCTGCTCCATATCTGGAACAGTGGGCCCCCCGTCAGATTCGGCGGCAGGCGTCCTTCGATTACTCGAAGTTTGGCTTTATCGGTATATTTAATTTTTAATAATATAACAGCAATTTCAATGCCAAATGGACAATAAATAGATAACCCTTCAATTTTTAATTGTTTTTTTAAAATAAAAATAACAAGAAGAGGTAGTGATTGCCATTTTTTTGAACTTTTTTCAAGATTCTTTGACAGTTAGTAATAGCAGGGTGGGTGATAAATTTATTGGAAGATTTATTAAGGGAGACATTCATCTTCTGTATCTGTGGGGTGGTTAAATATTTTCATCATCTTCATCTCCTCCAGCTCCAGAGCAAGGAATTCCCAGAGCTGGGTGAGTTGTCTGACCTGCTCTTTGGCCTGTTTTTGGGCTTCGATCGTTTCATAAGTCTCTTTCTTATTGAGATAAAGATCTGATTCGGAAAGCCTTTGATTGAGGTGATCAACTTTCTGTGTCGCTTCCTGGAGTGAGATCTCCACTTCCTGAAATCTCTTCTGGAGACCGGAGAGCTGCCTCCGGAATTGATCCATCTCCTGAGCCCTCATTCGCCTTTCCTCTTTTGCAATGTTTTTTGACTTCTTCTTTTGCGGGGGCAATTCACTCCGCCTGGTCTGAAGGGCCTCTGGCCCGGACGGGATTGGCCCTGCAGATAGGGATAACTGCTGCTTTTTATAGAGGTAATCATCATAATTTCCGAGGAAGAGATGAGGAATCCCATGGTCGATTTCAATCACTTTATTGGCGATCTCGTTGATCAAATGCCGGTCATGAGTGATCAGGCAGATCGTTCCCTGAAACTGTTTCAAAGCCATCTCCAAAACGTTTCTGGATGGAATATCGAGGTGGCTGGTGGGCTCATCGAGGAGAAGGAGGTTGGCAGGTTTTAGAAGCATTTTGGCTAAAATCAAACGGCTCTTCTCTCCGCCGCTCAGGACAGAGACCTTCTTCTCAATCTCATCGCCGCTGAAAAGGAAGGCCCCTAAAAGAGTTCGCAGTTCGGTCTGGCTCTCGTCAGTAGCCACCCCGAGGAGCTCCTTATAAACCGTGTTTCCAAGTTGAAGAAGATCGAACTGGTGCTGGGCAAAGTAGGCCCGGGTGACCTCCTTCCCCAGAGTGACCTCCCCTTCATCATAATCGAGGACTCCGGCGAGAATTTTTAAAAGGGTGGATTTACCTGCTCCATTGGGACCGACCAGGGCCACTTTCTCTCCCCGGTAAAGCGTGAGATCAATGCCTCTGTAGACGACTGTTTCTCCATAACACTTGTGGAGGTTTTTCACCTCGATCACCTTGTGACCGCTTCGTCGTGGAGCAGGGAATTGAAATCGGATCTCTCTTCTCTCTTTGGGAAGTTCAATCCGCTCCGATTTTTCAAGCATCCTGATCCGGCTCTGAACCTGTCTCGATTTGGTATTCTTGGCTCGGAATCGTTCGATGAACCTCTCGGTCTGTTCGATCTTCCTCTGTTGAGTCTTATAAGTCGCTTCGAGAATCTCCGTCCGATTCGCTTTTTCCCTCTGATAAGAATCGTAGTTCCCGGCATAAAGGTCAATCCGTTCAGTTTCAATCTCTGCAATTCGATCGATGAGATGGTTGAGGAAAGCCCTGTCATGAGAGACGATGACCATGGCCCCGGGATAATTGATCAAGAAATTCTCAAGCCAGATAAGGGAAGCAAGGTCCAAATGGTTCGTTGGCTCATCTAAAAGAAGAAGATCGGGGGATTGAAGAAGGATTTTTGCCAGAGCAATACGCATGAACCATCCGCCGCTTAGCTCCTCGGTCAATCGGTTAAAATCCCTTTCCTTAAATCCCAGCCCCTTCAGGATCCTTTTAGCTTCAGCCTCCAGCCCATATCCTCCGAGGATTGTGTAATGGTCCTGAACCCTTCCATACTCCCTGGCCAGCCTCTCCTGTTCTCTTGGGTCCTGGATGGAGGTCAGTTCCTCTTCCAAAATCTTCATCTTGTCCTGGAGGGACAGGATACTTTCGGCACTTTTCAGGACTTCATCCAGAACCTTATTCCCTTGAATGGTCATCACTTCCTGAGGAAGGTAGCCAAACTTGACTCCTTTTGCGATAAGGATTTCTCCCCCATCGGCCGATTCCTCCCCGAGGATCATTCTGAAGAGGGTCGTTTTTCCGGAGCCATTGGGACCAATGAGGCCGATTCGATCCCTCGCTCCAATCTGAAGGCAGGCGTCCTTAAAGAGAACCTTACTTCCGAATTGCTTCTGAACGTGGTCAAGGGTGATCATACAATTAAAATGGAATAATGGAAGATTGG
>CAZXMB010000144.1:3361-7622 GCA_964641715.1 uncultured Syntrophaceae bacterium
CAAGCTAAATTCGGTTGTATTCTCAATAATCCATCATTCCAATATTCCAGAATTATGTGTCGGTATTATACTTGTCAAAATTATAACCTGCTTTTTTGTAATCCTCCAAGGCACGGGTCTTCAGATCCTCTCTTTTTGTTTTCTCGGCTTCTTTATCCGCAAGCTCAGCGGCGTGACTCCATTTCCCCTCTTTTTCATACTCCTTGATCTTTTGATCTGCCCCTGTCGCCCGGCCCGTTTTAATCACAAAGGCAGGAGCGAAGAGAATCCGGGAGATTTCGTTATGACAACGAGGGCATTGAGTCCATGGAGAGTCGGTCATTCTCTGAATAACCTCAAATCCATTCCGGCAATGGTCGCAGCTCCTATCTAAATCCACCGCTCGATAGGCATAAGTAGGCATTTGGACCACCTCCGCATAAATAGATAATATCTTTATTCATTTTGTCAAGGGGTTCTATTATAATTTCAAAGGCTGTCGGGAAATCCGTTCATTAGAAGATAGATTTGAGAAGGTTAGAGTATCGGGTGATAGATCCATTAAAAACCGAAAGCCAGAATTGGTCTCTTCATGCTTGCCTAATGCGTAAGCGAGGGCCACTGGGTAGGGTCCCGATTTAATCGTGGCCTATTCAGGGCGACTGAAGTCGCCCTTACCCCGTTTAAGTGACATGTATACCTAAAAATGTATTGACTTAGAAATTCTATTATGTTAAAAAAATCACATTTAATACTTCATAAAATCTAAAAATTTAAATTCCTTAAAAATTTTGATGGAGTATAACATCCTACTTCATTCATTGGGGGGATTATGAAACCGGTGTTAAAAAAATCAATCCTTATCCTTTTTATTATCTTCATCCCTCTTTTATTTACTCATGACATGATGGGGGCAGAAACCCCGGCGGTTGGGAAGAAAGAAACCTCTCAGCCCGCTTCGGTGAACAAGACTCCTGAGGCTTCAAAGAAAGGGGAGAAATTTGTCATCAAGGGTCGAGAATATTGCTATGAATGCATTGATAATTCAGAATGCCTGGGTTGTCATGGAAATAAGATCAGCGAGAGAAAATTTGCTCAATCCGTTCATGGAGCCAATTCCTGTAACAGCTGTCACTGGGACATTACGGATGTTAAAGACCATGTGAAGGCAAAGGGGGCAAGGATTCATACCGAACCGGTCACCTGTCATCGGTGTCATAAGAAGGAAGGGGCGGAGCATTATGCGAGTGCCCATTTTATCAATGATGTTCAATGTAAAGACTGTCATAAAGAGATCCATGAGATGACCCCCTGGAAAGGGGATAAGGCCCGGGTCGTCCAAAAATGTTCAACCTGCCATTCTGATGATGGCTATTCCGAGAGTATCCATGGTAAATCCGTTCTTGATGGAAACCCGGATTCGGCCACCTGCAGCGATTGTCATGGTCTTCATAAGATTCCGATCCTGAAGGGTGATGAACCCAAGGTGGTCCAATCCCGTAAGGAATTCCATACCGAGGTCTGTCAGAAATGCCATGCGGATAAGGAGATGATGGAACGGAATAAGGTCTTTCTCATTGCCACCCAGACCTATTATGAGAGTTACCATGGAAAAGTTGAGCACCTGGGATACCCTAAGTTAGTGGCGGGTTGTGCGGACTGCCATGGATTTCACAATATCCTCTCAAGGGATGATCCAAAATCCCTTATCTCTGATAAGCGTCTGGTGGAGACCTGTGGAAAGTGTCATCCAAAGGCAAACATTAATTTCGTCCAGTGGATTCCCCATGCCACTCATAATGATCCTGAACAAGAGCCGGTGCTTTATGCTGTTTTTGTGATCATGACAGGACTTCTCGTCTCTGTTTTTGGTGTCTTCTGGGTTCACACCTTCCTCTGGTGGCGAAAAGATTTCTGGGAAAAAAGGGAACTGAGGGCCAAGGGGGTCTTCTTTCCCCAGCATGTGAGACCGGACGAAGCCGGACACATCTACCGCCGGTTCAGCCTCTTCGATATCGTTCTCCATTTTGCGATGATGGTCACCTTCATCGGACTTGTCCTCACCGGACTCCCGCTGAAATTTTCTCATGCCCCATGGGCGAGCGGCCTGATGCACTTTCTGGGTGGAGCGAGGGTAGCGGGTTTCATCCATCGGATCTGCGCTGGCATCACCTTTGCTTATTTTGGAACCACCATTAGCTATATCCTCTATTTTCTCTTCTTTAAGAAGACCCCTGACCATTCAAACCCATTCCAGAGGCTTTTTGGCCCGGATTCCCTCTGCCCCCGCTGGAAGGATGTCCAGGATATCATCGGGATGATTCGGTGGTTCTTTAACAAAGGGCCAAAACCTCAATTTGACCGATGGACTTACTGGGAGAAATTCGATTTCCTTGCCGTTTTCTGGGGGATGTTCGCCATCGGACTTTCGGGATTGATGCTCTGGTTCCCGGAGTTCTTTACCATCTTCTTACCCGGGTGGATCCTCAATATTGTAACGATTGTCCATTCCGATGAAGCCCTCTTGGCCTCAGGTTTCATCTTTACGGTCCATTTCTTCAACACCCATTTCAGACCATCGAAGTTCCCGATCGATACGGTGATCTTCACCGGAAGGTTTCCAAAATACGAACTGCTGGAGGAGAGATCCGAACAGTATAAACGCCTGATGGCGGAGAAGAGATTGGAGACCTATCGGGATCAATATCCCAGTGTGGCGGCAGACCTCTTCTCGAACATCATTGGGTTTGCCATGCTGGCCATCGGGCTCCTCTGCATCTTCCTGATCGGCTGGGAGTTCCTTGTTTAATGCGGAATTTGGAAGAAGTAGGGAACGGTTTGAAACCGTTCCCTACTTCGTAATTTTACATCCAATCTTTTCGAGGTAAGCCGCGTAATTAAAGGCAGGGCTTTGATCTTTGGTATGGCAGTTTCGGCAGATGCCGAGGGTCACATTCCTCTCTATCCTTCCCTTTCCAGGGTGTCCCTTCCCTTCTCCATGGCAGGCTTCACACTGAACACCCCTGAGGTAGAAGGGGACTTCCTCAACCGTGGCATATTCCCCAAGCTTCCCGTATCCGGTCGAATGGCAGATCAGGCATTCTTCCTGAGTATATTTAGGGGAGGCGATGATGGTCTGGGTCGCTCTGGCATGTTTAGTCTTGGACCAATTTCTGTAACTGAGCTCATGACATTTTTTACAGGAGATCGCTCCCACAAGGGGACTGTCCCTGGGAATCCGGGCGATCATCTCTTTCTCGGGTAACTCCTTTTCAGGGGGAGCCACCACCTTTGGCTTATAGAGTTTTGCTGATTCGGCACGATAGTTCTCAACCCCCTTCAGGATCTTAGGATCATCCACTACGGAGAGCTGGACCGGGATGGGGATGTGTTTATAGAAATTTTTTTCTTCAAGGGCGACAAGAGTTTTTTCCAGCTCCTTCTGCTTCGATTCCAAGAATTTCAGTTCCTTCACCTTCATCTCATCCTGTTTGCCGGTTTTGCTCATCTCTGATTTAATCTGCATGGAACGGGTAATTAACCTCTCCATTCTTTTCTCCATCTCATCGCGTTCACTGGAGATCAGAAATTTGATCGGCTTTTTGGTTTCGACCAGGGAGTAATCCAATCGTCCCAGATATCCTCCCCTTGGTTCAAGGCGGTAGATAGGGACCCCGTTGATTCTCTCTGCGACCGTCCTCTTCACCTCACCGCCTCCCCCTAAAATGAGGTCGATCTCACGATTCTCTTTGGCCAATTTTTTATCCTTCGATTCACCCAACTGGGATAGGACAACGATCAGATCACAATATTCCCTGAGGCTTTTCGTGATGGCCTTTGAGGCGGAGATCGGCTCGGAAATGCTCAGCCCCGGGTCCCTTTCCTGCAGGGTGGGATTGAATTCATCATCAATGAGGCCCATCACCCCGATCTTCAGTCCTGCCAGCTCTTTGATCACATAGGGCTTAAAGATTCCCTTTTGACTCTTTTTATCCACCACATTGGATGAGATGAATGGAAACTTTGATTTCTGGGTTATGTCGAGGAGGAATTTGAGACCCATCATTAAATCTTTTTCTCCCACATTGGCCACATCGTATCCCATCTCATTATAGGATTGGATGAGCAAATCGACACGAAGCAGTGCATCCCGTCGTTTGGTCTCGGTTTGAGGGGGTTTCCGAAAAAGGAGATTTCCTGTATCGAGGAGGAGGACCTTTCTCCCCTCTTTTTTCATCTGGGAGATCAGGGTGGACTTCTTGGCGACCCCGCCAAGAGGATT
>CAZXMB010000145.1:0-4820 GCA_964641715.1 uncultured Syntrophaceae bacterium
ATTCGAATTTGCCCCCTCATCCTTCGATAGGCTCAGGGTGATAAAAATATGTAAATAATTGTCAGACGTATTCCACTTGGATTTTCAACCAATTTACCAGTTATGGTCTGTAATGTCAAAGTTCCTTTTATAGACAATTTTCTCAAAATATTGTAAAAATGGATATATCCGTTGATTTTTAAGATATTTTTAAAACAGAGAGATGGCAAAAAGGAGAACAAAATGAGATTTCCCCAGTACAGGCCAAGAAGGTTACGAAAGGATGAGACATTTCGAAGGATGATCAGAGAAACCCATCTCCGGCCGGATGACTTCATCCTTCCCCTCTTCGTCCGCCCCGGCAAGGGGGTGAAGAAAACGATCTCCTCCATGCCAGGCCATTTTCAGTTATCAATCGACCTTATCCTTAAGGAGGTAAAAGAGGCCAGATCTTTGGGAATTCCAGGGGTGATCCTCTTCGGCATCCCCGAGAAGAAGGATGAGATGGGCTCCGAGGCCTATGCAAAGGATGGGATCATTCAGAAGGCGATCCGCCAGATTAAGGAGAAGGTGGATGGAATCCTTGTGATCACGGATGTTTGTCTCTGTGAATATACGAGCCATGGACATTGCGGTGTGGTGAAGAATGGGAAGGTTCTCAATGATGAGACCCTTGAACTTCTCAGCCAGATGGCACTCTCTCATGCCGAGGCAGGGGCGGATATCGTTGCCCCTTCGGACATGATGGACGGAAGGGTGGGAGCCATCCGGAAGATCCTTGATGAAAACCAATTCGAAGAGGTCCCTATCCTCTCCTATGCGGCAAAATATGCCTCCAGTTTTTATGGGCCTTTCCGGATCGCTGCTGAATCGAAGCCACAGTTCGGTGACCGAAAATCTTACCAGATGGATCCCGCCAATGGAGATGAGGCTCTCAGAGAGGTCCGGCTGGATATCGAGGAGGGGGCGGATATGGTCATGATTAAACCCGCCCTGCCCTACCTGGACATCATCTATCGGGTGAGGCAGACCTTCAATATTCCAATAGCCGCTTACAATGTCAGCGGTGAATTCGCTCTCGTCAAGGCCGCCTCAAGGCTGGGCTGGGTTGACGGAGAACGGGTGATGATGGAATCCCTGACAGCCATCAAAAGGGCGGGTGCAGATTTGATCCTTACTTACTTTGCCAAAGAAGCCGCCAGAAAGTTGTGAGTGATGAATAGCATAGTTCAAATTCCAATAACCAAATTCCAAGCTCCAAATAAATCCCAATTTTCCAATAACCAAAACCTGTTGGGCGATTGGAATTTGGATATTGGTGATTATTTGGTTATGGGTGCTTGGTTATTGGTTATTGGAGGAGTGGTATGAAACAGAAGCCCCCTCCCCAGTTGCGGATGGTGGCATGGGAGCTGACCCGTGGTTGTAACCTCGCCTGTGTCCATTGCCGCGCCTCTGCGGAACGCGGTCCTTACCCGGGAGAATTAACCACCGAGGAGTGTTTCAGGGTGATGGATGGGATCGCCTTTATCAGTAAACCGGTGATCATCCTGACCGGAGGAGAACCTCTGCTTCGAACTGATATCTTCGATCTGACAAGGTATGGATCAAACAAGGGTTTCCGGATGGTGATGGCAACCAACGGGACCCTGATCACCCGGGAGAATGCAAGAGAGATGAAGGCCTCAGGAATTCAGAGAATCAGTGTCAGCCTCGATGGCCCTGACGCTGAAACCCACGATTCCTTTCGTAAAGTGAAGGGGGCATTCGAGGGATCTCTCCGGGGCATTGAGATCGCCAGGCAGGCGGATCTTCCCTTTCAGATCAATACCACCATTACAAAGATGAACCTCCATCTCATCCCGGATATCCTCCGGCTGGCTGTGGATCTCGGTGCGGTCGCCCATCATATCTTCCTTCTGGTCCCTACGGGAAGAGGAAAAGAGCTCCGAGACCAGGAAATCTCAGCGTTGGATTATGAAAAGACCCTTCACTGGTTTTATGAACAGACGGACCAGGTCCCTCTCCAGCTAAAAGCCACCTGTGCCCCTCACTACTATCGAATCCTCCGGCAGAGGGCAAAAAAAGAGGGAAAGAAGATGACCTTAAAAGAACATGGCCTCGATGCGATGACCCGGGGATGCCTGGGAGGGATCTCCTTCTGTTTCATCTCCCATAGGGGCCACGTTCAGCCCTGTGGCTATCTCGAACTCAACTGTGGGGATGTTAGGGAGAAAACCTTCCGGGAGATATGGGCCTCCTCCGGGATCTTTCAAAATCTCCGCAACACCAATGGCTATCAGGGAAAATGTGGCCGGTGCGAATACCGGAAGGTCTGCGGAGGCTGTCGGGCCAGGGCCTATGAAATCTCCGGCGACTATATGGCAGAGGAGCCCTATTGCGTTTATGAGCCTGCTTAAGCATTTTTTCCGTTTTCGAATCAGCCTCACCTTAAAATTCCTCGTAGCGATGATCCTGCTCGTCCTCATCACCTCAGCCGCCTTCGCCTGGTTCTTCATCGGAAGGGAAATGGCCTTGATTCGAAGCCAGTTGGAGACCCATGGGATTTCAATCATCAATGGGTTCTTGTTAAATCCCTCCATTGACCTTCTCATCGAGCACGGGGCCGGACCTAATCGTTCCCTCTTACAGGGAATCGCAGAAAGATTAGTGATGGACGAGGATGTCCTCTTCTGTACGATTATGGATAGTCATGGAGACTGGATGGCCCATGCGGTCAAAAAGGGATTTTTCCCTGATATCCAAACAACCCATACGATCACTCAACCCCTGCAATCCAAAAGAGGACAGGCCACCGGGACCATACAGATCGGACTCTCCCTTAAAAAACTGGACGATCATCTGTTCCAATTGAGAAGAGATATTCTCATTGTGACCCTGGGAGTGATCGGACTGGGGTTCCTCCTCACCCTGATCGCTACCCGGATTCTCATCAAACCCATTGGAGAACTTGTATCCGCCACGGAGGAGGTGACCAGGGGAGAGCTGGCCCGGACCGTGGATATACGTTCAAGGGACGAGATCGGAGACCTTGCCACGGCTTTCAATACGATGACCCTCCAGCTTAAAGAATCGAGAAACGATCTTGAAAAGAAGGTCGATGAACGGACACACCAGCTCGCTGAAAATGTCGCTGAACTCAACCGGGCGAGAACCATCACTCTGAAGATGCTCGAAGATCTTCAGACAGCGAAAAGGGAGCTGGAAATGGCCAACCGGGAACTCAAAGAGATGGATGAGACTAAAATGAAATTTATCGGTATTGCCTCTCATGAATTAAAAACCCCTCTCACCGCCATTAAGGCCAATATTGATTTCATCCTCTCCGAGAAGGAAGGAAGGCTTCCGGACTATCTAAAATCCTATCTCCTGACCATCCAGAGAAATACCAACCGGATCCAGGAGACCATGGATCATATGCTGGACCTCTCCCGGGTCCGATCGGGTATCCTTCATTTCGATCGGGAGCCCATTTTCCTCTCTGAGGTGATCGGCGGATATATTAATGAGGTCAGGCCCGTGGATAAGAATCTCACCATTGAGGTCAATATTCCTCCGGGCCTTTCTGTCTATGCGGATCGAAATAGGCTCCATGACATCTTTATCAATCTCCTCTCAAATGCTTTCAAATTCACTCCGGAGGGTGGGCAGGTCTCGATCATGGCCAGCCAAAGGGATGATGAAATCCTGAATGCAGTTCAGGACACCGGGATTGGTATCCCCGAGGATCAGCTTCAAAAGATTTTTGATGAATTCTATCAAGTGGAAACCGGTAAATATGGAGGAACAGGATTGGGTCTCGCTATTACCAAACGGCTGGTGGAAGGACATGGGGGAAGGATCTGGGCGGCCTCTCAACTGGGAAAAGGAGCTGCCTTCTATTTCACCCTGCCCGCCTCCGAGGAGAAGAGAGATGGAAGAACAGACCGCTCCTAAAGAGACCAAAGGAAAAGTGCTGATTGTTGATGATGCCCCGGATACCCTGGAAATCATCCGGAAACTTCTCCGTTTCGAAGGGTATCAGGTTCTGGTCGCCTCCACCGGAGAAGAAGGGATCCGGTGTGTTGAGGAAGAGAGGCCTGACGTCATTCTGCTGGACATTAACCTTCCCGGAATGGACGGCAATCAGGCCCTGCGTGTGATTAAAAGGATTAACCCCATCCAATCCGTCATCATGCTCACTGCCTATGCGACCGTGGAGAATGCCATTCAAGCCCTCAAAGAAGGAGCCATCGATTTCGTCAAAAAGCCTTTTGAGAATGAACATCTGATTCATATTGTCAACCAGGCGCTGGAAAAATATCGGACCCTATTGGAAAAAGAGAAACTGGAAGAGGAGGTGAGAAGGCTCTCCATCACCGACGACCTCACCGGCCTTTATAACCATCGCCATTTCTTTAAAACCCTTGAGGCGGAACTGGTTCGGATGAAGAGGCAGAAGACTTCTCTCTCTCTACTGATGTTCGATCTCGATAACTTCAAACAATACAATGACCTTTATGGCCATCTCGAGGGGGATCGGGTCCTGAAGCAAATAGGGGGGATTGTGAGAAATTTCATTCGGAGCAACGTGGATTCCGGTTACCGTTATGGAGGAGACGAATTTGCCGTCCTCCTCATCGGTGCCATCCGCGACCAGGCCCTGACCATTGGCGAGCGAATCCGTTCGACCATTGAACAGTCCGGTTTTAAAAACATCACTGTGAGCATCGGTCTCGCTGAATTCAACGACCAATGGGATCTGGAAGGTTTTGTAAAATCGGCCGATGATGCAATGTATCAGGCCAAACATTCGGGGGGAAATCGAATTCAAACCAATA
>CAZXMB010000145.1:4920-7608 GCA_964641715.1 uncultured Syntrophaceae bacterium
TAGAATAACAAAGTTATGTCCAATCGTCCCAAACTCTTTCTCATTGATGGGTCCTCCTACATCTTTCGTGCCTTCTATGCCATCCGCCACCTCTCCAATTCGAAAGGGTTTCCCACCAATGCCATCTATGGTTTTACCCAGATGCTTCTCAGGGTCCTCAAGGAAAACCGGCCTGACTATCTCGCCATCGTTTTCGATTCAAAGGCACCTACCTTTCGAAGTGAGATCTACCAGGCCTATAAGGCCAACCGGCCCGCCATGCCCGAGGGGTTGGTTCCCCAGATTCCTTATATCAGGAGGATTGTTGAAGGATATCGTATTGCGACCCTGGAGATGGAGGGATACGAGGCGGATGATCTCATCGCAGCGGTGGCCAAAAAGCTTGAGCCAGAGGTGGATGCGGTGATCATCACAGGGGATAAGGATATCCTTCAACTGGTGAGTGACCGGATCATTGTCTATGATACCATGAAGGAGAAGAGGATCGGAGTGGATGAGGTGAGGGAACGATTCGGTGTCAGGCCCGAGCAGATCGTTGAGGTAATGGGATTGGCAGGAGACGCCGTTGACAATATCCCGGGGGTCCCCGGAATTGGCGAGAAGACAGCGATCGAACTGATCAGGAAATTTGGATCGGTGGACAACCTCTTAACTCATCTCGACCAGGTTCCTCAGAAGAAACTGAAAGAAAAACTGGAAAATCATGGCGAACTGGCACGACTCAGCCGCAAGCTGGCCACCCTTCACACCGATCTCCCCGTCCCCTTCGATATAAAAGATTTTGCCCTCCCTTCTCCCGATCTTCAAACTCTCAGAAAGCTCTTTAAGGAACTGGAATTCCATAAGCTTCTTAAGGAACTTTCTGCCGGGGAAACCTCCCTTGCCGAAGGAAGGGATTACCGTTTAGTCCTGGATCGAAATGAGTTCCTCGCCCTAGTGCAGGATTTGAAAAAGGCTCAATGCTTTGCGATTGACCTCGAGACCACCTCTCCCTACCCGATGTGGGCTGATCTGGTCGGGATCAGCCTATCCCATACCCCCGGGCAGGCCTTCTATATCCCTCTCGGACACCGGATTCAAAAATCCGTAGAACAACTCCCTCTCCCATGGGTGCTGGAGGAGTTAAAACCGCTGATCGAGGATGAAAAGATCAAAAAGGTGGGGCAGAATATTAAATATGAATGGATTCTTCTGAAACGCTACGGCCTCAGGCTCCGGGGGATTTGGTGTGATACGATGATTGCCTCCTATCTTCTTAACCCTACCAAACACAATCACAACCTAAGTGAGATTGCACGTGAATATCTGGATCGCGAGGTCACAGAATACAAAGAGGTCGTCGGAACGAAAGGGATGACCTTTGATCAGATCGATCTTGAAAAGGCAAGGGATTACAGCTCTGAGGATGCCGAGGTCACCCTCCGGCTTTCTCACCTTCTCCTCCCGAAATTGAAGGAGGGCGGGCTTCAGACCCTCTTTGAGGAGGTGGAGATGCCCCTTGCGATGGTCCTGGCCAAGATGGAGATGAACGGAGTAAAGATTGATCCCGGTCTTCTCAGGGAATTCTCGAAAGAGATCGAAATCCAAATCCAGCAGAAGATGGAACGAATCTATGAAATGGCAGGGGAGGTCTTCAATATCAACTCTTCCCAACAACTGGCAAAGATCCTGTTCGACAGGTTAAAGCTCCCTGTCATTAAAAAGACGAAGACCGGATATTCTACGGATGTAGAGGTTCTGGAAAGGCTCTCCCTTGAGCATGACCTCCCTCTCGAGATCCTGGGTTATCGAAATCTGTCCAAACTGAAATCGACTTACATCGATTCGCTTCCTAAATTGATTCATCCAGAAACAGGACGGGTCCACACCTCTTATAATCAAACGGTGACTGCCACGGGGCGGCTTTCTTCGAGTGATCCCAACCTCCAGAATATCCCCGTTCGCACTGATGAAGGCAATCGTATCCGACAGGCCTTTGTTCCGGAGAAGGGATGGGTGATCACCTCGGCAGACTATTCACAGATTGAATTACGGATCCTCGCTCATCTCTCCGGGGATGAGAGGCTGACCGAGGCCTTTAAGAGGGAAGAAGATATCCATCGACGAACTGCCTCAGAAATCTTCGGTGTCCCCATGGAGAAGGTCACGCCCCAGATGAGAAGGGAGGCGAAAGTGATCAACTTTGGGATTATCTATGGGATGAGTGCCTATGGCCTCTCCCAACAATTGGGGACAGACCCCAAAATCGCTCAGACCTATATCGATGAATATTTTAAAAAATATGGAGGCGTCCAGACCTATATTCAGAAAAGTTTACAGGAGGCCAGACAGAGGGGTTATGTCACGACCCTGCTCAACAGGCGTCGTTATCTCCCCGAGATCAACTCTCCTACCGTGGCCATCCGCCAGGCCTCAGAGAGGATGGCCATCAATACCCCCCTCCAGGGAACTGCAGCAGATATGATCAAGGTCGCCATGATCCGTATCCAGAACCAACTGGAGGCGTCTGGCTGGAAGACCAAAATGATCATGCAGGTCCATGATGAACTGGTCTTTGAAGTCCCGGAAGAGGAGATCCCCGGTGTATTTCCAATGATCCAAAAGGAGATGGAGGCGGTGATGGAGCTCTCCATCCCGCTCAGGGTCTCCTTGGGCTCCGGTAAGAATTGGGCGGAAGCCCATTGAATC
>CAZXMB010000146.1:0-2447 GCA_964641715.1 uncultured Syntrophaceae bacterium
GCCTCCAGACCGACACCGACCACAGCAACGAGATGGTCACCACCTACTACTCTGAACCTGTTTTGAGAAAGAGATGATCGGGAGTAAGGAATAATACTTTAAATCAAAATTGGCAGTTTTTTCTTAAAGATTCCGATAAAATTCGGTCAGGATCTTAAGAACTTCAGGCCGACTGAACTCTTCAGGGATAGGGTCTCCTTCAGTGAGTTTCTTTCTTAATAGCGTCCCGCTCAATAAGAGATGGTCTTCCTCAGGATGCGGGCAGGTCTTATAGGAGGCCATCGCTTTACACTTATAACAATAGAAGGTCCAGTCAATCTTCAGGGGTTTAATCATAAGAGCATCCGATGGAATCTCATCAAAGATCTTTTGGGCCTCAAAGGGACCATAAAAATTACCCACTCCAGCGTGGTCCCGTCCTACAATTAAGTGAGTTGCTCCATAGTTCTGTCTGAATATGGCATGAAGCAGTGCTTCCCGTGGTCCGGCATAACGCATCTCCAGGGGGTACCCCTTCTGGATCACTCGATCTTTTGGAAAATAATTTTCTACAAGGACCTCCACACATTTTACCCGGACCTCGGCTGGGAGATCACCTTCCTTTAAGTTTCCAATAAGCTGATGGATGAAAAGTCCGTCGGAGATCTCCATAGCAATCTTGGCAATGTACTCATGGGAGCGATGCATCGGGTTTCTCAACTGCAAGGCAGCTATGGTCCCCCACCCTCTCTCTTTAAAGAGCCTCCGAGTCTCTTCTGGAGTGGCATAGATACCATTAAACCTTTTTGGATACTCACCTTCACTCAGCACCTTCACCGGACCGGCGAGATTGACTTCTCCCTGTGCCATTACCTTGGCCACTCCAGGATGCTTCGTGTCGTCGGTCTTGAAAACCTCCTTGCATTCATGAACCTTATCAATTGTGTATTTTTCCTCCACGGCTATACTGCCCATGAGCTCATTGTTTTCTTTATCGATCAAGGCCACTTCTTGCCCTTCTTTTAAATGATTGGCTATTTCTTTGGTTGCAGACAAAGTAATGGGGATGGGCCAGAAGATTCCATCCCTCATCTTCATTTCATCGCATACACCCTGCCAATCCGCCTTTGTCATAAATCCGTTGAGAGGGCTGAAGGCTCCGATTCCCATCATGATCAGATCATCCCTTTCCCGGGTCGTCATACGAATCTGGGCAAGGGACTGGGCTTTCTCCTTGGCGTCCTTCAACTCTTCTCCCTTGAGAAGCAGTGGTTTCAGTTCTCCCCCATGGGGTGGTATCAGGTTAGACATGTGTTGGTAAACCTTCCCGTTCTTTTTTCATATTGCCCCTGGAAGCCTCGACCCGTTTAACTTTTTACATATATCCTAACTTCCGCATTCTCTCCATGGCCTTCTCTTTATCCTGCCGCCTACCTGCCCGCTCTTCTGTATTCTCCAGATCCTGTTTCCAGGCGGGAACACCTTCAACAGATATGAGACTGGTCGTCTTGGCTCCCAAGGAACGATATCCCCGTTCATAAAGAGGGCAATATGGAATCTTGAAAGCCGCGTAGGTATCCCAGAGGTCCCTCTCCGTAAAATGGAGAATCGGCCGGATACGTGTATGCTCCGGCATCAGATAACCTCCTTCCTTATATTCGAAATAGTCATCGTTAAATCGGGCCGGATGTTCGTCCCACCGGAGTCCCTGGAAAATCCCCCTGATCCCATTACGCTCCAGAAACTGATTAAAGACCACGGTCTTCATCAGATGATTCCCCACATAAGATTCTGCCTCAAAGGGAAATTCATCCTCTTCAAAGCCGATGCGCTTAAGCTCCTCTCGGTTTCGTTCATTTAAGTCCTTCACCCTCACCAGAGCATTCAATTGGTGATCCGTTGTTTTTAAGACATCTTCGTTTCGGCAGACCTCCAGTGGCACGCTCCACTCCCTCTTCATTCTTTCAACAAACTGCTCGATCTCCTCAAACTCATCGCCTTCACCGATGATCATGGTTTTAGGAATTGGGGCCCCTTTTTCCAGACAGACCTGCCAAATAATCCAGAGGGTTAAGGTACTGTCCTTTCCTCCCGTCCAGGTGATCCCCAACTCTTCGGGTTTAAATTTACTGAAGGCCTGTCGCACGATCCCCTTCGATATCTCCACCAGTTTCGAACACTGTCTCTTCCTCTTTTCGCTGATCTCCTTGTCAAAAGGCATCTCTTCTCCTTTTTGCTTTCCGCATTTCGGAAGTTTATATTGGGTTCATCATGATATTTCTCACGAAGACCTTGCCGCTATGGTTAATGGCAAGCCGCAATTGGGCAAAAGTGGCTTTAGCGGGAACATTGATTTCAAATAAATCATGGGTCCAATCATTCGTCCCGGTGAAGTATTCACCCGATGGCATTTCAGTGATATCGCGATAAAGACTTCCTCCGAAGGCATCATAGAAATCGATGTGGAG
>CAZXMB010000146.1:2547-7601 GCA_964641715.1 uncultured Syntrophaceae bacterium
CTTCCGGTTCGGTCCACTTCAATCACCTGGTGATGACCGTCCGTGCAGGCAATCAAGAAGGTGCCCTCTTTGGTCGCGTGGGTGATATAGAACTTATCCACATGTTCGGTATGAAACTTCCAGACGATCCTTCCTTCAGGGGAGATCTCTATAATCCGATGGCGCTTGCTGTCCGTGATGAGGGTATTCCCGTTCTCCAGGCGAATGCCACTCCTGGGCCACCAGAGAGTTTCAGCGGACCCATCTCCATAGGACCAGATGATCTCCTTTTTCTGGTTGATCTCAAGAATTCGATTTCCGTCAGAATCGGCAATCATTATATTTCCATTGGTCAGGGCATTCGCATTATGGGGATGATGGAGCTCCTTTTCAAAAGCCCAGATCACCTTCCCGTTTCTGTCCACCTGAATACATCGGTCATTGTTCCGATCGGTAACCAAAAAAGTTCCATCTCCCAGTCCAAAAGCCTCATTCGGGTAGTGAAGATGGGACCCATCTGACAATTTTCCTGTTCCTCCACCCCATTCATCTGAACTCATCGCTATCCTTTTGTCCGGAGAGACTTCAATCAGTCGGTTATTGGTCGTATCGGTGATCAAAGTATTTCCATTCTTCATTCGGCGACCGCTGTGGGCAAAGCGGAGACCTTCATTGTAATTCCAGACGATACTTCCAACAGGGTTTACCTCGAGAATTTCACTCCCAAACCCTGCTTCGTCCCCTGCATCCGCAATGAGCGTATTTCCATTAGGCAAACGCTCTACTGCCAGGGGCATCTCCACATTCCCCGGAATTCCCCTCTCACACCCCGGACCAACAATTTCTGCCATGATCTCCTACTCCTTTCTTGATAGGATCATTTATTCCTCAATAAACTACCCATTTCATCTCTTTTTCTTTCTTCTCCCTGCCCAGATGGACGGAAAATTTGAAATGCTCCGCACGGGTAAAGGTGATTTGAAAGAGGATGGGAAGACCAGATTCTTCGAAAAAAGTCCGTTCCATGTAGAACAGCGGGGAACCCATTTCGACTTGAAGAAGAGAGGCAATTTGCTGATCTGCCGTGGAAGATTCGATGGTCTGGATAGCTTCCTTCATGACCACCCCCTTTTTTTGAGTTAGAATGGAATACAGAGATGCCATTGGTTTTCTGTTTCTAAAAAACTTTCCGATCAGCAATTGAGGTGCATATTCTTTGACCACCATCATAGGGATTGTTTTCCAATATCTCAGTTTTTCGACCACACAGATCGGATCTGTCAAATTCAGCTTGAGATAGCGGACGGGCTTGTCAAACCCTTGAATGACTTCGGAACGGAGAACCCTTGTTTCAGTCTCCAAACCGAGTGAAAGAAGATCATCTATTTTCCCCGAGAGGCTTAGAGTAATCTTTTCATCAGGACTCTTTTTAACCATTGTCCCTATCCCTGGTTTTCGATCCAGGAGTCCCTCGTTCACCAGAAAGAATAGGGCCTGCCGGACGGTCAATGGGCTCACTCCAAATTGTTTCGAGAGTTCGTTTTCCGGAGGAAGACGGTCCCCTTCCTTCAACTCACCTGTGAGAATTTTCGATTTGAGAATCGCCTCAATTTGGAGATAGAGAGGTAATTTCTTCCGTTGCGCCATTTTGATCTCCATTTTACTTTTTCTCCTCTTCCTCGTGGAAGGCTTCCTCCCTTTTCCGACGGATGGCTGGAACTGCAATCACCACTAACATGGCAAAGGCCATGAGCAGGAATGCAAGGGATAGTGGACGAGTGATAAAGATAGAAGGGTCCCCCCGTGAAAGTAACATGCCTCGTCGCAAATTCTCCTCCATCATGGGCCCCAAAACAAACCCTAATATGAGCGGTGCCGGCTCGCATTCAAGTTTTACGAAGAGATAACCCAGAAAACCAAGAATTGCTGTCAACCAGATATCAAAGATATTATTATTGACGCTGTAAATCCCGATACAACAAAACAGGAGGATGGCAGGGTAAAGGACACGATAGGGAACGGTAAGGAGTTTTACCCATATCCCGATTAAAGGCAGATTTAAAATCACCAGCATGAGGTTCCCCACCCACATGGAAGTAATCACACCCCAGAAGAGTTCCGGGTTGCTACTAATGACCCTGGGGCCAGGTTGAATCCCATGGATCATCATGGCACCGGCCATCATCGCCATGACGACATTGGTTGGTATACCCAGGGTGAGCAGGGGGATAAATGAGGTTTGCGCCCCCGCGTTGTTTGCTGACTCTGGGGATGCAACCCCACAGATATTCCCTTTCCCAAAGGTTTCAGGATTTCGGGAAATCTTCTTTTCCAGCATATAGGACACGAATGAAGACAGGATACCCCCTCCACCTGGTAGAATTCCCAGAAAGGATCCGGTGAGAGTTCCACGAGCCACTGCTGGCGCAACCTCCTTGAGGTCCTTTTTCTTAAGCCAGAATCCAAATATTTTAGTTTTTAGAATCTCTCGTTTCTCTTTTCGTTCGAGACTCTTGATGATCTCAGATATCCCGAAAAGGCCCATAGCCAGGGGGACAAAACCGATGCCATCCGCCAGTTCAGGAATCCCGAAAGAGAACCGCTGGGTCCCGCTTGTAATATCCGTCCCCACCACACCCAAAAGGAGACCAAGGACAATCATTCCTATTGCTTTTATCGGTGATCCCGAAGCAAACACAATGGAACCGATCAATCCAAAAACCATCAAGGAGAAATACTCAGCCGGTCCAAACTTGAAAGCCAGTTCTGACAAGGGGACAGCCAAAACAGCAAGAAGCACGGTGGCGAAGCAGCCCGCAAAGAATGAACCGAGAGCTGAGATGGTGAGTGCAGCTCCAGCTCGGCCCTGAAGGGCCATTTGATAACCATCCAGACAGGTCACCACCGAGGATGCCTCTCCTGGCACGTTGACCAAGATAGAGGTCGTAGAGCCTCCGTATTGGGCTCCATAGTAGATTCCGGCGAGCATGATCAAAGCCGAAACAGGAGGTAAAGCGAAGGTGGTTGGAAGCAAGATGGCGATAGTCTGAACAGGCCCAATTCCTGGAAGCACACCGATAAGTGTTCCGATCAATGCCCCGAGGAAGCAGTAGAGTAGATTCTGTAGAGAGATCACTGTCTGAAAACCAAGCGCCAAATTGGAAAGCAGTTCCATCCGATCCTCCCTCATATGCAGTTAGGTTCGACCACTCAGGAAGGCAGGTAAAACCGGTATCTGGAATTGGAGGAAATAGACAAAAATGATCAGAACGATGATGAGGAGCACTAATGCATTCAGAATGGCCACTCTCATCTTGAACTCTTCACTTGCCATACTTGAAATGAGGATGAGAAGGAGGGTAGAAAGAATTAGACCAAACGGAAGGAGCAGGAGACCGAAAAGAACAACGGAGGAGAGCACAAAGAAAACAGGCCGAACCTTAATAAGCGCTTTCTTTCTTACCTCTCTCCCTCTGGAGAGGCTTCTCAGCGAAATAACGAGCCCTAATAGGACAAGCATTAAACCAAGGGCGAATGGAAAATAACCGGGTCCCATCTTGGCGGCTGTACCGATTGAATAACTTCTGGATGAAACCGTTGAGGCTATACCAAAAAATAAAAATAGAAGACCCGCATTAAAATCCTTATGGTTCCTGATCTGCATGATCAATCCTATTTGACTTTTAATATGGATATATGAGGTGGAGTAGACCCCGACCCCGTGCTAAAATGTGGGGCATCGGGTGCCCTTCGAATTTACAGCATTCATCCCCGTAATAAATCACGGGGCTTTCTACGGGGCGGGGTAAATAATAGGTTGGCCCAACTTCTTCTTTTGGGCCAACCTATCGATTCAAGTTAATGCCCTGGGTGATCTGAGGACATATTAATCAGCCTTAAATCCTGAGGCCTTGATGATAGGCCCCCATCTCTCCCGATCCTTCTTAATAACCCTGGCGAACTCTTCGGCTGTCGTGCCGGTAACTTCAGCTCCAATTTGCTCGAGCTTCTGTTTTACCTCTGGCATTTTGACAACCTTAACGATCGCTTGACTCAGCTTGTCCACGATCGCCTGGGGTGTCTTGGCAGGAACCACGATCCCGTTCCATCCGACTCCTTCAATTTCATATCCCAATTCTTTAAAGGTAGGGATATCGGGATGTTTTCGGGAGGTCCCTGCAGTAGCCAGAATCCGAATTTTATCTGGATGATATCGGGACTGGGCATCATAAGTATCTACTCCCATCGGGATATGACCACCGATTAACGCGGTGATGAGGGGACCCGACCCATTGTAAGATACATGCACCATCTCCACTCCGGCATATTTTCCGACCATCAAACCAAAAAAGTGTGGGAGGCTACCCGTCGCAGGCGAACCGTAGTTGGCCTGTTTCGGATTTTTCTTTAACCATTCGATCAGGCCTTTCAAATCCTTGATCGTTGAATTCGCCGGGACAGATAGGACGAAATGATAGACCTGGACTTGTGAGATGGGTTTGAAATCTAAGTCCGGGTCATAGGCAAGCTTGGAATAAACCAAAGGACTCACCACAAAAAGGGCGGGATTCATGACCAGCATCGAACTCCCGTCCGCGGGTTGATTTTTGGCATATTCGGCGCCAATCCGACCGCCTGCCCCGGGTTTATTCTCCACAATAACCGACTGGCCCAAAATATCTTTCAACTTTTCCGCCATCAACCGAGACACAATGTCCGAACTCCCCCCTGGTGCATATGGAACGATGATCTTGATGGGACCCTTAATTTCCTGAGCGGATCCCAGCGGGACACTGAAAATAACAACCATGACTGCAATGATCCCAATTGACCTTGAAATAATAGAGCGCATAATCCCACCTCCTTCAGGTTTCTATATTTCTATAGTAATACATAGAAATAAATAGATGTCAAGAAAGATTCAAGAAGCTTAACGGGTGAATCCAAATCCACAACTCAATGGGGCGTGTTTTCAGGGGGAGATTTTTTTCGGGTCTAAAGAGAGGATCACAAAATTACAGAGAGGGATTACCTGGTGGGGATGTAGGCCTGGGGGATGGTGCCGCCCCATTGCC
>CAZXMB010000147.1:0-4274 GCA_964641715.1 uncultured Syntrophaceae bacterium
CCCCCCTTTAGTAAAGGGGGGATTTGGAAATGTATTTTCAACTTTATTCAATTAGATTCTTACACATTGAAATCTGAGAATTTATCTCTAACATTATCAAAAGAATCATGAAGAAACCTTCCCTCCCCATGAAAGGGTGGAGGGGTTAACTAATTGAAATTTCAAATATTTTTGTTTAGGTTTTTGCTGAAGGCACCTTGGGCAATCACAACCCTAAAAAGGCCTTTTGGATGGTTTCGGTGTCGAGAAGGTCTTTACCCGTTCCCTCCTGGATGGTCCGGCCGGTTTGAAGGACGTAGCCACGGTCGGATAACTCAAGGGCTTCTCGAACCTTTTGTTCAACAAGGAGAATCGTCTTCCCTGACTCTTTCAATTTGGCGACCGCCTCGAGCATCTCATCCACCAATTTGGGCATCAGACCTAAAGAAGGCTCATCGAGCATAAGAAGTTTCGGGTTGGACATCAATCCCCTGCCAATGGCGAGCATCTGCTGCTCTCCACCGCTGAGGGTTCCTCCTTGCTGGAGACTTCTCTCAGCCAGTCGTGGGAAGAGGTGATAAATATACTCCAGGTTCTTTTTTACCTCCTCAATATCATTAATGACATAAGCCCCCAATTCCAAATTTTCCTCAACCGTGAGGGGACCAAAGATTAAACGCGCCTCCGGGACGTAGGTGATTCCCTTTCGAACGATATCCGCTGTCGAAAGGCGAGAGATCTCCTGATCCTCAAACCGGATCGATCCCCGAGAGGGATGGAGGGCGCCAGCGACCGTCTTGAGAAGAGTTGATTTCCCTGCACCATTTGCACCGACCACAGAGACCAGTTCTCCGTGATTCACTTCAAGGGAGACGTTGTGAATGACGGGGAAGCCACTGTATCGAACTTCAATCTCAGATACCCTTAGCATACTTATCCCCCAGATAGGCTCTGATCACACGTTCATTCTTCACAATATCCTTAGGCAATCCTTCTGCAATTTTTTCACCGCCATCGAGAACGATGACCCGTTGGGAGATGGGCATGACCACCTCCATGACATGCTCGATGAGAAAGAGGGTAATCTTCTTTTTTCTGTGGATCTTTTTCAAAAGATCGACCATCTCTTCAGTCTCTTTTGGATTGAGGCCGGAGGCCACTTCATCCAGCATCAGAAGTTCGGGTTGAGTGGCTAACGCCATTGCCAGGCCTACTTTCTTCTGACTGGCAACAGGCAATTCATTAAGATGATAAGTTTTCAAACTATCCAATCCCATGAAGCCCAAAATCGCTGCCGCCTCCACTTTTGCAAGATGGCGATCATCGGCCCTGCAAAAGGCACCGACCATCACATTTTCAAGGACCGTCATTCCAGCGGTGACCTTCATGATCTGAAAGGTTCGGCCTATCCCTGCCCTTGCGGTTTGGTGTGCCGGCCAGCCTGTGATTTCCTTTCCATTAAAAAGGACCTTTCCACTTGTAGGCTTATAATAACCAGCAATACAGTTAAACAATGTGGTTTTGCCTGCCCCATTGGGGCCTATGAGACCAACCATCTCTCCTTCGCTCAGGTTAAAGGAAATATCAGCGTTGGCTACGACCCCTCCGAATTCCTTAACAAGATTTTTGACCTCCAGTAACATCGCCCTTGTGTTATCCCCTTCCCTTCACCCTTTCAATGATACCCCAGATTCCTTTTGGCTCCCGAGCAGCGATGATCATGATAATTAAAGAATAAACCATAAAATCAATGCCGTAACGACCCCCTATAAGGGCCAGCCAAGCTCCCAGATACATATCCAGAGGGATTAAAATTGCTGCACCAATGATAGGTCCCCACATCGAACCAGCTCCACCTACCAAAACGGTCATGGCAATCAAGATAGATAGGTCTAAAGGCATAACCAGATCGGGATCAATATATAGATAATAGACAGCCAAAAAGCTGCCTCCCACTCCACCAAGCCCTCCGGTAATGGTATAGGTCTTCACTTTTGTCCAAGTGACATTAATTCCCAGGCTTGCTGCGGCCTCCTCATTATCCCTAACAGCCTGGAGCTGATAGCCCAGCTTCGACTTCCTGAACCAATTCATAAATAAAAGTTGGGTGATAAAAAGAAAAAAGACGAAGTAGTGATAATAGATGTTAGATGGAAACTGCATATGAACGAAGTCAGCTGTGGCTTTTACTGGTATTTCTACACCCCGTGCCCCTCCTGTCCAATCCCAGAAAATGAAAAGTTCCTTCCAAACCAGGGCGACGCAGAGGGTGGCAATGGCAAAATAATGACCCTTCAGACGGAACATAGGGTAGGCCACGCCAAAGGACTCGAATGCAGCGATGATCATACCTATTGGAACGGTAATCCAGAAAGGCGTATTCCACCAGACCATCATGAGTGCCGTCGCATAAGCTCCAAACCCAACGTTTTTAGCCTGTCCGAGATCTACCTGGCCTCCATAGCCGCCTATGAGGTTCCACCCAATGCCAAACAAGGCAAAGAGGAGAAATTTAATCATCACTATTCTGCTATAAGCCTGTTCGACAATTAAAGGGAAGATGAGGATAATCACAATAAAAATAAGTAGACCGATTCTTTCAAACCGGTGATAGTCTCTAAACGAAAAAATATCTTTTATGACCTGCCACATGTTACCAACCGAAAAAGCCACGAGGTCTAAGCACGACTGCTAAGAAATAAGCGATATAAACGAAAGTGAACTTCAATTCACTTAGATAATGCCCACCGATGACCTGTATCAGACCAATAATCAAACCCGCAATAAAGGTTCCCAAAATACTTCCAAATCCGCCTAAGGCGACAATAGCAAAGGCGATCAAAATGAAAAGCATTCCTACTGTGGGAGTAATATAGTAAAAGTGGGCAAGGAGGCCTCCAGCTATCCCTACCGTGGCACCACCAACCCCCCAAGCTAAGGCATTCATCTTTTCCGTATCGATACCCATATATCGGGCAGCCTCCGCATCGATAGAAGTGGCCTTCAAAGCCCTTCCCAATTTTGTCCGATTTATCATCCAATAGACGAATGCAAATAACAGTAGGCAAAGTCCTGCCGAGACAACCTTGCTTACATCAAGCGTTATCCATCCCAGGGAGAGAGTCTTTCCTACCAGAATTCCTTTTTTTATGGAACGAACATCCGGGCCAAAGATAAGCATGAACAGGTAGCGGAGAAATAGCATCAATCCAAAGGTCCCAAAGAGTTGCGCAACCATGGGACCGCGAAGAATATACTGAACGAGGAAGCGATAACTAACAATACCAAGGAAAAAGCCGACCAAGGCTGCAAAGGGGAGGGAGAAAAGGGGGTCAAGGGGAAGATAAGTCGATATGAGTAGGGCAACATACATTCCTATCATCATGAATTCCCCATGGGCGAAATTCACAATGTTCATCACCCCGAAGATAAGGGCCAAGCCCAAAGAAATAAAGGCAAAGATAAGGCCCATCAAAATGCCATAGATTATTAGCTGTGTTGCTAATTCCATCTTCGCCTCGCACCGTTTAAATATCAGAAGCGAGCAGCAGAGCGAAATTATCCTCTCTCCGCTGCTCGCTTTATGAATGCCTCTCGGAGACTAACCCTTTTCACTTCCAGCCCGGAAAGGGGAAGATTAGCTTGCTTGTTGCAAATTCAAAGGGATAGATGATATGCAACTTTCCGCCCGGATATCCCTGATACTGGTTGATGACCCCAGAACCCAGCTCATTCTGTTGCGTATCGCCCGGAAAAGGGGAACCAAATTTTACGCCTTTCCAGGGCATGATCAACTCTTTCGCTGGAATATTAAGTTCATTCAGCGCTTTTTGAATCGCCTTCGGGTCAGTAGATTTCGCATTGTTTAAGGCGTGGGCCCAAACCTGGACACCCACAAAATCCCTTGCTGAACTTCCGGAGAAATCGTATCCCGCCATTTTCTTGTACATCTCATTAATTTTACCTGCTACCGGTTTCACCTTCGATAATTCAGGCGAGAAGAGGTCACGGGTTAAAATACCGTTCACATCTGCTCCAAGGGTTTTATAAAAATCAGCCTCCACAAATCCAGCATCCTGTCCCCAAATCAGATGAGGCACAGCTTTCATCTCCTTGAGGGTTTTGATGAAAAGGATGGCATCTGCCACATAGGGGGCGAACAGAAAGGTAGGAGCTTTAGAGGCGATCATTCTCCTCGTCTCACTCGTCAGATCTGTTGCCTTATGAGGGTATTTAATAGACTCCGAAATCTTCCATCCTTTTTCCTTAGCGAATTTCTCAATTTCTGCCAACGA
>CAZXMB010000147.1:4374-7370 GCA_964641715.1 uncultured Syntrophaceae bacterium
TCCGCTTCCACAGAGGCTGTCTTGGTGACCGCGCTCTGGTAAGCGCCCAACAGACCTACAACCTTCTCATCCTCTATTAGCCTTTTCGCCTGATCAGCGCCCCATCCTGGATCTCCACGGGAGTCTGCAAAAATTAGTTTAATCTTGGCTCCACCTAAATTTGGAATTCCTTCCCACTTAGCGATCGAGATATCCAGATCAGGATATTTTTTGTTGACGATATCCGCAGCCAGTTCTGCCCCTTCTTTCAGGCTTTTTCCTGTAGGTGCGAGAGGTCCGGAGAGGGGAAGAATCACCCCGATCTTAACTTCCTTTTGACCAACAGAGGGCGTGGGGAAAAAGACAAGAAGAGATAAAATGAACACAAATGATAATGTTAACAATCTTTTACTTTTCATAAACTTCCCTCCTTTCAAAAATCAAAAGAGTTATCCTTTTATTCATCACCTCCTTCTTTTTTAATTTCCTTTACTTTTTTCAACAGGTTGCCATTTTATCCATTCAAAACAGAGATGTCAATAGTTCAAATTTTTAGTTGCCTTTACTTCCCTTTCTTTGTAATATGAAACACATCAAGAGGTTGCGATGATGAATTTACATCGGTTTATCAAAAAGAAAGATCTGGTCAACTTAACCATCCAATTAATTCAGATCCCCACCGAAAACCCGCCGGGCAATGAGAAGAGGGCCATAATCTTTTTAAAACCGATCCTTTTAAAATTGGGGTTTAAGGTCAAGACCCTCCTCTCTCCAAAGGGGAGATGGAATATCATCGCTGAAAGAAGATGGGGAAAGGGGGGCCGGAGGCTCATCTTCAATGGCCATCTCGATGTCGTGCCCCCGGGGAATCCTTCCCAATGGAGGCATCCTCCTTTTAAAGGAAGGCTGGAAAGGGGAAGGATCTATGGCCGGGGGGCATCCGATATGAAGGGGGGGATTGCTTCCTTTCTCCATGCCATCTCCATGATCAACCGTTCGAAAATCCATCCCGGTCAGGGCGGCCTTCTCCTTCATCTGGTTTCGGATGAGGAATCCCATGGACATCAGGGGATGGGATTCCTCAGTCAAAGGGGGGGGATCAAAGGGGATGCGGCCATTGTGGGAGAGCCGACCGACCTCGATCTGGTAATCGCACAAAAGGGAGCCCTCTGGCTCAGGATCTCGACCTTCGGAAAATCAGCTCACGGTTCAAGACCCCACTCCGGCATCAATGCCATTGAAAAGATGATGAACCTGATCGCCCGGCTCAATGCCCTCTCTCTTGAAAAGGAACATCCTCAACTCGGCAGACCCACGATCAATATCGGAAAGATTCAGGGTGGGACCAAGATCAATATCGTTCCTGATCGATGTGAGATCGAAATGGATCGTAGACTGTTACCTGATGAGAATAAGGAGGGGGTCCTAAGGGAGATCAAAGGGGCCATTGAGCCTCTTCAAGCCCTGGATCCCCGGCTCCGGTATCAGATCGAAGAGATCGATTATGCCGAGCCTTCTGAAATTGCTCCGGAGGAGGAGATCGTTCAAGTAGCGATCGAAGCCTCCGAGGAGGTGAGGGGAGAAAGGCCGGCTGTCAAAGGATTCTCCGGATTTACAGATGCCCGTTTCTATATCAACCAATTCCATATACCGACTCTTATCTTTGGTCCGGGAGGAGTGGACCAATCTCACACGACGGATGAGTCGGTGGAGGTCGACGCTTTAATAAAGGCGGCTGAGATCTATGCGATGATCATTTTTAACTTTTTATCTGCCCGATCATCCCCCCTATCCCTCCTTGAGTAAGAGGGATTTAAAAAGGAGGAAAACGATGTTGATGAGACCTTTTTCGATGAACCTTAGCTTTAAGACAGGAAACTTCACGCCTCATGACCGGACCAATATCCGGAGGCTGAGTGATATGAAAGGGATGTTTCTCGACCCCGAAGTGGAGCAACGGATTCTTGAAAAGGAAAACCCGATCATCTACTCTTTCAGCGAAAGGGTTCTCCCGGAAGAGAGCGGCCACCTCCAACTGGCCACGACCACTATCCACCCGGGAAGGATTGGTGAAGAATATTTTATGACCAAAGGCCACTACCATCGAAGGCCGGATACCTCGGAGGTCTACTTGGGTCTCGAGGGGGAAGGATACCTTCTCGTTCAGACGGAAAAAGGAGAATTCGAATCCCTCCCCATCCATCCCGGAACCGTCGCCTATATCCCGCCCTACTGGGGACACCGTATGGTCAACACCGGATTGAAGCCCTTTGTCTTCTTCGCTGTCTATCCGGGAGATGCAGGTCATAATTACGGGGACATTGAAAGAACGGGGTTTGCCAAAGTCCTTGTGGAGAGAGAGGGGAAAACCTTGCTCATTGATAATCCGAAGTGGAAGAGAGGATGAAATTCGATCTTGAAAAGATCCTGAAAGAACTCAAGCCCTACCGGGGAAAGAGGGCAACCCCTGATCCCGAACGGGCCTGCCTTCTGGTGATTGATCTTCAGAACTATTTTAAAAGGATTGCCCAGCCCATCCTCGGAAATATCCTGCAGGTGATTCATCTCTGCCGAAAGAAGAATCTACCCATCATCTTTACCCAGCATGGCCATACTGATCCTCCCTCAGACGGAGGAGTGCTTGCCGAGTGGTGGGGAGAGCTGATCATTTCAGGGACAGAGGATTGGAAATTTCTTCCGGAAATCATCATCCGTAAAGAGGATACGATTCTTCCCAAGAAACGTTATAGTGCTTTTTTTGAGACAGAGCTGGATCAGACTCTTCGATCCAGAGGAATTCGGGATCTGATTATCTCAGGAGTGATGACCAACCTCTGCTGCGAGACCACAGCCCGGGATGCCTTTATGAGGGATTACAGGGTTTTCGTCCTCATTGACGGGACCGCCACCCGAAGAAGCGATCTCCACCTCGCCACCCTGAAAAACCTCGGCTTCGGTTTCGCCTACCTCCTCACCTCCAGCGAATTGATCCGGGCATTGAAGTAAAGCTCCCCGCC
>CAZXMB010000148.1:0-7294 GCA_964641715.1 uncultured Syntrophaceae bacterium
AATGAGATTTCCTTTCCGGGAAGCCCCGCCCTGTGGGCGGGGAGCTTCACTCTTTTTTTTCCGCGTTGACTCCTCTTCCCAATTCAAATAGACTTAAATAAAGACATCAAAGGGGATGACTCCCCTGAGAAAGGAGCCCAGATGAAGAAAAAATATTTGATGATCATATTGGGGTTTTTATTTCTTATGGTCCCGATCAGCAGCGCAGAGGAGAAGGTCCTTAAAGATCATCGGGACAGGATCAGTTATATTATCGGGATGGATATGGGTATGGATTTGAAGCGGCAGTTGATCCATATCAAGGATATTAACCCGGATGCCATTTTAAGGGGCCTCAAGGATGCCTTCTCCGGAGAGAAACCCCTGTTGACTAAGGAGGAGATTCGCGAAACCATAACCTCCTTTCAGAAAGAGATCAAGGGAAGGCAGGAGGAGACGATGAAAAGGACCGGAGAGAAGAATAAGAAGGAAGGAGAGACATTTTTGGCAGAGAATAAAAATAAGGAGGATGTGATCATCCTGCACAGCGGTTTGCAGTATAGGGTGATTAAGCAGGGAACGGGAAAGAAACCGAAACTGACCGATACCGTAACCACCCATTATCGGGGTACTCTGGTCGATGGGACTGAATTCGATAGTTCTTACAAGCGTGGACAGCCCATCAGCTTTCCGGTCAACGGGGTCATCCCGGGCTGGACGGAGGCGCTCCAACTGATGGAGGAAGGGGCGAAGTGGCAGCTCTTTATCCCGCCTCAACTGGCTTATGGAGAGCGAGGTGCAGGGCCCATCGGTCCGAATTCGACCCTCATCTTTGAGGTGGAGTTGATTTCGGTTCAGGAAAAGAAATGAATACCAGTGGAGGCCTGCGAAGGGATTGAACGGTGAAAGGCCGGCACCAGGGACTCCGGAAAGAACGAAAAGCTCCTCTTCTAAACAGAGATGAAGAAAACGAACGCCGCAAGATTTCTGGATCATCTCCATATCGATTACAAAATGATCGAATATGAGGTGGATGAGTCAGACCTCAGCGCAGAAAGCGTAGCGAAAAAAGTCAACCTTCCGCTATCCCAGGTTTTCAAGACCCTGGTGGCCCGCGGGGATAAGACAGGGGTTCTGCTCGCCTGCATCCCGGGAGGGGCTGAGCTCGATTTAAAGGCGATCGCCCAGGTCAGCGGGAACAAAAGAGTGGAGATGGTTTCCCTCAAAGAGGTCCTTCCACTGACCGGGTATGTAAGAGGAGGAGTATCACCCATCGGCGTAAAGAAACCCTATCCTCTCTATCTGGATGAGAGTGCCCTGGAGTTTCCGTTCATCTCCATCAGCGCAGGTGCGCGAGGTTATCAACTTCTCATTTCACCAGAGGGTTTTAAAAAAGCTGTCAGGTTCACCGTATGTCAGATTGCCCGGTGGGAATGAATAATCTCTCGATGCAAGAGACTGCTACTCCCCCAATCTCGACAACACTTCTTCAGAGATCATTTGAATGCTTCGGCAAATAAAATCTCCTCCTTCAGTGTAGGCAACCCTACCATTTTCTTGAAAAAATAAGGAGTTCGTGTTAGTTTGGATTAAAGATGATACAGATGCACCATGTCTCAAAGACTTATCCCAGCCAGATCCTAGCCCTTTCGGATATCAGCCTGGAGATCCCTCCTGGCGAGTTCGTCTTCATTTCAGGTCCCAGCGGTTCGGGTAAGAGCACCCTCCTCCGAATCCTTTTCTGCGAGGAAAAACCGACGAGCGGAGAGGTCATCATCAACGGGATTCAAATCACTCAACGTGGTTTCAAGAGGGCCTACCGGCTGAGAAGGCTGATGGGAATCATTGCTCAAGATTTTAAGCTGCTAAGGGATCGAACGGTAGGAGAGAATATCGCCCTGGCCCTGGAGGTTACGGCTCATCCCCCGGAGGAAATGGGGAGGATGGTTCAAGAGGTATTGAGTCAGGTGGGGCTTCAGGAGAGGGAGCATGATTCGATTTTTTCTCTTTCAGCAGGAGAACAGCAGCGGGTTGCCATCGCCCGGGCCCTGGTCACTCATCCTCCCCTGATCTTAGCGGATGAGCCGACAGGGATTCTGGATACCCAGATGAAGGAAGAGGTCATGAGGCTATTGGCGGACCTCCATCAGAAAGGGACGACGATCCTTTTAGCCACCCAGGATATGGATCTGGTTCAAAGATATGCTTACCGGGTTATCCCTCTCGTCGCAGGAAAGAGGATGGATGTTGAGACAGGGGAAGAGGTAAAATCCGAGGGATGATCACCTTTCTTCAATATGCCATTCTCCGTGCCCTTCGAAACATGAAGGGGAATCTCTTCCCAAATCTCACGACCATTGGCATCATCGGGATCTCTATGCTCCTCTTCTCCACCTTTTCCCTGATCGCTTTGAATTTCACCTCCTTCCTTAAAATCTGGGAAGAGAAGATCGAGGTGATTGCCTACCTGAAAAGGGAGACACCTTTAAGAGAGGTGGAGGGGCTTTTAAGGAGGATTCGGCAGCTCAAAGGGGTGGAATCCGTGAAGTATGTTTCTCCTTTCGATGCCATGTCATTTTTAGAGAACCGCCTGGGGAATCAGCGGAATCTCCTCGAAGGCATTCAACCCGGTATCCTTCCTCCTTCTATCGAAATTGAGCTGAAGAAGGATTACAGAAATGCGGTCAGAATAAAAGAGGTGATCTCCCAGATGAGGCAGGTCCCCCAGATCGAGGAGATTCAGTACGGCCAGGAATGGGTGGAAACGTTTTCCGGCCTCGTTCATCTGGCAGGTCTGACCCAATGGATCTTGGGAGGGTTGCTCTTGGCAGCGATCATCTTCATCATCTCCAATACCCTGCAGCTGACCATCTCCTCCCGGCGGGAGGAGATTGAGGTGATGCAAATGGTGGGTGCCAGCCCAGCCTTCATCCGGGTCCCTTTTTATATCGAAGGGCTCGTTCAAGGCCTGTTGGGTGCGGGAATGGCCATGCTTCTTCTCTATCTTCTTTATGAGGTTGTCCTTCGACACATCACCCCCTTGATGAAGGGATGGATGGCTACCCTCCCCGTCCTCTTCTTATCAGGGGAGATGATCGCTTTGATCTTAGCAGGAGGAATGGTGGTGGGTCTTTTCGGCAGTTTCATTGCCTCGGTGAGGTTTCTGAAATAGGGTGAGCAACCCCATGGTGAGAAGGTGGAAAGGGATTTTATTGATGGGGATCCTCCTGGGATCCATTATGGCGGTCGGTACGTTCAACCTCCGGGCAGGCTGGACCGAACAGATCGACAAGGATATCACTCAGAAAAAGAAGGATCTCAAGGATATTAAAAAAGAGATCTCCGTCACCCGGGAGAAAGAGAAAGAGGTCCGGGGGCAAGAGTCCTCCATCCTTGGAACCCTCCACCAGATTGAGACAGAACTTTATGAGAGGGAGAAAGAACTGAAACAGATGGAGGCCCATTTGAATCAAAACAAAGAAAGGCTCCATGAGACCAGAGGCCAGATCCTGATGCTCAACAGGGGCATGGAGAGGACCAAAGAGGAACTCTTTTCGAGATTGAGAGCCCTCTATAAAATGGGGAGAACTCCTCCGGAGATTTTTCTCCTCGCCTCTCAATCCTATCTCGACCTATTAAGAATTGATAAGTATCTCAGGGTCATTGTCGATTCTGACTCCCATCTGATGGAGACCTATCGCAACCAGATGGCTTTAAAAGAGAGGTATCAGGTAGAATTAATTCAGGATCAATTGCAGATGGAACGTAATATTTCCGCGGTGGAGAGAAAGCGGGAGGAGATTCGAAAGATTCGGAAGGAGAAGCAGACGCTCCTGAAGTCGATCCGGAGTCAGAAGGTGGTCTACCAGAAACTCATTTCAGAGTTGGAAGTTAGAGCCAGGGAACTTCAGGCACTCATTCAAAGGCTGGAG
Organism: uncultured Syntrophaceae bacterium; assembly: GCA_964641715.1. Lineage (GTDB taxonomy): Bacteria > Desulfobacterota > BSN033 > BSN033 > UBA1163 > CAZXMB01. The sequence goes on from CAZXMB010000148.1 coordinate 3,912, forward strand.
CGGGAAAAGGGCGTGTTGGCCTATGGGAAACCCATGCCCGGGACCCTGAAGGGAAAGCTCAATCCTCCTGTCCAGGGAAAGGTGATCAGCCAGTTTAAGGAGAAAGGGCAGAATGGAATTGAGATCCAGGCACCGATGGGAGCGGAGATCCGGGCGGTCCTCTCCGGGAGGGTTCTCTTTGCGGACTGGTTCAAAGGGTTCGGCAATCTCCTGATCATCGATCACGGAGATACGACCTTCACGGTCTCCGGATACTGCTCCCAGTTACTGAAGAAGGCAGGGGATGGGGTCCAACAGGGTGAGGTGATTGCTCTGGTTGGCAGCGCCGGGTCATTGAAGGGTCCCTGCCTCTACTTTGAAGTCCGTCATCAAGGGAAGCCACAAAATCCTGTAGATTGGGTTTCGCCATCGGATAAGATGGCCTCCTTTCAATAATACGGTAAAAAAAGAGTGATCAAGACAGAGATCCCAGAAAAGATACTCAAGGAGGAACCTATGTTTCAATGGAGAGGAATGAAAAATTTAAAAACGGTTTCCGTGATCATGCTTGTTTTTCTCCTGGGCCTGATCGTGGGACTTGGCCGATTTCATAAGGTCTCAGCCCTTTCCAACACAACCTATGAGGAGTTGAAAGTTTTCACCGATGTGCTCGGACTCCTGCAGAAGGAATATGTGGAGGAGACCAAGTCGGAAGACCTCGTCTACGGAGCAATCAAGGGGATGCTGGAAACCCTGGACCCCCACTCCGCCTTCCTTCCCCCGAAGATGTATAAAGAGATGCAGGAGGAGACCAAGGGTCGATTTGAAGGGATAGGAATCGAGATCACCCTCAAAGAGGGTGTCCTCACAGTGGTCTCTCCCATTGAGGATACCCCTGCCTTCAAGGCAGGAATCCAGGCAGGGGATCAGATCATCAAGATTGAAGGAGAGGTGACGAAGAATCTGACCCTGATGGAGAGTGTCAAACGACTGCGAGGTCCCAAAGGCAGTAAGGTCACCATCACCATCATGAGGGAGGGATTTTCAAAACCCCGTGAGTTTACCCTGACCCGAGAGGTGATTCCTATCCGAAGTGTCCGCCATGAAATTCTGGAAAAAAATTATGGGTATATCCGGGTCTTCCAGTTCCAAGAGAAGACGAGCAGCGAATTTGATAAGGCCATCAAAGCCCTGGAGGAAACCAGTCAGGGTGGGTTGAAAGGCCTCATCCTCGACCTCCGGAATAACCCCGGAGGCTTACTGGATCAGGCGGTCAAAGTCTCTGATCGCTTTATTGAGTCAGGCCTTATTGTCTCGGTGGAAGGGAGGAGGGAGGATTCGAAGATGAAATTTAATGCCCATCCACAGGGGGATAACCTCAGCCACTATCCTCTGGTCGTCCTGGTCAATGGAGGAAGTGCGAGCGGTGCAGAAATCGTGGCAGGGGCCATCCAGGATCATGGCCGGGGGATCATCCTTGGGACACAAACCTTTGGAAAGGGATCGGTCCAGACGATCTTCTCCTTGAAGGACGGGTCAGGACTCCGTTTGACCACCGCACGCTATTACACCCCCAGTGGACGTTCCATTCAGGCCAAAGGGATATCACCGAACATCATTGTGAAGCCCGCCATCCCCGAGGAGGAGAAGACCGCGCCTCCTCCCAAGGCAATTGCGGAGAAGGATCTGGAGAGACATCTGATTGAAAAAGAGAAGGAAAAGTCAAAGAAAGAGGAGGCCAAAGAGAAGAAACCGGTCGATAACCAGCTCGAAAGGGCCCTTGAACTTTTAAAAAGCTGGGAGATTTTTAAAAATATCGCCAAAGGGAAATAAAAAAGGGCGTGGAGTCATCCACAACTAAAGTTTGATATTTTTGTTTTGAGGTTCCGCCATCAATATTAAGGCTAAAAGGGCGGCGATCAGGGCCATACCCGCACCGAAGGAGAAGGCCCATTTTACACCGATCGCTTTCCAGATGAATCCCATGAGAAGGCTTGCCGGAAGGGCAGTCATTCCAATAGAGAAATGGTAGGCGCCATAGGCTATGCCCCGTTTTGACTCCTCCACCAGATCCGCGACCCAGGCCTTCTCTGTTCCTTCGGAGAGACCGTAAAAAAGTCCATAAAGTAAAAACAGCAGCCAGATATGGTAGGGTTTTGAGGCATAGGCAAATCCCAGATAGGACAGACCATAAACCGCCCAGGCCAGGATCATCACCTTTCTCCGTCCGATACGGTCGGAGAGGATGCCTCCGGGAACGGAGAAGATCGTCTTGGAGAGATGAAAGAGAAACCACAGGATGGGGACAGAGACGAAGTCAATCCCCAGATCCTTTGCCCGGAGAAGGAGAAAGGCATCACTTGAATTCCCGAGGGTGAATAGGGTGATGATGAGGAGAAAGTATTTGAACTTCCTGTCCTGAAATTTCCATTGAAGCTTCAATGGAGGGGAAGAGGGTGAAACCCGGTCTATCTTTATATCCGTCACCCCTTGATAAAGGATAAGAAGACAGAGCATGGCAGGAATGAAAGCCAGGAGAAAGATGACGCGAAGATCCTTTGTGAAGACCATCATGAGAAGAGAAGCGACGAGAGGTCCTGTCATGGCTCCGGTATGGTCCATGGCCCTCTGAAAACCGAAGACCTTTCCCCTTTCTTCCACGCTGCAGGACTGAGAGAGCAGGGCATCCCGCGGAGAGGATCTTACCCCCTTACCCATGCGATCGAAAAACCGAAGAAAAAGGACATGGTAGGCTGAGGTGGCCACCCCGATAAAGGGACGGGTGATGGAGGCGAGGAAATACCCGAAGAGGATGAGGCCTTTTCGTCTCTGGAAACGGTCCGAGACCCATCCGGAAAAGAGTTTTAAAAAGCTTGAGACGCTCTCGGCAATCCCTTCGATGAGGCCGATGAAAATGACACCTGCTCCTAAAACCTGATTTAAGAAGAGGGGAAGCAGGGGATAGATCATCTCGCTTGAGATATCATTGAACAGACTGACCCAACCCAGGTTTCTACAATTCTTCGAAAGACCGAGAAAAGATTTCTTTTCTGCTGTCATTGCTCCGGTATCCCCCATTCTATGCCAAAGTTAAAAAAGTTGCTCTTCCTGGAATATTGGAATGTTGGAAGAATGGAATATTGTCATTAAGATGATAAACTAACAAACCATAACCAAGTTTTCCCCATCATTCCATCATTCCACTATTCCATTATTCCGAGAGGTTAGTAAATCTTCAGAATTTCATCCCGGGGAAGTGGTTTCAGTTCTTTATAACCCCTCTGATCCCGGCTCAAAACCCTTGGCGGTCCTCTCTTCACTTTGCCGATGACCTGAAGGGGGATGGCGGTCTTTTTAAATGCCTTTTGGATAATCGGAAGATCCCCGGGAGAGAGGGTCAAAAG
>CAZXMB010000149.1:0-7288 GCA_964641715.1 uncultured Syntrophaceae bacterium
ATGGCTCCCCATCGAGAAGTCCAACGGGATAGGTATTTCCCGTTTCCCTCCTGGCCCACGATCTCATCGAAATAATCGAAGATGAAAAGGAGTTGGGTTAGCTCGTCCAGAACTTCATAGTTATTTCCAAGAGGTGTGCGGTGTCGAAAGCGTAGAATAAAGTCATTGCATATTCCATGAATGGTACCAACAAGCAGATCCGACATATTACCTTGATAACCAAGTTTTTTGGCTGTAAGGGAAAGTCGATCTCTCAGTTCAAAGGCTGCTTTCTCGGTAAAAGTACAGAGGAGGATTTCTCGGGGTTGTGCAAGTCCTTGGAGCAAGATATTTAAAACCCTTACTACAAGGACCAATGTTTTCCCAGAACCAGGGCCTGCAATAACACGCAGTGACCCTTCGGTGTGGTTAATAACTTCACGTTGTTCTTGATTAAGCTCAGGAAACTCACGGAGAATCAAATCAGCGATAGCCATCAAAGGAGTCCTTCTTTTCTAAAACTGAAGACCTCATCTTTGGAAACAATGATATGGTCTAAGATGCTTATGTTGAGTGCTTTCGCTGCAAGGATAAGAGCCCTCGTGATTGTTTTGTCTTGATCTGATGGGCTAATATTTCCATCGGGATGATTGTGAGCAAATACCAAGATTGAGGCCCTCTTTTTAAGTGCTGACTCCATTACTTTACGGGGATAAACAGCGGCTCGATCTATGGTACCTTCGGTTAATGTTTCAAGGTCAATTACTCGGTAGTTACTATCAAGGTGTATGACCTTAAATACCTCATTAGGCTGGACGCCCAAAGCCGCCCTGCAATAATCAAAAAGGATCTTAGGATCTTCTAAGGAGATCTTTTCCGGTTCGGTCCTTCTTAGTGTGAGGTCTGAAGAGGTTCTTGGCTGCAGATAAAGATTGGCAGCCTCTCTAATGAAGTGGATGGCCAACGGAGCTACTTCACCTATTCCAGGAAGCTTCTTTAACTCTTCAACCGGGGCATCGAGAACACCGCGGAAAGATCCAAATTTCTTGATGGCTTCTTTGGCAGGCTCTTTTACATCTTTTCGGGGAATTGCTAATGTCAGAAGGAGCTCTACAGCTTCGTAATCCTGAAAAGAAGCAAGACCAGTTTTCTGGAATCTCTCACGGAGTCGTTTTCTATGGCCAAGGTAATGAGGTTTTGTGGAATCTGATTCCATTTATTCCCCTGCATAACAGATAAGCACTACAAAATGAAAAAACCAACGAATCTGGCCAAAGGTTTTAGTTTTATAAGAATGATTCCTCAATGAATGACCTTACTCGGCCATCAGCAATAGAGGAAAAACATTGGACGTACTTGCTGTATTCATCGATCACGGATTGGCGGCGAGCAAAAATGCTCATTTAATCTTCCCTATTTCTTATCACCATAAAAATACTCTTTAACCCTAAACTGAGCATTCTCTGGACTGGAAGCTACCCTCCTGTTGCAAGGCTGCTTTAATATACCAAAAAGCGAAAATGATAGCAATTCACGAGATATTTAAAAGGTCTTTATTGAAGGAAAATTATTGGCTTTTTTATTTGGGATTTGGTGCTTGCCCTGTACCCCCGATGGTCCGTCATTGCGAATGAAGGCAAAGCTTCCAATGGTTGTTCTGATGTGTACAGAGCTTGGGATTGGGTTCATCGATTATGTTGTCGCTATTGAATGCTTCCGCCTATAGGCGGAAATTGCGTCCAGAAATAGGGCGCCGTACTTCTTGAAAGTGATCTCTCCAACTCCCACGATCGCCATCATCTTTTCCCGACTATCAGGAAGTCTGCTTGCCATCTCCCGAAGGGTCCGGTCTTGAAAGATACAGTAGGCAGGCAATCCCTCGGCACGGGCGAGCTCCGACCTTAACTTCCTCAGTTGATCGAAGAGGCCTTTGTCGGGCTCACCTTCCATCCTCCATTCCCTGATCTCCTTTCTCGAAGGTGGAGAGAGTGGAATCTTTCCCCTTTTCTTCATAACTTCCCATCCCTGAGGGGTGAGGAGGAGAACTCTGTAATTCTTCTCTCCCAACGTGGCGGACTCCTGCTTCAAGTAACCTTGTTCTAAAAGTTCCTGGATCCAATTTTCAACCTGTTCCTGGGTGAATTCAGCCAGTAGCCCGTAGGTTGAAAGCTGATCCAGTTTGAATTTACCAATCGCCCTGTCTTTAGAACCGGTAAGCATCTTTACAGCCATCCCGAGTCCAAAACGACCTTTCATACGGGCTACACCGCTTAGGATCTTTATGGGCAAAAGGGGATCAGAAATTTTTTCTTGGGTCGTTAGCCTTCCCTTCAGTCCTTTGCAATAATCACATCCTCCACAGTTGTCAGAGGAGTGGTATTCTCCGAAATACTGAAGGAGAAAGGCCCTTCGGCATTGCCTTAATGTACCATAATCCATCATCCGGTTCAATTTCTCAAGTTGATAAGCCTTTCGGAGCCGAAGGGTCTCGAAGTCAATGGGAAGCTCTGACGAAGCCATTCGTGAAAGAAGGCGGACTCCCCTTCCGCGAAAGGGAGGGATGTAGGTTCCCTCTCCCTCTGCTTCGATTTCTGCCATGAGACTTCGGAAGGTCTCTTTGGAGAGGTGGGCCCTTTCGATCATCTCTTCAGGAAGGAGATGGATTCCTTCAAAAAGCTCCTCCTCAGTATAACGTTCAGCAAGAATTTCGATAAAAGCAATCTTAGAGGGTGACCTCTTCGAAATCCTACTCAGGATCTCCTTCGGTGTGCGTTTCAGGTAGAGTTCAGCCAGATTCTCGTAGCGATGAAGGCGATGAACGACTCCAGATTCTTCAAGGATTTTTAGACAAGAGGAGACAGCCATCTCCGCTACCGGGGGATTTCGGAGCTGGCCGATTTCCCGATAGGTCAGCCAGATCGGGTCTTCTGGTCTCTTGAGAAGGGCCTGGTAAATGGAGAGGAGGACTTCCCGATCAGGATAACTCATCTCGATAAAGAATTCCTGAAGCCTTCTGTCCGATGGAGAGAAGAGAAGGGTGCATGTGGAAGGGTCTCCATCACGGCCCGCACGTCCGCATTCCTGATAGTAGGCCTCTATCGAACCCGGAAAGTTATAATGCAAAATAAGACGGATATCAGAACGGTCAATACCCATTCCGAAGGCATTAGTGGCAACAATGATGTTCATTTTCCCTTCGAGAAAATCCTCCTGGATATGGCTTCTCTCCTCTTCCTCAAGCCCTGCATGATACCCCAAGGCCTCGATGTCTTCCCGGCCAAGACCTCTGGCAATAGATTCAACACCCTTTCGGGTTCCGGCATAGATAATGGCTCCACCCTGAAGGCCTTTGAGCCGGCTGACAAGATGAGAGAACTTCTCTTTTGAACTCTTCACTGGAGCGACCTCAAAGAAGAGGTTCTTTCTATCGAAGCCTGTAATGAACAATTTTGGGGCTCTGAGTTTAAGCTGGGAGACGATATCCTGTCTAACACGATCCGTTGCGGTAGCGGTAAGGGCAATGGTCTGGGGTCTTCCAAGCCATTCTAAGGCCTGGCTGATCTTGAGATAATCCGGCCGGAAGTCATGGCCCCAAATAGAGATACAATGGGCTTCATCCACGGCTACAAGGGAGATGGGCCTTTTCTTAAGGGCCTTTAAAAAGGGACTGCTACGTAGGCGTTCGGGAGAGGCATAGACGAGTTTGTAAGACCCATCCTCAATCTTCCGTAAGGCATCTTCTTGCTCTCCGATCCCCATGAGGCTATGAACAGAAATGGCGGGAACATCGAAGACCCTCAAGGAATCGATCTGATCCTTCATCAATGCAATCAGCGGAGAAATGACAAGGGTCGTTCCGGAAAGGATGAGACCTGGAAGCTGATAGCAGAGGGACTTCCCTCCTCCGGTTGGCATGACCACCAGGGCCTCCTCTCCTGAAAAGATGGCCTCAAGGATTGCCTCCTGACCTGGCCGAAACTCACGAAATCCAAAAACCTTCTCCATGAGCTCTCGAGATTGGAGGAGGCATTGATTGGTATGGGAGGGTATGTTTTGCAATTGATGAATCCTTATTTCTTTAATCTTGCTCGGATCTTCCTGATTGTTCCGAGAAGTGATTTCTGATCGGGATGTTGTGACAGGGTTTCTTCAAGAAGGATAAGAAATCCTCCCAAATCCTCCCGGGCCTCATAACTCTTTTCAAGGGTCTTTCGGACAAAATAATCTGAAGGGTCCCTTCGAAAGGCCTCCTTAAGGCAATGAATGGCCTGATCATAATCTTTCTGACGATAGTAGCAGAATCCCTGTTGTTTTAAGAAATAGACGTTATTGGGTTCAAGATCTGAAGCCCTCTTATACTCTGCAGCGGCCTCTCTGACCAGGCCAGCTCCTTTTAACCTCTGCGCTAAGAGTCCGTGGAGCTGGGCATCGTCTTTCTTTGATTCCATGCGGGTGACCACCTGGAGCTCTTTAAGGACCTGGGCCTCAGGTCTTTTGCTACTTCGCAAGCGAAGGATCTCCTTTTGCACAAAGGCGTCCTTCGGTGATATCTCTTTTGCCCTTTCAAGGACCTCGAGGGCCTGATCAAATCTCTTCATCCGGTTGAGGATGAGAGCCTTCTCTTTTAGGAAGGCAAGACTTTTGGGTTTTACCACAAGGACATTTTCAAGTTCCTGAAGGGCATCGTCAAAAAGCCTCATTTCCTTAAGGGCCCGTGCAGTTTTTAAAATCAAATGGGGTTTCGGGTTCCGGGAAAAGGCCTGCCGATAACAGTCGATCGCTCTCTCGGGAGAATGTTGCTTGATGAAAAGGTCACCCAGTAGGGACAATGCCTCTGGATGTTGTGGATCATTGGTAAGAACTTCCTCGATTAGGACTCTCGCTTCGTTTAAACGTTCCTGGCGAAGGTAAAGATCAGCGAGCCTGGTTTTAAATAAGGGATGGTCTGGATTTTTTTGGAGCTCCTGCCGGATCTCCTCTTCAGCCTCCAAGGAACTCTTTCTACCCTTGAAATTCTGGATACGATCTTGGAATCTCATCCTCCCTCTGCTTTCACATCCACGGTATTATCGTAAAACGTGCTTCCTCCTCCCCGATCGGTCAGACGCTGGGAGGTGAGGACATTGACGGAACGGATGCCCGGGCAGTGTTTCAACCACCAGATTCCTTCTGCGACAAGCACACCCGGAGGCACATCAGAGGTGGTGGCCAGAATGAAGGAGGCCTCACCGAGATGATTGAAGGCGGTCACAGGGGTTCCATCTTTCAGGCGCCTGGTTTTTGCATCCGAAGGGTTCATCTTGAGATACATGGCCTTCTCTTTTTTGAGAAGGTCATCCCGTTCACGGAAGGAGGAGTTTAATCCATAAAGGCTGGGGGCTGTCATCAGTCTGAAGGGATGGTCTCCGCCATGGGAAGGAAGGTAGCAGGGCAGAGGATGTGGTTCTCTCGGGTTGAGGATTTCAATTTTTCCAGAAGGGGTTTTAAACCGGGTGCGGGCATCTGATGGGAGAGGAATCTCCACAGCCTTTCCCATGGCAAAGGCTTTCTGATCGATTCCTTCCCTCACGGGGTTGGGAATGGAGAGGAGATGGTCAATGAGATCGTCTGCGGTCTGGCGGAAAAAGGGTTCATCAAAGCCCAATGCCTCCGAAAGAAGACCGAAGACTTCCCGGTTCGATTTACTTTCTCCTACGGGAGGGATGGCAGGCCTCGCTCGCTGGATGCAGTAATGGCCATAGGAACGGTAGAGGTCACTGTGTTCGAGGGAGGAGGTGGATGGCAGTATTATATCCGCATACCGGGCAGTGTCGGTCAGAAATCTTTCATGAACCACCGTAAAGAGGTCCTCTCTCGCAAGGCCTTTTAAAACCTGGTTCTGATCTGGAGCGACCACCGCAGGGTTGGAACTATACACATAGAGACTTTCAACAGGAGGGTCTTTCAGTTCATTTAAGGCCCAGCCCAGGCAATTCATATTGATGAGTCGGGCCTTCTTCACCATGAAGTCCTCTCTCAGAATTTCCTTCATGTCAAAGGCATTGGATGTATTCGTAGAGGTGAAGCATCCGGCTCCTCTCTTTCCATATGCTCCGACCAGGGCAGGAAGACAGACAATGGTCCGGACGGTCATCGCCCCATTGCCATAACGGGAGAGGCCACTTCCCAACCGGATGAAGGGCGATCTCGCTCTTCCGTAAACCTCTGCTATCGATTGAAGGGTCTCCGGTGTGAGACCTGTCAACAAACTCACCTTCTCAGGCGGGAAGTCTGGAAGGACTTTTTCCTTCAGTTCCTCAAATCCCTCGACGCGGTCAGAAAGGAAGTGCTCATCGATGAGACCCTCGCGAACCAAAAGATGCATCAATCCCAGAGCAAGGGCACCATCACTTCCAGGCCGGACAATGAAGGTTTGATGGACAATGGATGAAGTGAGGGTTCTGTAGGTCTCGATTAACCAGACGGTTGCTCCCTTTCTCTTCGCCTTCTTCACCCCGTGGAGGAAATGGATATTCGTGTGGAGGGCATTGATCCCCCACAGGATCACCAGATCGCTTTCCTCCACCTCGTCGGGATGAGGGGCGGGGGTCTCTCCCATCACAGCCCTCCAGCCTGCTTCCTTGGCAGGTGAACAGATGGTTCGGTCCAGCCGGGAGGCTCCGAGGCGGTAGAAGAAGGGGTGACCGGCATTTCTCTGGATGAGTCCCATGGTCCCCGCATAAGAGTACGGAAGGATAGCTTCTGCCCCAGTTCGGCTCACTATCTTTCCCCAGTGGTCGGCAATTCGATCAATGGCCTCCTTCCAGGAGACAGGGCGGAATTGGCCCGTGCCTTTAGAGCCGGCTCGAAGAAGGGGTTGGGTCAGGCGGAGGGGGGAGTGAACGGTCTCATGATAACGGTTCATCTTTGGGCAGAGCGTACCTCTGGTGAAAGGGTGATCCGGGTCGCCTCTGACCTTCATCGCTTTTCCATCCCTGACTTCCACGAGAAGTCCGCAGGCATCAGGACAGTCAAAGGGACAGACCGACCGCCTCATCTTTGTTGTCACGAAGACCTCCGAAATACCGAAACAATGAGAATTTAAAAAAAGGACCCACCCGAAAGAAGCCCTTCCTTTCGGGGGTTAAGGTAGTCATGCTCCAATTTTTAAACCTTCTCCTTCTAAACCCCGAAGGGATCGATGAAATAACTGAATTATATTTCAGCTTGATGATTACTTCAATTACTTTCTATCCCACCCATGACCGGCAAGTACCCCGCAAGCCCCGCCTTGTAGGCGGGGTCAAGGGGCACAATATAAATGAGATTT
>CAZXMB010000150.1:0-7208 GCA_964641715.1 uncultured Syntrophaceae bacterium
GGCGGGGAGCTTCATATTGTTTATATTTGGTTATTGTAATTTTAAATCTGTGCCTCATAGATCCTATAAGTTTTATACCGCCTTCCTCCCATCGCCTCGATTCCGTGTTGCATCAGGGCATTCTTTTCAAGAATCCATGAACACTCCGACTGTTGATAACCTTTGGCGATCCCTCTTTTAAAGGTTTCGATATAGAGAAGACCTTCCACTCCCCTTTTCTGGTACTCCTGTTTCACGCCGAGGAGCATCACCCGGATCGCCTTGATCCTTCTTGAGTAATAGAAGAATTTGAGAAGGCCCAGGACGCCCAGTTTTCCGTTTAAATGTTTCAACACCACATTATAATCGGGTAGAGAGACGGAGAAACCCACAGGCTCTTTTTCCCAGTAGGCAATGAGGACCAGGTCGGGGACGATCAGGGATTTCAGATTTTTTGCCATATCGTCGATCTCTTCCTCGGTCATCGGGACGAAACCCCAATTTCTGCTCCATGCCTGATTATAGATCTCTTTGATGATCTTCAACTCTTCGTCAAGATGATGAATCTTCAGCGGTCTGACCGTGAGACGGGGTTCTTTTCTCCTCAGTCTTTCCGTAATCCGTTCAAGACGTTCATAAAGAAACGAGGATCTCTCAAGAAGGTAGGCATAGAGGTCCATTGCTTTCTTCAGCCCTGCTCCTTCGAGGAGGAGGGGGTAGTAGGGAGGATTGTAAGGCATCATGATGGAGGGAGAGGAATCGAATCCCTCCACCAGAAGACCGCATTCGTCATTGGTGGAAGGATTCATCGGACCGATCATCTTCTCCATCCCGTGTCCTTTGAGCCAGACCTCTACCGCTGAAAGAAGTGTCTCCGCCACCTCAGGGTCTTTGACCGATTCGAAGAACCCGAAGAATCCCACTTTCTCCTGATGAAATTGGACATAGTGATGGTCGATGATACCCGCAATCCTTCCCATCCGCTCCCCATTTCGATAGGCGAGAAACAGGATCATCTCCGCATGGGAATGAAAGGGGTGGCCGGGATTCAATTTCTGAAGTTGATCTTTGATGAGGGGGGGAATCCAATTGCGATCCCCCCGGTAAACCCTCCAGGGAAATCGGATAAACGTCATGAGGTCCTGCTGATCTTTTATCTCCCGGACAGTGATTTCGCGACTGGTCATCTACCCGTTTCCATCAGATGAGTCCCATGTCTTTCCCCACCTTTTCAAAAGCACCGAGGACTTTGTCCAATTGCTCTTCCCTATGGGTGGCCATGTAACTCGTCCTGAGCAATTCTCTTCCGGGAGGTGTGGCGGGGCTGACGATCGGATTGACGAAGACGCCGTTCTCGAAAAGGAGTTTACACATCTCAAATGTCTTGATGCTATCCCCGATGATGATGGGGACAATAGGCGTCTCGCTCGTTCCGGTATCGAAACCCAGTTCCTTGTAACCCCTGAGCATCTTATGGGTATTCTTCCAGAGCTGGGCCCTCAACTGGGGCTGTTCTTCAATAATATCCAGGGCAGTGCTGACCGATGCGACCAGAGCGGGTGGAAGGCTGGCGCTGAAGATCATGGATCGTCCCGTATGTTTGATAAAGTTCACCACATCCCGTGAGCCGGCGATAAACCCCCCGATCGCAGCAAGGGATTTGCTGTAGGTGCCCATGATGAGATCGACCTCATTTTCCAATCCGAAGTGTTCTGCCGTTCCCCTTCCTCCACCTCCGAGGACACCCACGCCATGGGCATCATCCACCATCACCCTTGCCCCGTAGGCCTTCGCCAGTTTCACGATGGAAGGGAGATCGGCAATGTCACCTTCCATACTGAAAACCCCGTCCACAATGATCAATTTACCCTTGCCCTTGATCCCTTCAAGGACCTTTTCGAGATCTTTCATATCATTATGACGATATTTTTTAACCTGGCCGAAGGAGAGCCGGCATCCGTCAATGATACTCGCATGGTTATATTTATCGAGGATGGCGATGTCGTTGCGTCCGATGAGGGCAGAGATCGTTCCCAGGTTGGTCTGATAACCGGTGGCAAAGACCAGCGCGGCTTCCTTGCGGAAGAATCGGGCCAGCTTGGTCTCCAGCTCCTCGTGGATTTCTAAGTTCCCGTTGAGAAATCGTGAGCCCGCACAACCACTTCCATATTTCTCGATTGCCTTGATTGCCGCCTCTTTGACCCTCGGATGGCTGGTGAGCCCAAGATAGTTATTGGAACCAATCATGATCACTGGCTTTCCATTGATCACCACTTCAGCATCCTGGGGGGATTCGAGTTTCCGGAAATAAAAATAGTAACCGCTGTCCCTGATGGATCTGTATTGTTCATTCACCTTGTCACATTTATCAAAGACGTCCATTTTTCACCTCATCCTATTATAACCAATTTTCTTTTCGATACCACGCATAGGTCAATTTAACCCCGTCACGTAAAGAAGTCCGGGGTTCAAAACCCAGCAGGGTTTTCGCCCTGGTAATGTCGCAGACCCAGTTCCTCTGGACCATCTCTTCCACTTTACCCCGGTTGATCAAAGGAGGTTTTCCAGAAAACCTCGAAAGGAGCTCGGAGAAAGAGGCAATCCCGGAGATGACCGGGGATGGAATTCGGACACGATAGGCATGTATCTCCATCGCCTCTGCGAAAATATCACCGATCTCATCCAGGCGATATCCATGGCCATCCGAGAGAAAGAAGATTTCACCCCCAGGTTTCTCGAAGCCCGAGGCCAGGAGGAGGGCCTGGATAATATCCTGAACGTAGCAGAGGCTGATCTGTTGATCCTGGTCGGAGAAGATGGGATTGATCCTTTTGGAGAGGATTTTGAAGAAGGCATAGACATCTCTATCCCTTGGCCCGTAGACCGCCGAGGGCCGAAGGATAAGAAGGGGCAGTTCGTGGCGATGTTCAAGAGCAAACTCCTCCCCTTTTCTTTTACTGCGACCGTAGGGAGAAACCGGTTCGCATGGGTCAGACTCCTTCTTCTTTCCACCATTCCAGCAGGGGCCTGAAGCCGCCTGGCTGGAGAGGAGGATAAATTTCTTCAGATTCTTATTGTTCTCGAGACAGACATGAATCAGATTCTCTGTTCCAATTGCATTGACCTCGAAATAGGTTTCCTCTTTGATCGCCTTTGTCACCCCCGCGAGGTGAAAGATCTGATCCACCCCTTTTACCGCTTCGATTAAAGAGGACTTCTCATGACAGTCGCCCTCCGCCCATTCAACAGTGAGGTTTTTCAACCATTTTAAGTCGCTCGTCTTTCGGACGAGACATCTTACCTTCACCCCTCTCTGCAGGAGAGCTTCAACGAGATGGCTTCCAATAAATCCTGTGCTTCCGGTGACCAGTGCCTTCAATTGATTTCCCGCCACTAAAAATTCATCAAATTTTATCTGTTTTCATAGAATTGTCAAGGAGATTTGCGGTATTTCAGGACAAAGGTCTTAGTTCATTTTTTTGACCGGCAAGTGCCCCGCAAGCCCCGCCTTGTAGGCGGGGGTCAAGGGGCACAATATAAATGAGATTTCCTTTCCGGGAAGCCCCGCCCTGTGGGCGGGGAGCTTCACAAAGGAGTCATCCCCGATGAACTGGACCTCTGTGATACGATCGAACAACGAGCCATGGGGTCCCTTCCTTCCAAGGTTCAGGTCGGAAACAGACACCTTCCCGATCTTTTCTACAACAGGATTGATCCAGTCGCCTCCTTTTTGAAATCCCCAGAGACTGTGGATGACATAGTGTCTCCCCCTGTGCTTGCCTAAATAGAGCATGATATGACCGGGAGTTCTTATCAGGGTAGCCAGCGGGACAGCCTGATCCAGAGCTTTCTTCTTCTCTTTTAAACTTTTGACATCCGCTGGCAATAGAGGAATTCCCATCATGGCCTGAAGTTTTGAATTCCGGGGCATGAGCAGACCAAAGGTATTAAAAATATCCATAACGAATCTGGAGCAGTCTCTCCCGCCTCTCCTGTCTCCCCAGCCATAGGGGTGAGAGAGCATTTTGAAGGCCTGGCGCGCCACATTTTCCTGAGTATAAGGGAGAAAATTACGGTGGACATCCTCTCTGGCGGGAATGAAACCGTTACGAAGGCGAAGTGAACCATCGCTTTCTCTCTTTGGTATCCTGACCGTATAACCCGAATTGGAGGTTCTCAGCGCCTCCGGGAGGGAAACGATTGGAAAGACCGTCCCCATCTGAGCCAGAAAGGCCTGTTGTCGAAAGAGTGGGTCATTGAAGATTTTTACAGAATTCCCTGTGATGACCAGAATCTCCTTTTCATTATTGAAGACCTCCTCCCTCCTTTTCGCAACAGCAAGATCCATTGTTCGGACCCATCCACGGATAAAGGAGGTCTGCACATAGGCCCAGACTTGATCACGGCTGAAATGATAAATTCCAACCGGGGATCCAGGAGCAATAGCAGAATGTTGAAATTGGTCAAATTCTTGATTCAATGGAGTGCTCACGGAGGGCTCATCCGTTGGAAAGACGCGGATATCCGTCCGCTTTACGATCATTCCGAATCGAATTCGATTGATCTCCTTTAGAGCACCCTGGTTCCAATTCTCCCTCAACCCATTCCAGAAAGAATCGTCAAGGGGAGCTCCTTTTTTCCCATACCTTATCTCATCCCTCTTTCCAAAACCCTCCCAGTCTTCCCTCAGGAGGGCCAGGATTTCTTCCCTGGTCCAATCTTCTTTCATCGTACTGACATCACAGAGATAGAGCTCCTGATTTTTGAAATTTTCTTCATTTATCTTTTGAATCTTCTCAGGAGATAATAAAGGGCGATTTGGATTCTGAGCCTTTTTGACCCAGAACAAAGGGTCTTCCATTTTTGGGAAGACATTGGGCAGAAGATTGGATGCAATCAGGGTCTTTGGTCCGCATAGGAGTGTGGCAATAAGAAGAAATAGGGAGATGATATTTGATTTACGGCGATTCATTCATACACCTAATAAGGCCTGTATTGGAATAGCCCAATATTAAAATAAATGGAAAAAAATATCTATTTTTCCGTGGAAATTCCTCTTGACAAAGAGTTTAGTATATCTTATTTTATTTTTGTAAATCAGTTATTTGACTGAAACGGGTTACCTAAACTGGTAACTCTTTTTTTTATGCCTGATGATCAATGAAAAATTATTAATATTTTCAATAGGTTGAAATTAATCTTGATAAGAAAGGGGGTAGATTGCCATGGTCTGTCAAACCAACAAGCCTGGAACAGAATGCATCTTCATGAAGAAGAATGGCTGTTCCTACAACGGTGGGAGATGTTATCCCATCGTGGAGGCTTGCAAAGGATGTGATCGGGTGGTGACTTATGAAACAGGGTCCTTTTGCAAGACCTATTGTGAGCCCAGCATCAAATGGGCCAAAGGGTCCTGCAATTTCGCCACTCACGTCAAAAAAGAAGTGAAGGAAGACACCTTCAAATTGAACCCTTTGAAAGCCTCAAAGCGAAATGTCAGCCAAAGGGTTTGAATTCTGAGGTTGTCATTTTTAAATAAGCCCTCCTCTTGACCGGCAAGTGCCCCGCAAGCCCCGCCTTGTAGGCGGGGTCAAGGGGCACAATATAAATGAGATTTCCTTTCCGGGAAGCCCCGCCCTGTGGGCGGGGAGCTTCATTTCGAGTCGCAATCATTTGCTTCTCTTATAATAAGGTGGAGGGCTTTGCTGTTTCTATTGGAGCCTGCCTGTATCCGGGTTACCAGAATGGGAAAAAGTGAGATTTAAAGAAAACCAGCAGATCAGGCCCGCGATTAAACAGAGAACAAATATCAGGATATGCACACTCAAACCTGTTGCAACCGCTTCTTCTTTTGAAAGCCCTACCATGATGAATCCTGCCGCCCATCCCACTTCCAGGGTTCCCCAATTTCCAATGGCGCTGATAGGTAGAGAGCTTGCAAGAATGCCGAGGGTGGAACCAAAGGCTACATTCAGGAATGCCAGTTCAATCCCCAATCCCCTTAAAAAAGAATAAAAACCGCAGATGACCAGCATCCACATCCCCATACTTGATAAGGTGACCGAAAGGGTGGTTCGCTTGGCCTTGATGGCATAGAAATCTTCAGCAATCTGATGGAATTTTCCCTGAAACCATTGAAGGAAATGGCTCTCTTTCATTTCTGTCTTCCGTGAGACCTTAAGCAGGACATTTGAAAAGAACAGGAGGATGCGATTCATATAGAAGAAGAGAAGGAGGGTGACCCCTATCAGAAGTCCAGCAAATAGAATCATAAAAATCAGATCGATCTTAAAGAGAGTCTGGAATCCGGCGGAAGTAAATAAGAAAATAACGATTAGGGTAGAGAGGTCGTAAACTCTGGAGGCAATCAGGGAAGCCAATCCTTCGGTAACGTTTAAACGACTGAATCTGTTAAGGAGATAAGGGTAGGAGAGTTCTCCCATTTTTGAGGGAAGAACCATATTGGCCAAATTGAAGAGCAAAGAGATTTTAAAAAGTTTAAACAGGGAAACCTCTTTTGAATGGATCAGCCGTCTGAACCGGAAGGCCTGAAGTAGAGTGGCCAGCAAATGGCTGGCAGATCCTATAAGGGCCCAAAGGGGATCCATTTTTTTCAGAAGGGTCCAGAGATCGTGTATAGAAATCTGGGTGAACAGGGCGAAGATGAGGATGAAGGTAACCAAGATTGAGAAGAGGAGTCGTCTCAAGAGTCGAACCTTATCAAATTGAGAATATCCTTCATTGAAAACTATTACACTTTAAGCCTTTGGTCAACCTTAAAAATTTTTTTGTCAAGCCAATTGAGAAATGTCCTATTCTTACCAAAGTAGAAATGTCCTCTTTTCAAGGTTGAAATTCAATGGCTCTTCCTCGCTCATCTCTTCATTTCCCCATCCTATCTTGGAGATGTTTGATTGCCTTTTCATGCGTGACACCAAGGATTCATGAAAACCTTCACAATTGGCACAATTGGTGTCAGGCCTTGAAATTTGACAAATCATTTATCTTTTGATATGGTCTCTCCATGGGTAGGCCGATTCGGATAGAATATCCTGGTGCTTTGTATCACATTACGAGCCGGGGAAACGAAAAAAAGAAGATATTTTTACAAGATGCGGACCGGATCAAATTTCTTAAAATCCTTGAGGACTACCATGACCGTTATGGGATTCTCATCCATGGTTATATTTTAATGGATAACCATTACCACTTGATACTGGAGACGCCGA
>CAZXMB010000151.1:0-3842 GCA_964641715.1 uncultured Syntrophaceae bacterium
TTTTGAAATAAAAATCCGTGTCCTTCCTTTCACTTCCGGATTCACCACGGACTTCGGCCACTTTCCCTGTAAAACAGAGGAAACATTCTCGGCGGTCCTTCGCTTCAATTCACGAATCGATTGTTCTGAATAGAAGCCTACATGGGGAGAAAGAATAACGTTCTCCATCTTCAAGAATGGGTTTCCCGGATCGGGGGGCTCTTTTTCAAGGACATCCAGGCCCGCCCCTGAGATCAGTCCTTCCTTTAAGGCCTGAATTAAGGCCTTTTCGTCGACGATCGGGCCCCTTGAGGTATTGATCAGGAAGGGCCTTTTCTCCATTTTTTTGAATTCCTTTTCTCCAATGAGATGACGGGTTGATTCGTTTAAAGGACAGTGAATGGAGAGGATGTCCGATTCTCTGAGGACCGTTTCGAGGTCTTTAAGCCTGATGCCTTCAGGATTTTCTTTGAGATAAGGATCATATGCAATGACCTTCATGCCGAAAGGGGAGATCATTTTCGAAACCTCGAGGCCGATCTTTCCGGACCCGATCAGGCCGAGTGTCTTTCCCCTGATCCGGCCAATGGGGATCCCCTGCTGAAAATCCCATTGACCGGATTTCACCTTTCGATCAAAGAAGGCTGTTTTTCTCACCAGGGTCAGGATCAATGCAACCGCATGGCTCGCCACCTCCCCGATGCAGTAATCCGGTACATTGGCCACAATGATTCCCAAGTCTGTTGCGGCTTTGAGATCAATGGAATCCACACCCACTCCATACCGACTGATCACCTTGCATTTCGGGAGATGCTCCAAAACCTTCCTGGTGAGGAGGGTATACTGGTTGATCAGGCCATCAGCCTCTCTACAGGACCGGATGGTCTCATCTTCATCCTTCACCTGGGCAAGGATGAGCTCAGCTCCTATTCGATTGAATTCTTCTTTCTCCTCTTCGATTGAACCCTGATCACAATCGGTAATCACCACTTTCCACCTATTCTTTTTCATATTGCTCCACCTTTATCTCACGGGATCAAAATGACTTTGGCGGCCTGGCGGCTCTCCAGGAGATGAAAGGCCTCTTCCCATTTTTCAAGGGGAAGTTGGTGAGTGATCAACTTCCCGAGTGGCAAGAGGTCTTTTGAGATCAAGTGAAGGGTTTTTTCCCAGGCTGTCCAACTGCTGGAGAAACAGAAGTCGAAACGGATGCCCTTGAAGACTCCTCGATCATAAGGAATCGAAATTTCCGGTTTCCCCGATATGCCGATGGCACAAACCCTTCCCAATCTTCTTACCATTTCGAAGGCCTGAGAGATTGCCTTTTCACCTCCAGAAGTTTCGATGAGGATGTCCACTCCCAGGCCATCGGTTAAGGTCGAGATCTTCTGGACGGGATCCTCTTGATCCACATTGATGATGAAGTCGGCTCCAAGTTCTTTCGCCTTCTGGAACCTTATCCCCTCCCCAGAACTTCTCCCGGTAATTCCAACCATTCTCACACCTGCCATCTTTGCAATGGCAAGGGAGATGAGGCCGATTGGGCCCGGTCCCGTGATGAGGACCATCTCTCCAGCCTGAAGCCCCGATCGTTCGAGAATGGATGTGACACATATGGCTGTTGGCTCAATGGCCGCCCCCACTTCAAAAGGGATATTGTCTGGAAGGCGATGAAGGAGTCGGGCAGGGCCCACCACATATTTTGCATAGGCCCCATTTACCCCAATCCCGTAGGGCCTCTTCTGTTCGCAGTTTTGGGGGAAACCACTCCGACAGATATAACAGATACCGCAGGAACCGATACGAGTTTCGCTGACCACACGGTCTCCGACCTTCCAGCCTTTTACCTCCTTTCCAATTTCTACAATCACCCCGGAGAATTCATGTCCCAGGATGACCGGAGGCCAGTAGGGATGAGCATCGTGAAAGATATGGAGGTCGCTTCCGCAGACCGATACCGCCTTCACTTCAATCAGGACCTCATCCTCTTTTGGCTTCGGTTTTGGGACCTCCCGAATCTCGACCAGACCTTTTCCTTTTGCATATTTTACAACTGCTTTCATGGATCCCTCAATCCTTATTCCCCTCGCGCCTCTTTGATGGCCTTAAGAAAGGCACGGGTGTTCTCTGTAATGATATTAAACTTTTTCTCTTTCACGGCCTTCTTGTCAACTAATTCCCCTCCCACTCCAAGTGCGGCAGCGCCCGCTTTGATAAAGGCCCCTGCATTCTGGAGGTTCACTCCACCCGTAGGCACAAGAAGGATTTGGGGCAATGGTCCTCTGATCGCCTTAAGATATTCCGGTCCTCCCAGTTGCGCAGCAGGAAAGACCTTCACCATATCGGCCCCTTCATTCCAGGCGGTCAATATCTCCGTAGGAGTCGCTGCACCCGGGATCACCACGGCACTATAGCGGTGGGCGAGATGGATGAGATCGAGGTTGAGCGTTGGACTCACAATAAATTGAACACCCGCAAGCAAAGCTGCTCTTCCGGTCTCGGGATCGAGAACTGTTCCCGCTCCCATGATAATTTCATCTTTAAACTTCTGGGCCAGTTCTTTAATCACATCGATTGCACCTGGAACGCTCATGGTAATCTCGATAAAACTTACACCGCCTTCCTTAATGGCGTCAGCGACATCCACGGCCTCTTGAGCAGAGGCGACACGGATCACCGGGATCAACCCTTCCTCGATCATTCGATTCAATATCTCTCGTTTTTCCATAATTGCCTCCTCTGATGAAATTCCAATACCCAATTTCCAAATTCCAAATAATCACCAATCACCAAATTCCAATAACCAAATAGATTAAGTTAAGGTTTGAAGTTTGGATATTGGTTATTATTTGGTTATTGGTGCTTGGATCTTGGTTATTTTCTCGTTGTTACCTTGAAATCCTCAGCCCAGTACCCTTTAACTGGGCTTCCACCTCCTCCAGGGTATTCCAGTTAAAATCGCCCGGAACCGTATGTTTCAGAGCAGCGAAAGCGTTTCCGTACTGAACTCCTTTTTGAATATCCTTATTTTTGATCCAGCCGTAAAGGAATCCGGCCGTGAAAGAATCACCTGCTCCTACCCGGTCTACAATCTCTACCTCGTATTTCCTATCCTTATAGATCTTCCCCTCCTGATAAGCAATTGCTGTCCAGTTGTTCCTCCAGACTGAGAGATCTTCTCTTAAGGTAATGGCAACAATCTTGAATTTAAAAGTCTGTGCCAGCTTCTCTGCTACGGTTTCATAGTCCTTCTCTTTGATGCCGAAGACCACATTCGTATCTTCCTCAGTGGTGATAAGAATATCCACATTGGCCATCATGGGCTCCTGGATCCTCTTCGCATCCGGAGGCGCCCAGAGTTTCTTCCGGTAATTTAGATCATAGGAAACCGTGCACCCAGCCTTTTTTGCCGCTTTTAAGGCCTCCACCGTTGTTTCGGCTGCAGAGGCACTTAAGGCGGGAGTGATGCCGCTGACATGGAAGTGTTTCGATCCGCTGAAAATCTTCGACCAGTCAATCTCACCCGGCTGGACCCTGCTGATTGCCGAATTCCCTCGATCATAGAGGACGCTTGAGGCACGAGGAGAGGCTCCGAATTCAACAAAGTAGATCCCCGCTCTTCCCTGATCGGACCAGACGATATGGGAACAATCGACACCAAACTCCTGAGCTCGGTCTCGAATCAGGTAACCCAGGTTATTCTTCGGCAGTTTCGAGACCCAGGCGCTCTTCATCCCGAAGCGGGTCACCCCTACTGCCACATTCAATTCCGCACCTCCCACATTCACATTGAGACTCCGGGTTTGCTCCAGTCTCTGAAAATGAGGGGGTGAAAGCCTGATCATCGCCTCACCAAAAGTGAT
>CAZXMB010000151.1:3942-7185 GCA_964641715.1 uncultured Syntrophaceae bacterium
TTGATTTCATGGGATTGCTTCGTCGCTTCCTGCCTACCGCAGGCAGGCACTCCTCGCAATGACACGTGGTTGAACTTTTCATGATTTTGTCATTACCCCGACTCATAATTTTTGATTCTTTACCGTTTCTTTCAATATCCCTTTGTAATACTTATTGTAAACCGTGCAGCCCACTTCTTTCTGAGATTTCAGAAGGATACTGCATCCGCCACAGATCTTACAGAAGTTTATCTGTTGTGTCTCTCCGGAAAGGATCTTCTTCGCAAAGAGAGGATCGGATAGGGACTGCCTTCCAATTCCAACCAGATCCACATGTCCATTTCTAAGATTCTTTTCCGCCCAGTAGAGAAAACTTTTCTTTAACGGGTCGGGTTCTTTCAGGTCGTTTTTCCCATCCCTTAAAAAACTATAACCGGATCCGATCACGGGGATATGAACCAGCCTTTTTACAACCTTTGTCCAGCCAAAATGTCTGTAGATTCCTTCAGGGAAGTTTTTGGTTGGTCTCACAATCTCAGGGGTAATGGCAGGAATTCCAGCCGAGACATTGATGTAATCCATTCCCATCTCCTCGACCAGTCTGGCAAAGCGGAGAGGCTCAAAAAGATCCTCCTCCACCTCCTCCGGGCCTGATGTCCCGAAGCCTCCCGGGATGCCCTCATAGAACGAATATCTCACCCCGAGGAGAAAGTTTCCCTCGCCGATCACCTTCTTTATCTTCCCGATGGTCTCTCTGAAGAATCTTGTCCGGTTTTCAAAACTTCCGCCAAATTGATCGGGCCTCGTGTTGGCGGGGCGAAGCATCTCAGCGCAGAGATAACCGTGACAATGCTTGAAATCGATCCCATCTGCCCCCACCTGTTTGGCGATGAGAGCGGATTCGACGAACTTCTTTCCGATCTCCTCGATTTCCCTTTCTGTCAGGATATGGATCGTCGGATCATTGGTGGGATAAAGGGAGGCCACTTTTGAAAATGAGCCTCCGCTATGCCTTCCCGAATGGGTGATCTGAAAGAGGATGAGGGGTTTCGGATTGACCTCCCTCATCTCCTTGACCAATCTTTCGAGACCCCCGGCTGTCTCTTCGGAGATCCTCAACTGGTTTTTCCGTGCCCGGCTCTCCTCAACGATGCTCAGAGATTCGATGAAGATGATTCCAGCTCCACCCTCGGCCAGGCTTCGATACCGACGAAAGGTGAGGTCTGTGGGATTTCCCCTGGAATCCCCGTCGTTACATTCCATGGGTTGGTTCACCATCCGATTGAAAGCCGTTTTCTTATTGATCTGGATCGGTGAGGATAGCATCTCCAGAGCCATTTATCTTTCTCCTTTCGGCTGAAGATCCAGTGGGACAGGAGACCTCTTCCTGAGGACTATCTTACCCATCCGGTTCTGAATCACGATATATTTTTTCCATTCCGGATCCTTCGAAGGGGCGGGGTGAGGATCTTTAAAACGGTTAAAGAAGAGATGGGGCCCTCTCGACTCTCTTCTCAGGTGACACGCCTTCAAAACTATCTCCGCCACCTCTAAAAGGTTCTCCGTTTCGAGAGCATAGGCAAGGCCCCTTTCGTCAATGGAGATCCCCGCATTCCTCAACTTCGTCAAATCTTTCATCCCCTTTCTCAATGCTTCCTCTGTCCTGACCAAACTGGCACAGGCAGAGGTAATGGAATGAAGGGTCTTCCTTACTTCTGAGGCCTTCGGTCCCTTTTTTAAATGGTTCAGTTTTAATAGAAAACGTTCCATTCGTTGAGAGCCGATCTTAGGTGTTTGATCCCATCCCATTGCCTCCAGGGCTGCCTCCCTGCCCGAAATCCTTCCAAAGACCTGGCCATCAAGAAGTGAATTTCCACCCGGGCGATTCGCCCCATGTTGACCACCCGCGCATTCTCCAGCGGCATACAGACCCTTAAGGGAGGTATTGCCCTTTGTCCTGATCTTCACCCCTCCCTGGAAGTGCTGGATGCAGGGGGCAATCTCAATCTGTTCTCTTCCGCGGAGGTCTATTCCGTATTCCTTCAGCCAGCGGATTGAATCAGGATTGATCTCCTCCAGGCGGTGGAGGGGAGATTGATCTCTCTTCTCCTCTCCTTTTCTCTCCTTGCTTTCCTTCTCATACCTTTCCTGCCACAGTTCTTTCAGATCGTAAAATCTGAAATCTTCCGGACTGGCATTATAATCAAGAAAGATCCGACGCCCTTTTTTGATTTCTTTGAATACGGCCACATCAATCAGATGAGTCTTTTTCTCTGTGGAGACGGGCCAGCTTGATCCTTTCTCAAAAATCAGATTGTAAATCTCTTTGGAGGGAGTACTCTTGGGGAAATAGTTTTTCAGAAACTCCTTCCCCTGATCGTTCACAAACCTTGGAATTGCCCTCATTAGACTTCCGGAACAGGCCAATTTCGTATGAATCGAGGAGAGCCCGATCTGGATAAACTCCATGTTGACCAGTTCTGCTCCTGCCCGGTAAGCGAGGGCATAGCCATCCCCTGTCATCCCATCAGGAAAGACATGGGACTCAAAGACCTCCCCTGCGCCACCGGTCGCAAGGAGGGTCGTCTTACTGATCAGGATCTTCAGCCGATCTTTGACGCCTCCTTCTTCTCTCTCATCGATCCCGATGGCACCCCAGATCCGTCCCCTGTATTGAATGAGCTCTGCCGCCATACAGTGTTCGATGACCTGGATATCCGTTGACGAAACCTTCTTTAACAGCGCTTCTTCAATATGGTTGGCAGTTCTCGGCCCGGTATAGCAGGCCCGCGCATATTCGGAGCCATCGGTGACGAACTGGTCCGCCAGGCCATTCTTCCTTCTTACGAAAGGAACTCCCAGATGATCGAGGTATTCAAAGGCGGATTGTGACTCCCTTGCCAGGATCACTGCGAGATCACCATCCGAGACATAACCTCCAATCCGGTAGATATCCTCAGCATGGTACTTCCAGTTATCCAGCCCCCGGGGCTCGGTATAGGGAAGTGTGGCATGGAAGGCCATCCGATCCGAGCAGGCAGTGGCTGTGACGCCTGACTTCCCGAGAAAGCCTTTTGTGACCAGGAGAACCTTTCCTTTTTTGAAAGTCTCCCTGGCCTCAATGGCTGCCCTGAGGCCGGCCCCTCCAGCACCAATGATCAGGACATCACAATGGATGAGTTTCACAATCTTCTCACAACAGATCTGAATGGGATTCGAAAAAAGAAGTTCAAAGTTCAAATGCCAAATCAATGACGAATGACT
>CAZXMB010000152.1:0-7146 GCA_964641715.1 uncultured Syntrophaceae bacterium
AAATGAGATTTCCTTTCCGGGAAGCCCCGCCCTGTGGGCGGGGAGCTTCACTATTCCAGGTCTCTTGCATATTTTGAGAGCATATAATTTTTACATCAGAAATGTATGAAAGCGAAGCGTGTCTACATAGAGACCTACGGCTGTCAGATGAATGAGCACGATTCCGAGCAGATTCTCCGGCTCCTGGAAGGGTGCCATTATCTTGGGACGGGAAGACCGGAGGAGGCCGATCTCATCCTGATCAACACCTGCAGTGTCCGTGAGAAGCCTGAACATAAGGTTTACAGCGCCCTCGGAAGATTTAAGAGGTTAAAGGAGAAGAAAGGGACGATCATTGGGGTAGCCGGGTGTGTGGCCCAGCAGGAGGGCGAAAGGCTCTTAGATCGGGTTCCCTATCTGGATGTGGTGATCGGAACTCATGCGATTCCCCTGCTTCCACAGTTGCTTAAAAAAATGGAGTGTTCCGGACAAAGGGTTTGTGAGACAGGTTTTGATCCGGTGGGGAATGACTTGAAGGCTATCCTTCCTCAAAAGCCCCTCGATAAAAAGGTGAAATCTTATGTGACGATTATGCAGGGATGCGATCATTTCTGCTCCTTCTGTATTGTCCCTTATGTAAGAGGAAGGGAGAATAGCCGGCCGAGCAGGGAGATCATCGAAGAGGTCAGGCATCTGGCTGAAAGGGGTATCAAAGAAGTTTGCCTTCTCGGCCAGAATGTCAATTCCTATGGAAAGGGGATAGCAGGAGAGATCCGCTTTCCAGAGCTCCTGTATAAAATCAATGAGATAGAAGGGCTCGAACGGATCCGTTTTACCACTTCCCATCCCTCCGATCTATCCGGAGAATTGATCCAGGCTTATTCTCAGTTGGACAAACTCTGCGAGCATATCCATCTCCCCTTTCAGTCAGGCTCAAACAGGATATTAAAGGCGATGCATCGGGGCTACACGAGAGAATCCTATCTCGAAAAGGTCGAACGGTTAAAGGAAGCATGCCCTGCCCTTGCCATTACTGCTGATGTGATGGTGGGATTTCCGGGTGAGGAAGAAGAAGACTTCGAGGGAACCATGAACCTGATCGAGAAAATCCGTTTTGATGACCTCTACTCCTTTAAATATTCCCCGAGAAGAGGGACCCGGGCTTCTCAATTTAACGATCAGGTGGAGGAAAGGGTCAAGCAAAAAAGACTATCCGCCCTTCAGTGTATTCAGAAAGAGATCACCCTTCAAAAGAATCAGGCCCTGGAGGGTCACTTGGAAGAAGTGTTAGTGGAAGGGCAGAGCAAACAGAGCCCCCGGGACGTGACCGGCCGGACCAGATCAAATAAGGTCGTCAATTTTGAAGGAAGCCCGGAATGGGTTGGAAGGCTGATCCCCGTTCGTGTTACCCAGGGCTTTGCCCATTCCCTCCGCGGTCAATCAATTCAAACCCACACGGACGACATCAATGAAGTGACATCACCCCCTGCTCCCCCTTGAGAGAAAAGCGGATGGGTTAAAAACCGGGGTGAAAGAGACGGATCAGAAAGAAGCTTAAACCCGCCATTGCGGCTGATGCCGGAACCGTAATAAACCAGGCCACAATAATGTTCTTTGCCACTCCCCATCGAACTGCGGAAATCCTCTGTCCCGAGCCTACCCCCATAATGCTGGAAGAGACAACATGGGTGGTGGAAACCGGCCCTCCAAACAGGGCGGCCCCCAGGATCACCACTGCAGATGAGGTCTGGGCACAGAAGGCATGGATAGACCTCAAACGGTAGATTCTTGTTCCCAGAGTCTTGATGATTCTCCATCCTCCGCTTGCAGTCCCCAGGGAAATGGCACCAGCACAACCGGCGATGACCCAGATTGGAATATGGAAAGTGGGGGAGAATCCCAAAATGACCAGAGACATTGTAATCAGCCCCATTGATTTCTGAGCGTCGTTCGCCCCGTGGCTGAGGGAGAGGGCGATGGAGGAGAGGATCTGCATCCGGTTGAAGAAAAGTTTTGCCTTCGGTGGGGCTTCCTTGGCGAGACGGACCGTAGCCTTAAAAAAGAGGTTTCCGAAGAACAATCCTAAGACCGGAGAGAGGATCAGAACAGCAAGGACATAGAGAAGCCCCTTCCAGATGATCTTATCAGGTCCATAGGCCACCAGGACCGCACCCACCATCCCTCCGACCAGGGCATGAGAGGAACTGGAGGGAAGCCCGAAAAACCAGGTGATAAGATTCCAGGCAATCGCACCGATGAGAGCGGCAATCAGAAGGCAGATGGAGAGGCCTGTCAATTTAGGGTTGAAGGAAGAGACATCAATGATATTCTTCCCGATCGTTTCTGCCACGGCTGTGCCGAAAAGAAAAGGGCCGATGAATTCACAGACGGCAGCCATCAAAAGGGCTTTTGCCGGAGAGAGAGCCCTTGTGATAATGATCGTCGCCACGACATTAGCTGAATCATGGAAGCCATTGGAGTAATCGAAGAAGAGCGCCAGCCCTACAATGATGATGGCATACCAGATAAGGTGAATTTCGATGGTTTGCCCTCCTCAATCAAGCTATTTACCTGTATAGACAGGATATAAAGAAAAAATAGGATGATGTCAATAGATTGGGTTAAATTTTGTGTTCCGGGGCCCTCTGCGATTTCTATTATTCCATTGACTTTCAGAGGAAAAATCAATAAACTCCTCCCTATCCCAGGCTTTCCTAAGTTAATGAAATTGATGGGTTCACGTGTGATGCTACGTTTTAGCGGATTGGTCGAAGCAGGAGGCTGAAGCGGGTGCCGGCGAGTATTGCTCATCTGTTGATCTGCAACAAGGCAGTTAAAGTCCTTCAGGGTGAGGGGCTTTACGAAGGGTTCATCAATATTCTTGACGCCGATGCCCGCAAACCCTTCCTCAATCTTGGTTCGATCGGTCCGGACCTATCCTACTACGGGAATCAGTGGGATACGCTAAAGAACCTCTTTTTCGAGAATTCGGATAAGCCTCTCGGCGTGGATGGATGGTCCTATTTGCTTCATTCCAGAGAGCCAAACCGATTTCCCTTAAGTCTGATCGAGTTGACCTGGAAAGATACCCGGTGGGAAGAGGAAGAATGGGAGGGCGTGGATTACGACAAATTTGCTTTTTCGTGTGGATTCCTCTCTCACATTGCCGCTGATCAGGTGATCCATCCTTTTGTCAATGATGTTGCGGGTCCCTATTACCGGAGGGGTGAAAATCGAAAGATTCACAGGGAATGCGAGATCTATCAGGATGTGGCCCTTTTCCATTCCCTTTATCCTGATGAGGATTTCATGGATAAGTCATTTCATCTCTGGGTGGACCTCAGCCCCGGAGGGCCCCATAATGCACCGGAGTGGTTTCGATATTTTATCCAGAGGGCATTTGTTGAGAGCCATGGTGTCTATCCGGGTGAAAAGGATATCGAGGACTGGATGGATGGTCTTCTGCTGATCCTGAGAGGACTGAAATGGGTGGGGCCATATAAGGTGGCTTATGAAGAGCTCAAGGCCGGGGGGATGACCTCGGAGAAGTTCCTGACTTATTTCAGGGATTATATGGAACTCTTCTTCCAGGCGGTTGAACTGACAAGCATTTACTGGAAGATGGTTTTTGAACTTTATGATCCACCAGGGGATCTCCTTCAGATTTCAGACCCGATGAGGGAACGTTTTAAAAAGGTGGTCCAGAATGCGGACCTCTCTTCTCCACTTCAGAGGAATATCCTTGAGGATGCGAAGAAGGCTTTTGAGACGGGAATCCCTGAGAAGTTTGAATCGTCCTGCCAGACCCTTCGATCTCCCCTTGATCGGGAAAAAGTCCTTTCAATCAAAAAGGAGGATGTTGGAAAATTTGAGGGAGAGGGAAGGGTGGTGGGTAAATAAATTAATGCGTTTTAATTTAGTAACGGTTTGAATGTTCAACGTTGATGATTCATTGTCAATTGAAGAAGTTGTTGAGGTTTATCGATCACAAAGTCTGCGCCAGCCCGAAGGAGGGATTCTTTTGAGGGCTCCCTTTTTACCCGGCTACTGATAAAGCCAATGGCCAGGATTTCCATCTTCTTTTTCGCCGCCTTTGCGGCCAGCATGTCATCCACCACATCTCCGACATATCCGCATTGAGGATTCGGAATACCGATCTCCTGAACCACCCGGAGAAGGGAATAGGGATGGGGCTTTAAGAGGTTTTTCTTCTTTCCCGTACAGAGGAATATTCTTTCTTCCTCCTTGACACATTCATCGAGCATTACAAGACTGTCGAAATAAGAATTGAGATGAAACCGTTTCAGGGCAAGCTCTGCTTCGAATCTCGGTCTTCCGCTTGCGATTCCCAACCGGATCTTTTGATGAAGGGATGATAAAATCCTTTTGGGGAAAAGGAGTCTTTCCTCGAGATAGAGACCTTTCCCTTTATAGAAGAGAGGCTTCAGGTGGTAGTGCGAAAGAAACTTTCTTCCAAGGTAGACCTCCTGGAAGATCCTCTTCACCAGGTTTTCCCTTTCAAGCTCCCCAGTTCGATAGACCCAGCCCTCCCAGGAATCTCCCAGGGTTTGGCGAATTGCCTTTAAACCTCCCCCCAGCGACTTGACTTTTTTAAGGAATTTTTTGAGGTCCTCCTTGCGGGGAAGGACGGTCTTATTTTGTTTAAAACCGGAGGACTTCTCCTTTAAAAAAGAGACAATCTCCCGAGTATTGGTGACCTTTTTCGGTTTTCCACAGGGAGGGATCCCTGAGGCGGAGAGAAGGTAAAGGAGGAGCCCGGAGGTCAGATCCCAGTCATTATTAAAACCACCGGCTGATTTAAAAAGAGAGACCTCCTCATCCCTTACAATCTTTTTTCCTTTTTCAAATCCCAGGCATGTTTCGAGGTAGATCTGAACGGTTTTCCGGATGGTTGCGCGATAAGATCTTGAGACATCGATCAGAACCCCGTCCATGTCAAAAATGAGAAGATCCATGCTCATCGATTACCAATCACCGAATTCCAACAACCGAACAACAGCATGCCCGGGAAATTGATTATTCCTTCCTGCCGGCAGGCAGGGGTGACCAATTTATTTGGTGTTCGGTAAAAGGAATTTGGGTATTATATTTTACGTAGCTCATCCATTACTTTCCGGATGAGGCTTTCCACATCCAATCCCTGCATCCTGTAGAGGTCATCCGGTTTGCCGGAGCCTCCGTACCGGGTAATCCCCATTCTGACAAAGCGGATGGGAAGGCCATGCTCTGCAATGACATCTGCAACGAGACTGCCCAGGCCGGTTTGAGCATGGTGGTCCTCATAGGTGATCACAGTTCCAGTCCGGCACGCCCTGAGAATGGCTTCGATATCCAAATCGCTAAGGCAGGTGAGATTGAGAATCTGAACCTCTATACCCATCTGTTTTAATTTCTCACGGGCCTGAAGTGCCCGATAAACCATGCCTCCGGTTGTAAGGATGGCCGCATCCTTTCCATCCCGGATCAGATCCGCCTGACCGTATCGGAACTCATAAGAAGGACCGAAATAAGGGGCTCCATCCTCCGAGAGGATGACGGGAATCGGAGAACGCCCCATGGCGACCAGGAAATTGCCCGGGGTTTTTGCCACATATCGGATGACCCGGTCTGTCTGATTTGGATCCGCAGGAACGATGATCTTGAAGCCAAAGAGATTTCGAATCACCCCGATATAGTCAATGCACTGATGCGTATTGCCATCCTCACCGACATCGAGACCATTATGGGTGCAGATCAGTTTCAGGTTGGTCTGATTGATATCATTGAGCCGGTGCTGATTATAGGTCTCATCCACACCGAAGACACCAAAGTCAGCAAAGAAGGAGATGAAGTTTAGCGTGGAGATGGCTCCGGCGATCGTTGCCGTGTTATGTTCCTGAATGCCGCCCTGGAAGAAGTTTTGTGGAAACTTTTTTGCAAAGGCGGTGGTCTTCGTTGAAGGGGCAAGGTCGCAGTCAAAGACAGCAATGGGAAGGGGTCCGTTTTTCTTAAGACTGGCATCCGCAAGGTCTACCAGGGCATTTCCAAAGGCTGACCGGTTATCAAGCTTCTGATCTTTCATATAAGTTCTTGGGGTTCCTGTCTGGATGGCAGGGATTTCTGACGGATATTTTTTAGGCGGGAAGAAGAGGTCTCCTTTTTCGCGCATCTGACGGTAACGCTCCAGGTCGTCCTCGATACCCAATTCCTGGATGGCCCTTTTAAACTCCTCGATGTTGAGGGCCCTCCCGTGGTATTCTTCCTTCCCTTCCATAAAAGAAACTCCCTTTCCCATGGTGGTATGGGCAAGGATCATGGTGGGATGGTTTGAAAGGACGGCTTTTCGAAGGGCTCCATAGATCTCCTGGAATTGATGACCATCCGCTTCGAGGACATCCCATCCATCGGATTCATAATTCTTCGCAATATTCTGAGGCATGATCTCGCAGGTGACACCGCTGATCTGCCGGCAGTTGTAATCAATGATGACCGTGAGGTTTTGGAGGCCGTATTTAATGGCGAATCTCCGGGCTTCTGAAATCTGACCCTTCTGCTGTTCCCCACAGCCCATGGTGACAAAGACATGAAATCCCCTTTTCAGTAACTTCCCTGCAAGGGCAAACCCGCACCCGGCGGACAGTCCCTGTCCCAGATTTCCGGTATTCCATTCAATTCCGGGAACTCCTTTCTCCACATGTCCTTCGAAGGCAGAACCCGCTTTTCTAAAATTGACGACAGCGGCCTCCACCGGGGAAAAACCGGTTCTTCCCAGGGTGGCATAAACTCCCGGTGAGGTGTGACCGTGACTGATCACGATGCGGTCCCGGTTCGGGTCATGGGGAGATTGAGGATTGACATTGGCAAAGGAGTAAAGGACAAGGTAGAAGTCAATGGAGGACATGGAGCCTCCCGGATGTCCTGACCCTGCGAGGGTAGTCATCTTTAATATGTCGCCCCTGGCCAGTCTCGCCAGTTCAGTCAATCGCTTCAAAGAGACTTCATCCAATTTTTCAGCCTGGAATCGTTTCCCTGTCATTTTTTACCTCCAACATATTTGGAATGGCATCGGGCATGCTTGTTAGGAACGGTTTGAAACCGTTCCCTACAGTCATGATTGGAAAATACTCATAACATATCACCCCAGGTTTTGGAAGAGGAGATTAACAC
>CAZXMB010000153.1:0-7135 GCA_964641715.1 uncultured Syntrophaceae bacterium
CCAAAACATTCATATTTACTGAAAGGAGGATTAAAATGAAAAAGAGTTACCTGTTCGCTGTAATCATATGGTTGATCGCAATCGGATTTTTAGTCACTGCTGGTTTGAGCCACGCACAGCAAGTGAAATGGAAAGGACAAAGCTGTTTCGCGCTCAATAATCCCCTCGGCAAACTGACGATTGCCCTCTGGAAGGAATATGCAGAAAAAATGAGCGGCGGGAGACTGGCCATTGAGCTTCATGATGCCGGTGCAATCGTCCCTCCAACGAAAATATATGATGCTATCAAGGATGGTCTCCTTGATTTTGGGCTGAACACCCCGGCGTGGCAGAAAGGGAAATACCCCGCAGGAGACCTCTATTATACCCTGCCCGGTGGTGTGCTGGAATTTAATGACCTGATCATCTGGCTCTATGGCGGAGGAGGAAAGGAACTGGCCCAGGAGATGTATAAGGAAGAGGTCGTTGTTTTTCCTCTGGGTTTAACCCCACCCGAAGAAGTCTGGTCCAAAAAACCCATCAAAACCCTTGCGGATATAAAGGGAATGAAGATGAGAGCCGCTGGCCTCAGCATGGAACTCTGGGAGAAGTTGGGCGCGTCAGTGGTCTTGCTTGCTGGTGGGGAGGTATTACCAGGCCTTCAACGAGGGTTGATCGATGGGGCTGAATTCCTTGAGGCATCTGCCGACTATACAATCGGCCTTCATGAAGTCTGCAAGTACCGTTTCGGTCCACCGGTCCATATGTCGAACAATATCTTCCAGTTGATGGTCAAGACGAAGTCCTGGAAGGATCTTCCGGCTGACCTGAAGGCTGTTGTGGAAGGTGCTGCAATGGCTGCGACCTTTGATGGATATACGAAGTGGTGGATTCAAACGATTGAATTTGACAAGAAGATCCGGGGCTATGGGGTCATTACCACGAAGCTCTCACCAAAGGACCAGGCTAAAACCAGGCAACTCACAATGCAGATACTGGATGAAAAATCAAAGAAAGACCCCTTCTTTGCAAAGGTCTGGAAGTCTCAGAGGGAGTTTATTCAAAGATATAAACCCTATTATGACTTAACCAAATTTGATTAAAATCCTCCACCTTACCCCCTTCCCTCTCTGGTGGCACAGGCGTCACGCCTGTGCCACTGGGAGAGGGGAAGGGGCAAGGCCTTTGAGAAAAGAGATAGAGGAGCGTTCATGAAAGTCCTTAAATATATCGACAAAATCAGCGAATGGACGGGAATCGTTTCAGCCTGGATCATCATCCCCCTCACATTGGTGGTTGTTTACGAAGTCATGATGCGGCATTTCTTTAACGCACCTACAGGATGGGGTTACGATACATTATGGATGCTTTATGGTACTCAATTCATGATGGGGGGCGCCTATACCCTTTTCAAGAAGGGCCACATCCGGATCGATATCGTTTACAATACATTATCTCCAAGGGGGAGACTGATTTTTGATGCGGTTGTTTATGCGGTAGTGATCTTCTGCGTAATGGTATTACTCACCTGGGCCGGTATTAAATTTGCTGCTGAGGCATGGAGGACCGGAGAAAAGCTCTCCACCACAAACTGGTTTTTCCCCTCTGGTCCTAGTAAGACGATCATACCGATTGCACTTTTCCTGCTCAGCCTTCAAAGCCTCACCGAATTGATTCGTACCCTATCTGCAATGAAAAAGGGGAAAGAGCGATGAACCCTGAACAGATTGCTGCGATTGTCATGTTTACGGTTTTACTGGCCATTGTGATTGGTGGAGTTCATCTCGCCTTTGCTTTGATTTTTATTGGTGTTGTTTTTGGCCTGATCTATCAGGGCCTGGCAATTTTTCCCATGGCCATGCTTCAGATTTTTGATGTCATGGAAAGCGAGATCCTGATCGCCGTCCCCCTCTTCGTCTTTATGGGGACCATCCTCGAGAAAAGCGGCATAGCCGAAAAGGTCTATCAAAGCCTTTACGAATTATTTGGCCCTGTGAGAGGGGGATTGGCCATCGCTACCATTGTCACCTGCACGATTTTTGCCGCATGCACCGGTGTCATTGCCGCTACCGTGACCACCATGACCCTGTTAGCGATTCCATCCATGCTCAAACGCAAATATGACAAGGGGCTGGCTACTGGTGTGGTCTGTGCCGGAGGAAGCCTGGGGATTCTCATCCCTCCAAGCGTCATGCTCGTCATGTATGGACCGATGGCGAACTTATCGGTGGCGAAGCTTTTTGCCGGAGCCCTTTTCCCGGGACTCTTGCTGTCCGGCTTATACCTCGCCTATATTTTTTTAAGGTCCTGGATTCGGCCAAAAACAGCGCCGGCCATTGCCCCTGAAGAGAGACCTCCCATCGGTTTAAAGCTGCTCAAGGACACAGCATTCTATATGCTCCCTGCTGTTTTCCTCATTGTGGCGGTGCTGGGATCCATTCTCGGCGGGATTACCTCTCCGACTGAGGCCTCGGGGGTAGGAGCCTTCTGCGCAATGATCCTGGCCGCAATCTATCGCAAGTTAACACTTCAGTACGTCAAAGAGGCTGCCTATTCAACCCTGATCGTCACCTCCATGGTTTTTTTCATTATCTTCGGGGCAGGGATTTTTAATGTGGTATTTCTCTATTTGGGGGGCGGAACCCTGATTAAAAACGCATTGATTGCCCTCCCTTTCGGGAGGTGGTTTGTCCTGGCCATCATGATGTTCATCCTCTTCATCGGGGGGTTCTTTATCTCCTGGCAGGGCCTGCTCTATATTCTCGTACCCATTTTTCTGCCCGTTGTGGAAGCATTGGGATTTGACCAATTATGGTTTGCCTTGCTGGTCTGTGTCAACCTTCAGATGTCTTTTCTCACCCCTCCCTTTGCCTACGCCATCTTCTTTGTAAAGGGGGCTTCTCCACCTGAGATTACCACATGGGATATCTACCGTGGGGTTATTCCTTTCGTCACCCTTCAGGCAATAGGACTGGTCATCTGCATCCTCTATCCGGAGATTATCCTTTGGCTTCCCCGTGTCACGCTCGGGGGAGGGGCAAGATGAAAGACCGAGGTCCTATGGGATGAAAAGGACTTTTCCCGCCTTCTCGTGAACCTGTCTGAAGGCCGCCTCATGCTCTGTGAGAGGAAAACGATGGGTAATGATCCCGGATAAATCAATTCTTCTCGTTTCGACGAGGGAAGAGAGATGCTCCCAGGTCTCCCAGATCTTCCTCCCGAATATTCCCCTGATTCCTATTCCCTTGAGAGCGATGTCTTTCGTTACATTGACCTTTACCGGACCGGGAAGCAGTCCTGCAACCACCAATCTCCCCTCCCGTCGGACGAGATCGAAAAGATATTCGAAGGCGGCCGGGGCCCCGCTGATCTCTAAAAGAACATCCGCACCCCCCCGACGCCCAGCAATCTGGCTGACCCGTTGAACCATATCCTCCTTCATGGGGTTTAGAATCACCGCACCAAAATGGCGGGCCATCTCCAATCGGAAATCATTGATATCGATACCAATCACCCGGGCCGCTCCGGCGATCCGGGCCATTTGAATGGCTGCTAATCCAATGGGGCCGCAGCCCAGAATGACCACCAGATCTCCTGCGGAGATCCTGGCCTCATCAATAATTCTCATTGCCAGGCCTGCGGGTTCAAACAATGAGCCTTCCTCATCAGAGACC
Organism: uncultured Syntrophaceae bacterium; assembly: GCA_964641715.1. GTDB lineage: Bacteria > Desulfobacterota > BSN033 > BSN033 > UBA1163 > CAZXMB01. The sequence continues at coordinate 3,654 of CAZXMB010000153.1, forward strand.
TCCGGCAGGAGTCGAAAAGCCACTTTGGCAGGCACCCTTGCATATTCCGCAAATGCACCGGGATAGGTGATTCCAAACAGATCCATTTCTTGGCAATTATGGGGATTGCCGAGACTGCATTGATAGCACCTCCCGCAGAAAATATGGGTTTCAACCGAAATATGGTCCCCGATGGAAAAACCCTCCACCTCTTCCCCGAGCTCCACGATTTCACCGGAACACTCATGTCCGAGGAGTAACGGAAATTGAACCGGGAAATTGGACACTGCTGAATCCCAGTGGTAAAAATGGATATCTGTCCCGCAGATCGCAACAGATTTGACTTTGATCAATACCTCTTTCTTTTCGGGCTTCGGAATATCGACTTCCCTCAAAGCCAAACACGGACCGGCCTGAGTCTTGACCAGGGCTTTCATCTGTCCTCCTTTTTGGATGAAAATTTTTAATCTACCGGATTTAAAACATGGATTGAATTTAAAGTCAACCCTTCGTTTTTGAATCCCTCTTTTGGGGGTTATTTTTTAAATTTTATTTTTAACTGGATTCTTATATAATTTGAAAGGTGTGGATAGGGCTAAAACCAATCAGTTCATGAGAGGGGGATAAAAATGGAGGAACGTTTAAAAAATAAGGTGGCCCTTATTACAGGAGCCGGGTCCATCGGACCGGGCTGGGGAAATGGCAAGGCAACTGCGGTCCTGTTTGCCCGTGAAGGCGCAAAGGTTTTTGCTGTCGATATAAACATTGCCGCAGCCGAGGAGACAAAATCGATCATCGACCGTGAAGGTGGGGCCTGTAAGGTGATGAGGGCGGACGTCTCTAAAACAGAGGATGTAGAATCAATGGTGGATCAATGTATCAGGGCCTATGGCCGGATTGATATCCTTCATAATAATGTGGGCATCGTCGTGGTCGGTGGGCCTTTGGAGACCAGTGAGGAAACCTGGGACCGGGTGATGGCGATCAATCTCAAGAGTATGTTCCTGACGTGCAAGTATACCCTCCCATATATGGAAAAGCAGGGAGGAGGAGTGATCATCAATATTTCTTCTGTGGCCGCTATTCGCTATACGGGCATTCCCTACATTACCTATTATGCCACGAAGGCGGGAATCCTTGGATTGACGCAGGGGATAGCGCTCCAGTATGCAGGAAGAAATATCCGTGCCAATTGTATCCTGCCCGGGTTGATGAATACGCCCTTGATCCGAGAACCGCTGAAGGATTTCTATGCGGCCGGGGATATAGAAAAAATGATTGAAATTCGAAACAAACAGTGCCCCACAGGAAAGATGGGAGATGCCTGGGACGTTGCCCATGCGGCCCTGTTTCTTGCCTCGGATGAAGCCAGCTATATCACAGGGGCGCAGCTTGTCGTGGATGGAGGGATCACCTGTAAGTTTATCTGAAATTCAAAAGACTTACGTTTTCTTCTTCCAGCTCTCGGGGCGAAGTTCCCGCACCTTCTCCCCTGCCCTCCACATCTCGGAGTTTCTCATCTCCGAAAGCTCGGCATTGAGTTTCTCTCGATAATCGGGCTGACTGTTCTTTTCAAGCACAATCTTCGCCTCGGTCCCATTGGCCACTCTTTTATAAAGGTCCGTAAATAAGGGGGCAACCGCATCCCTGAATTTTCCCTTCCAATCCAGGGCGCCTCGCTGTGCGGTGGTACTGCAATTGGCATAGAGCCAGTCCATTCCCTTCTCTGCGGCGAGTTTAATCAAACTCTGGGTAAGCTCTTCGACCGTCTCATTAAAGGCTTCACTGGGACTATGCCCGTGTCTTCTGAGTTCATTGTACTGAGCCTCCATAATTCCGGCAATCGCCCCCATCAGAACGCCTCTCTCCCCCACCAGGTCACTATGGACTTCCTTCTCGAAAGTGGTGAGGAACAGATATCCCGATCCGATGGCGATCCCCAGTGCGAGCACTCTTTCTTCTGCCTTACCCGTATGATCCTGAAAGATGGCATAGCTACTATTAATGCCGCTTCCTTCAAGAAAATTGCGCCGCACAGAAAGGCCGGACCCTTTTGGAGCGACCATCACGACATCAATATCCTTCGGAGGAATAACTCCGGTTAACCCTTTATAGACAATAGAAAATCCATGGGAAAAAAAGAGGGCCTTGCCTTTGGTAAGATGGCGCCGGAGGGTTGACCAGAATTCTTTTTGACCCGCATCGGACAGCAGATATTGAATAACCGTTCCCTTTGCCGCCGCCTCTTCCAGAGGAAACAGAGTCACCCCTGGAACCCAACCGTCTTTAACTGCCCTATCCCAGGAGGGAGTATTTTTGCGCTGGCCTATGATGACATGAACCCCGTTGTCCCGCATATTGAGACTCTGCCCGGGCCCCTGGACACCATATCCCAGTACGGCGACGACTTCATCTTTGAGCACTTTTTGGGCTTTCGAAAGGGGGAATTCCTCCCGGGTGATGACCTTCTCTTCCACTCCGCCAAAATTGATCATAGCCATAATTGATCCTCCTTAAATGAATAATAATTAAGCCATAATTTTAAATGATAAAACCTAAAAAAACAATCCCCTGATATTTTTATTTCCCTCAATTCAAACCTTCTCTTGGGTAAACTATTTTCAAATCAGGAGCCGGAGGGAAAAATGTTTTGCTTTCAAATTAACTTTTCGTATAATAGTAAAGCTCCCCGCCCACAGAGCGAGGGCTTCGATGGAGGGTCAAATCAAGGGAGGTATGAGATGAAAGGAAAAATTAAGGAATTTGCTTCAGCCATGGGAATAGATGATGTGGGGATTGCGTCAATAAAGGATTACAGGAGCCCGAGGTCTCCGGAGTTACAGTCCATTTACCCCGGAGCAAAATCGCTGGTTGTCCTCGCTTTCAAGGCGCTCTCAAATTGCGAGAGCAACAATATGCAGATCACCATGGGAGGCCGCCTCGATGAGTTAGAATTTGCGCGGTCTTCTAATTACAGGATGGCTCGTTTTCTGGAGAAGGAGCTCAAGGCCAAAGCCATGACCGTACCTCCCTCTTACCCCCTTCATATGAGCTATGAAACCAAAGGGGTCATCGGAGATGTCTCCCTGCGCCATGCGGCCGTTGCCGCAGGCCTTGGAAACTTTGGCCGGCATAACCTCGTGATTCATCCTAAAATGGGCACGAGGGTACTCTTCACCGCGCTGATGACGGACCTGGACCTCCCTTCGGATTCTCCGATTCCCGAGAGGCTCTGTACGGATTGCAATGCCTGTGTTGAGAACTGTCCTGCGGAGGCCCTCAACGAAGAAGGAAAAACAGATAACATGAAATGCCTGAAGAACAGCCAGCCTTATGGCATCGGGAGCGCCATCCGTTTCTGGACAAAGTTTTCAGAGAGCCCAACCGAAGAACAGAAAAAGATGGTGAAGGATGTGAATTTCTGGCGCCTTTACCAGGCCGGTTTCATCGGGTTCCAATATTTTTGCTTCAACTGTGTCAGGTCCTGCCCGGTCGGCCAAGAG
>CAZXMB010000154.1:0-7130 GCA_964641715.1 uncultured Syntrophaceae bacterium
TTTCAACCTGCTCCCATAATCCGTAACCAAAAATGGAAACCTTAGCAATATCGCTTTCATGCTGAAATTTTTTCAGCATCTCGCTTTTTCGATAACCCATAGATCCTGAAACAAGTTCAGGATGACGATTACGGATTATGGCTGCTCCTGGAAGGGTTGACAGCGTCCTGAACAAAACTATATGATACGCCATATTTCAAGTCAACCCGGCTATTTAAGGAAGTCCGGAATGACAAATCAAATAAGACTGATACATTCATTGATAAAAGGAGAAAAGGTCACGAAGGCAGGAGCATTGAGATGAAATTCGAAACCTATGGAAACTGTTTTGTTTGCGGGGAGAATAACCCGAAAGGATTGAAATTAAATTTCGAGATCGATCCAGAGAGGCAGACCCTCAAAACCGTCTTCACCTCACCTCCAACCTTTCAGGGCTGGGATGGAGTGGTCCACGGCGGGATCATCGCTACCCTGCTGGATGAGGCCATGGCAAAGCTCTCTTACGAGCTGGGATATGATACGGTGACCGCCTCCCTCGAGGTAAGATTCAAGAAGCCTGCTCCAATCCTCGAACCCCTTTACGTCTGGGGAAAAATCTTGGAGGTGAGAAAGCGATGGGTGAAGGCAGAGGCGAAAGTAACCGCAGGAGATGGGACAATCCTCGCAGAGGGAAAATCGACCTTGATGCGCCACTCCCTTTTACGCAGGGAATCCCCCTAACCCTTCCTCCGTTGATAAAGCCAACCTGCAAATTCAGGATCAAATCCAAATCGTTTTAATAAATCCCGGTTCTGCAAAAATTCCTCCATGGGAAGGTCTTCCACTTTCCTTCCTCCCTGGAGCAATAGCACCCTTTTACAGAGATCTGAGGCAACCGTGAGGTGGTGAGTGATGATCACCTTGGTCTGAGGGATAGAACGAATTCTTTCCGTCAGGGTAAGGCTTCCAATGGGATCGAGATTGTCCGAAGGCTCATCCAGGGCTAAGATTTCAGAGTCCATGGACAGGACTGTCGCCAGGGCCACCCTCTTCTTCTCCCCTTCGCTCAGATGATGGGCTGACCTTCCCTCAAATCCATTCAATCCCATAAGCTCCAAAGCCCTTTCCACCCTCTCCCTGACCTGATCCTCCTTCAATCCCATATTGCGCGGACCAAAAGCGACATCATCAAAAACCGTGGGACAGAAGAGCTGGTCATCAGGATTCTGAAAGACCAGCCCCACCCTTCTCCGGATCTCTTTGAGGTTTTCCTTCCTGACCGGAAGATCCAAAACGATGACCTCCCCCTCTCCCATCAATGTCCCGTTCAGATGGTAAAGAAGCGTCGACTTCCCGGCTCCATTGGGACCCAGAATAGCCACAGACTCCTTTTCATAGACCTCTAACTGGATATCCCTGAGGGCAGATGTCCCATCCGGATAATGGTAAGAGAGACGATTGATTTCGATCACCTTTCTTGATTTCATTCTAAATAGATCCTCAGAATCAGGAGGATGGGAGCAAATGACAGAAATAGCCCCTCTCTCCATCCCCATCTCCCTGCCATCGTCTCGGGCATTATCCCATGATACCCCCTGGAGAGCATCGCCGAATAAACCCTCTCGCCGCGATAAAAGCTTCTTAAAAAGAGTGTCCCCACGAGGTGACCGATGGTCTTCGATTGCCAGAGCCATCTTCCACCGAAGCATCTTGCATCCCTGGCCCGCTTCATCCTCTGCATTTCATCGATGAGGATGAAGGAATACCGGTACATAAAGGAGAAGATCATCGTGAAGATTCTGGGGAAGCGCAACCTCTCCATTCCCTTGATCAGTTTTGGAAAGGGGGTGGTCGAATAGAGCAGGATGATCGCAAAGACCCCCAGGGTTGATTTGATGATGACATTCCAGAGAATCCAGAGGCCGCTCTTCGAGAGGGAAAGCCCTCCCAGCCCCAGATTATATCCTCCAACCGTATCCTTCTTGAGAAAAGGGATGGAAAGGGCGACGAAAAAGAGGAAGGGAACAATGACGAGTACCTTTTTGACCAGGTGGCCCAGGGGAAGATGAGCGAAAAGGGTGATGCCGATCAGAGAGGAGACCAGGATTCCGAAGAAGAGAAAGGCATTGGGTCGGGAACTGACCCCGAGCAGGATAAAGGTGAAGAAGACAATGATCTTTGCCCTCGCATCCAGGTGATGAATCGGGCTCTCAATGGTGCTGTGGTGATCCAGAAAGGCATGTCTCACTTTGTCCTCTTTAAGATCCGATGATTCTCAAAAAGTTTTCACCGAGAATCTTTTCCCGGTCTCTCCTTGAAAGCCCGGACTCTTCCAGCTCCTTGAAGTACCTCCGGGGGCCGATCAAAGGATAATCCGAACCGAAAAGGATCTTCTCGATGCCCACGATCTCCCTCATCACCGAATAGATCCTCCTGGAATAGAGATAGGGAGAAGCGGCGGTGTCGTAATAAACATGAGCCATGGCTCTCGAAACCTCTGGCATCAATTCATAAAAGGGCAGCCCCCCTCCCCAGTGAGCAAGCAGGATGGGAAGGCGTGGGAAGGAAAGGATGAACTCATAGAAAATCTCAAGAGGGGTTTCTCCCTTCCCGGGATAAGTGTGCCCGATGAGTTCATTGGTATGGAGGAGGAGGGGAATCTTCTCCCGTTCCATTTTCCTGAGGACGGGATTCATGGAATCGATGTCCCGGGAGGTCATCCCCCGGTGGTAGAAGGCCACCTCTCCAACGCCTTTCGCCCCTTGCTTCAGCCTCCGTTCCAGTTCCTCCCCTGACCAGTCCGGATCTGAAAAGTGAAGGGAGATAAAAACGATCAACCGGTCAGGGTAACGGGAGGTCGATTCCATCAGGTATTGATTGTGCAGGGAGACGAGTTCTCGATCGCTCCATGAAAATCCACAGATGACCGATCGCTCCACGCCCGACCGATCCATCGATTCAATCAAATCCTCAACTCCCGAAATCTTGGCCTTCGAATCCTGATAGATGGAGGAGAATCCTCGATCCCTATTGCAGAAGGTCTTTCGATCCTCTCTCATTTCGTCGGGAAAGATATGGGTATGGCAATCGATGATCATGGCTTCCCTTTTGTGAAGCCATAGTGGCCGAGGGATTGGCCGAGGCCCCAGTATTCATGGGCTCCAGGACAGTATACCAGGGGAAGGGCCTTCAGGATATCAATTCTTCCCTTCTCCTTCTGGACCTCCTCCTTCACATGGAGCGCGATGATTTCACCCAGAAAGAGGTCATGGCTTCCCAGGGGAATGATCTGTTTGACCTCACATTCCATCTGGACAGGACACTCATCGATCAAAGGGGGCTTCACCTTTTCCGAGGGTATGGCTTTGAAACCTATCAGGGCGAACTTGTCCTTCTCTCTACCAGAGACCACTCCGCAGGCATCCACCTTTCTGACCATCTCCTGCGAGGGGATATTGACTACAAATTCTTTTGTCCTCTGGATACAATCATGGGAGTAGCGCTGTGGCCGGACGGAGATGCCAATCATCGGAGGTTCTGAATTGACCACGCCGACCCAGGCCAGAGTGATGATATTAGGTTTCCCCTCCTCATCGATACTGGTAACTAAGACCACAGGCGTGGGAAAAAGCAGGGTCGTCGGTGGAAGACTCTTTCGTCCCATTCCTTCCTCCTTTCTTTTGGGCAATCGGCCCCTTACACGAAGAGGCTTACATCCCCTTTTCCTTTTCGGATGACCTTGGGAAATTCATCGGTGAGGTCGACAATGCTGGAATGCTCAGGGAGGATCACCCCTCCATCGATCACCAGGTCCAATTGCTTCATAAAACGCTCCTCAATCTCGAGGGGATCGTTGAAGAGGCTTTCATCAGGCTTATATACACTGGTGCTGATGATCGGGTGTCCCAGAGATCGCACAAGGGAAAGACAGATCTTATTGTCAGGGATACGAATCCCTACGGTCTTCTGTTTGGTCATGGCAATCTTCGGGACCAATCGGGTCGCTTTCAAAATAAAGGTATAGGGCCCGGGAAAGAGTCGCTTCATCGTCTTATACGCATAATTGGAGACATAGGCATAACGGCTGATGTCTTTCAGATCGGAGCAGATGAAGCTCAATGGCTTCGTTGCCTCCGTTTTCTTTAACCGATGGATCCTCCGGATCGCCTCCGGATGGAAGAGGTCACAACCCACTCCATAGATGGTATCGGTGGGATATCCGATGATCCCTCCCTTTTCGAGTACCTCCACAACCCTTCGGATCAATCTGGGTTGAGGATTTTTAGGATTGATGGAAATAATCATAACCTTAACTCTCTCTTTCCAATTCTTTGATCCTGACTCCTTTGATGAACCGGGTATAAAAGTAAGGGGTATTCAGGCTATCGATCCTCACCTCCCTGGTGCGGTTAGAGGCATGGACAAATTCATTGTTCCCGATATAGATCCCCACATGAGCATTATTCCGCCTTCGTGTTTTAAAGAAGACGAGATCTCCCTCCTCTAATTCCTCCCTTCCCACCTTCTTGCCCGAATGAAGTTGTTCTCGGGTTGTCCTGGGAAGAGAGATATTAAAGATTCCATAGATCCTTTTCACAAAGGCAGAGCAATCGATCCCCTTTAACGTGGCACCTCCCAAGCGGTAGGGAACACCCAAAAAGGTCTTGACCACCCGGACGAAGAGATTTCTCTCCTCAGGCCCCCCCCATTTCGCAAGGGGCTCGGAGGTCATCTCCTTCTCTCCTTCCGCCTGCTCGTTTTCCTTTACCTCCTCCATATCACCCATCTCTTCCAACTCCTCTTCAATGGGGAGTCCCTTCTTCGGAAGGAAAAGTTTTTGCCCCGTCTTCAAGGCATTCGATTGGAGACGATTCATCCTCTTGATCTCTTCAATCGAGAGGCCAACCCTTTTTGAAATCACGTAAAGACTGTCCCCCTGTTTCACCCTATAAGTCTCAGTCTCAACGAAAGACTTCTTAACAGTTCTCTCTTTTTGTCTCTCTTGCGGGTTGGGGATGATCAGAATCTGTTTGGGTTGGATCACACTTCGTTTCAAACCATTGGCTTCTTTCAGTGTCTCCACAGAGATACCGAACGATTTCGAAATGGTATAAAGAGAGTCCCCCGATTTTACGCTATAGCGTTCCTCAGACATTCCCTGACCGTAAAGACAGAACAAAGCGAAAAGGACGATCAGAGTTACCCTTAGAAAGCTTCGTCGTCCTATCATCAATTCCCTCCTCTCAATAGGGTCGATCATTTTCTACTTTGAATTGATTGGGTAATTTGAAAAAAAATGGGTCGAGCGACTTTAATATTTATACAAGAATTGGGGCGGGAAGTCAATCTGGCCCTTTCTTGAGATAAATCCTGATGGCCATGGTTTCTTCCCTGTCCATCCGGAATCTCTCCGCCTCCTCTCTCCTCACCTCAGTCTCTCTTTTCTTTGTCCCCTCGGCAAGGTTCCATTCTTTGATGACCTCTCTTTGTTTCACCATCAGGCTGGGATGAGGGGGTAAGCTCATTTTGGTCAGTTCCTTTTCAAACTCCGGATAGGCTAAACGGGGCAGGGAGGCGAGGATCGAATTTTCTTCCTCTTTTACTACCTCTCCTCCAAACTGTTTGAGCAGTTTCTTCAATTGCGTGAGCGCGCCCTCCCTTTCAGAAATCTTTAAGGTGATCTCCCGTTGAGGTTCCGGGATTAAATAAGCCTTTGCTTTGGCTCCTCTTTCCCCTACCCTCTTCTCTTCCGGAGGAAGGACCTCTGCCTTTCCGGTCTCTTTTGGCAGAAGCGCCTCCACCCTTGCGGCCTCGGTCTCTAAAGGAGGCGAGGGTGCCTTCTCATCCTTCTCCCTGGATGGAGCATGGGACACCTCTTTATCCCCTTTCATCTCACCTTGAACAGAAGGTTTTGTCTCTGAGATATAATCCCTTTGATACTGGGCCATAGGGGTTGAGGCTGGAAGTGATATATCCTTCTTCGCTTCTTTCACTCCTGAAGAAGGCTCTTTTCCCTTTACCACCTTCGAAGAAGAAAGTTCTCTTTTTTCAACAGGCATTTTTTGAATCGTCTCAAAAGGTATCATCTTGGTGAGGTAAAGGGCCAAAAAGACGATGAAAACCATGGCCACTGCTTGAACCGGGATTTTCATGGAGCGAAAGAGGTCCGATCCCATCCATCTCTCTTTCCGCTTTCTCTCCTGCGCCTTTTTCTCTACCTCTGAAAGAAACCCCTCAGGGACCTCTTGCTCTTCAACGGAGTGAAGCCACCAGACCATCTGGCTGAAGCGTTCCCAATCTCTTTGACAATCCGGGCAGGTTTCAAGATGCTTGCGAACCCTCTCCTCTTCGAAGGGGTCCAGATTGCCCTCTAATAAAGCGGAGAATTGACCATGGACCTTTTCGCAACCCATTGTCCTTGCTCGCTCCATTAATGAATGACCCTCTCCAAGATTTGTTTGAGGTCCATCCTTGCCCGGTGGAGTTTCGATTTTACCGTTCCTTCGGGCAGAGAGAATAATTCCCCGATCTCCCCATAGGAGAATCCCTGAAGATCCCTCAATACGATGAGTTCCCTCTGATCCTCTTTTAATTTCAGGAGACCTCTCTGAATGAGTTCCTGAATCATCTTCTTTTCGCAGAGGATTTCGGGATTGTTCAAAGGATCATAAATGGGCCTCTCCATCTCCCCATCCTCTGTCTCAATGGGATCGTTTAAGGAATCGGAATTGAAATAATGCCTCCGCTTCAGGTACTTCCATCGGTTCCGGCAATGGTTCAACGTAATCCGGGTAAGCCAGGCCTCGAATTTGACCTCCTCCCTCAGGTCCCGAATCGACTCAAAGACAGAGAGAAAGACTTCCTGGGCCAGATCCTTTGCCTCCTCCCTGTTACCCAGCATCCTGTAGGCGATATTGAACACTTTCCTCTGGTAATTCAAAACAATCTCTGCAAAGGCCCCTTTATCCCCTGCCTTGCAGCTCTCGATCACCTCTTGCCGGATCTTTGGAGAATGCTCCATTAAAAATCTGTATATCCCCTCTTATAAAGACAACAAAATGGCTGCTTTGGTTCCAAGAATTATAGGATGGTCTCGTAAAAAGTGAAGCTCCCCGCCCACAGGGCGGGGCTTCCCGGAAAGGAAATCTCAT
>CAZXMB010000155.1:0-7031 GCA_964641715.1 uncultured Syntrophaceae bacterium
TGAGATCTTAAACAATGGGGGTCGAAGGGATGGAATGACCAGGCTCAGAGGGGCGGGGATGGCCAGCCCCTCTGAAAATGTCAGTGTTTCTCAGTGTGATTCGGATTCTAAGGCGAGAGCCTGTCTCTGGGCAGCCGTGATCTTCTCGGCCGCCGCTCTCTTCTTGACGGTACTCACGCGGTCCGGCTCCACATACTCTACTGCTTTGACCTCGCAGAAACGAACACACTGGGGATCTCCATCACAGAGATCACACTTAAAATTCTTTCGATCGATGACATTAAAACCCATAGCTCCGAAGGGGCAGACTGCCACGCAGGAACGGCAACCAATGCAGATATTATGATTCACCATCACCCGGCTCAGTTTCTCATCCCTATAAATGGCTTTCACCGGACAGATGATCATGCAGGGTGCATCCTGGCACTGCTGGCAGGACATCGGGATATAAAGTCCCTCCGCCTCCCATTTCATGATCTTGATGCGACTTCGGGAGGAATTTGAAACGCCGTCATGGAAAACCGAACAGACCAGTTCACAGAGACGGCATCCGGTACACTTTTCGGGATTAACTGCAAGAACTTTCCCCATAGGTTCCATTGACTCTTCTCCTTTCAATATCACGAATCACACGAATAAGAACTAATTTTAAGAATAAAACCCATTCGTGTTATTCGCTATCATTCCTTAAATTCGCCGTATTACAACAGATGGGAGGGTTCGTTTTCCAGACCGAGCCTCTTGAGCGTCTCCGGTTTCGGGGCGCCGTTCTGATCTAGGCCTTTAAATTCATAGAACTCATCCACCATTTCCTTGAATTTTTTCCGGTCGATGACCCGGCCTACCACATCGGGCGCACCCCGCCGAGCAGGCTCATCAAAGTAACGGTGATTGAGCATATCGCCCCGGTAAAGATCTTCCCGCGTCAGACCCTCGCGGAGGTTAAAGAGACGCTCGATCATGTTACACCGTTCGGCAATATCCCAGATCTCCCGGGGGGTCAACTCCAGACCGGTATTGTAGTAGATGACCTTGGACCAGTCTTCAAAATTGGGGAGGGTCGCCCCCAGGAAAACGGTATGATATTTACATATCCCGAGACAATCGACTGCCATGTAACAGTTCTCCTGCCAGAAGACCTGCCATGGTTTGCCAATGTACTCCGTATGTTCCGAACTCAACGGTCCGTCGTAAGGGACAGGGTTACTATAAATTTTCCTTAACACCTGTTCCGGCAGGTGATACAGGTCAATCGCCGGCCTGCTTCTTAAATGGTCTGAACCGCGGGAGGCAGTGGCAATATTGAGTGCCAGGGCAGGAGTGGCCCGTTCATCCGAATGAAGGTTGCTCACCCCTTTCACCTGAACCAGGTAGCCAAAAGAATCCTTTCCAATCCTCTCGGAGGCGATGATTCCCCCTTCCGCCAGCGTATCGCCCAACCAGCCCTTTCGAAAGGCAATCCTTCTCACCATCTCCAGAAGCGCTTCGTCATTGCCAAACCGCAGGTCCAGGCCATCGGTCTCTTTACGGGTGAGGATGCCCAGTTCGTAGAGTTCCATCGCCCACGAGATGATGCTTCCGGTTTCGAGGTTATCCATTCCATACTGATTCACCAGGTGATTACCCACCAGTAAGGTCTCGAGACTCCGGCAGTCCGGCTCTCCGCAGAAGGCACCCTGCGATGTATACTCCGGACCCTCGTCGTAGACCCCTTCGTAAGGTCCGGTAGGGATTTTATACTTGGCCCGGCAGTGGACCTGGCAGGCAAAGCACCCTGCCATATGGTAGGGGCCTACGGTCTCCGTACAGACTTCATCAAGGGCTTCCGGTTCAATCTCATCACAGTAGAGCTCCTGGTTGTACTGGAAGTTTCTGCACCGGACACCCCCCCAGGAGTTGGTGGCTCCCCAGATGAATGGGGTTCCAAGGGTTCCCTGGGTCTGGTTCACTTTGGCACTAGTGATCTGATCAATAAAACGTTTATTATATTCGAGAGCCTCTCTGGGATGGGCGATTTTAATATCCAGGGTGCCCCGGGCGGCAACCGCCTTCAAATTTTTTGAGCCCATGACTGCTCCCATCCCGGTCCTTCCTCCGGAATTTTTAATTCCGGTCATCACATTGGCAAATCGAACCAGATTCTCTCCGGCCGGACCAATGACCATGCTTTTAATATCCTCATCCCCGAGTTCTTCACGAATCGCCCATTGAGTATCGGTAACGGTCTTCCCCCATAGGTTCCGTGCATCCCGGATCTCGATTTTGTCATTATGAATCCACAGGTAGACGGGCTTTTCCGCTTTCCCTTTGATGACGAGATGATGAAAACCTGCCCAGGCTAACTCAGGGGCAAAGAACCCTCCCATGTTACAACTTCCGAGCATGCCTCCTAATGGAGACTTTGCCATGACATGGGTCCGGGCGGTCGCTGAAGCGAGGGTGGCGGCCAGAAGTCCGCCGCTGACCATCAGCGTATTTTCAGGTCCAAGAGGATCAATACCTTTTTTTGTATGATTATAAAGTAAATAGGCATCCAGACCCCGACCTCCCAGGAATTTTTTCCGGACGTCGATCGATATGGGCTTGATTTCAATTTTCCCTGTAGAGAGATCAATATAGGCTACCTTTTTATTTAGGGCCATCTTTCTTTTCCTCCTTCATTTTTCTCTGAAATGCCTCCTCCGCTATTCTCACGTTCACATCCCATACCGGGCCCCGGATGCGCGGAAACCCGCTTTTAACCCAGGCCACTCGAAATTCCATCCCGCATTCAGGGCATTTCACACGGTCCACTCCGGGCTCAGGCTGGAGCCTTCCCATACAACTGGGATTATGGCACCTGAATTGGCCATAGGTCCGAGTCTTTCGGAGACTTTCCGCTGTTGAAATCCCTTCCTTTTCTTCTACCATAACAACCCCCTTTCTTAAGGTAGAATGTTAAAATCCTTCAGTTTCCGAATAATTGTTCACAATAGTGAACCAATAAACAACCGATAAGATATCAGCGAATAAATTATTATAATACATTTTCCCCTTTGTCAAGCGATAATTTATATTTGATCATTTATGAAGAATAGAATAATTTAAAAAATGTATAACTATTTAAATTATAATATAAAATATTTATTTAAAAATTTTTTGTTTTTTAATAAATTTAGGTATTAACGAACCGCCTTCCGTTACTTTTGAAATGGGTGGAGTTTAATAAGGAGATTGAAAGTTCAGTCATTGAGGTTACAATAATGAAAAAAGTTCACAATAGTGAACAATTAAATCCTTCTATCTATCGCAATGAGAGAAGAAGATGAAAACGGGTGATCCTGGAAGTTTTTATTTTTCCTTCAATAAGGTATGGGCAACCACCATCCTCTGGACCTGATTCGTTCCCTCGAAGATCTGGATGACCTTTGCATCCCTCATCATCCTTTCGAGGGGATGACTTTGAGTAAGGCCCTGCCACTGTAACATCTGCACCGCATCGGTCGTCACTTTCATGGCGATATCGGAGGCAAAGTATTTTGACATGGCAGAAAACATCTGAACCGGAGTCCCTTTCATCTTCTCATCCATCATCTCTGCTGATTTGTAGACAATGGCCCGGGCCGCTTCGGTCTCTACGGTCATATCCGCCAATTTAAGGAGAACCCCCGAAGTCCCCTCTCCTCCTTCCTTCCAGCCCTTTTCATGTCCATACTGAATCAGGTAGTCAATGGCCCCCTGAGCGATTCCCACGGCCAAGGCGCCGATAGCGGGTCTTGAACGATTGAGGGTTCTCATCATCAGCCACCACCCCACTCCCTCCTCGCCAATCCTCTGGCTGACCGGTACTTTCACATCATCAATAATTACCTCAGTAGTATTGGATCCTCGAATGCCCATCTTCTCCTCAGTCTTTCCGATCGAAAGACCGGGCGTGCCCTTATCCACTAAAAAACCGGTGATCCCGTCTATTTTCTTCTCTGGATTGGTGGTTGTAAAAATAGTGTAAAAATCGGAGACTCCGCCATTGGTGATGAAACACTTTCTTCCATTGATCCGATAATGATCCCCCTCCAGAATGGCCTTTGTCCGAATAGAGGCTGCATCTGAACCGAACTCGGGCTCCGTCAAACAGAAACAGATCAATCCCTTCTCCTTTGCCAATCGGGTCAAGACCCTCTTCTTTAACTCCTCTGATCCTCCTAAAACCACGGGCATGGTTCCGACCGCCTGGACAACCACAAGGAGGGCAGAAGAGGCACAGTGCCGGGCCAACTCCTCCACAATGATGCAGAAGGAGGTAACATCCCCATCCTCACCTCCGTACTCTTTGGGGATGATGAGTCTTAAAAAACCTTCTCTCGCAAAAACATCGACACTCCCCCACGAGAATTCACCTCTGGCATCGATGTCTGCGGCCCGGGGTGCCACAAAAGTCTTCCCCACCTCTCTGGCCTTCTTCCGCCAGCCCTCTCTTTTTTCTTCGACATC
Organism: uncultured Syntrophaceae bacterium; assembly: GCA_964641715.1. Taxonomy (GTDB): domain Bacteria; phylum Desulfobacterota; class BSN033; order BSN033; family UBA1163; genus CAZXMB01. The sequence goes on from CAZXMB010000155.1 coordinate 4,471, forward strand.
ATCCATCAGGCACTCCCATCAAAAAATTTAAGGTATTATTTTTTTGTTGAAAAATGATCTCCAAGACACCGTTCAGGGGTGCTGGAGAAGATTTAGAGCGGAAACCTTTTATTGCAAACTCTTTGAGCCTATTTAAAATAGCTTTTGGTGAGCGGGAATACCTCAGTTTCCCATAAAGATAATCAAAATCCGCATTCTAAAGCTTCGAAAGCACTCCTGAGCGGTGTCCAAATTCGTCCCATTTAAAACCACAAAATTTTACAATTCGCGGAACCGGTACCTGCCCTACATATTCCACCCGCCGGAGACTTCCACGGCAGCCCCGGTCATAAAACTCGCCTCATCCGATGCTAAAAAAGCAACCACATTTGCAATCTCCTCAGGCTGGCCAGCCCTCTTCAGAGGAGTATTTTCAATGATGAGGTTCTTATATTTATCAGCCATCCCGGAAATGGTTGGGGTCAGAATCATTCCTGGCAGAACAACATTCACATTGATTTGATGCCGTCCCAATTCCCTGGCCACGCTTTTCGTCAGGCCGATGATTCCTGCCTTAGCGGCACTGTAACTGATCTCTGAAATGGCCCCGCTTTTCCCCCATATGGATGAGATGTTCACGATCTTGCCATAACCCTTCTCGATCATATGAGGGACAACGGCCTGAATACAGTTCAGCGTCCCTTTGAGATGGACCCCCAGCACGGCATCCCAATCCTCCTCTCTGGTCTTCAAAAGAGTTCCCGGACGATCAAAGCCAGCATTGTTCACCAAAATATCGATCTTCCCAAAAGCTTTCAAAACCTCTCCCACCATGTGCTGAACCTGTTTTTGCTCTGCCACATCAATCTGGAAGAAGAGGCTTCTTTTGCCCAGGTCTTCAATCTCTTTTTGGGTTCGTTTTCCGGTATCGGGGTTCCATTCAACGATAACCACCTCCGCCCCCTCCCGGGCCATCTTCAGGGCAATGCTCCGGCCGATCCCCTGCCCCGCACCCGTGACAATCGCTTTCCTATCCTCCAGCCTCACCTTCCCGCCTTTTACTATAATTTTTCAGGATTCTAACAGATGGGTTAATCCCCGTCAATGCATTTCTGACCCCTCGCCTTGACATCTTCTTTAAAATTGGTAATATACCACCATCAGGTTTTAATATTAACCAGCCACCCCATGCGATTTCCTGAAGGAGTATTCATGAATCCAAATAAAAGATTATTAACTCTTTTCATTTCATTCACCCTTTCCATATTTCTCCTTACCTCCTGTTCCAATTTGCCGTTGATCGGAAAAAAGAAGAGCAGTGAGAAGCTGCCCGAGGGGAAGACCGTCAACGTTGAGGGAATGGAGACGATCAAGGGAGTCAATCCCCCCAGACCCGATACCCCTCCCGCTAAAAAACCATCTGCCCAGCCCACTCCAAAGAGAGAGCCTGAAACGAAAGTGGCCTCTATCCCCTCAAGGCCTTTCAGCGGCTCTCCCCTTCCCTTCTTCCAGCTGGGCTTCAAGAAAAAGGTGGTCATCTTAGACTTTGAAAATAAAACCACTTATAAAGATGAAAAAATCGGAGAAGCAGTAGCCAAAAGATTCTCCGATAAAGTTGAAGCCACCCAAAGAGCGGTCATCCTGGATCGAACCGTTGCCACCGAGATGTTGAGCCGGGAAGGATTTAAATTTGAAAGCCTGACAGACCCGGAAACCATGAAGCGGGCTCACCATTCCCTGGGAATTCAAGCCTTTGTCTATGGCTCTGTCACGGATGTGAGCATCCTCTCTTCCAAGGCATCGGAGACCTCTGAAGAGGAAGTCTCCTTTGCAACCGCCAAGGTGGAAGTCCGGCTCCTCGATGCCTCCACCGGAAATCTCCTGAAGACCTTTATCGGGCGAAGCCCCATCTTCGGAACAAAGGAATCTGGTGAGTATAGCCGCAGCAAGGCAGTGCTTAAAGCCATTGATTTCGGTCTGGAGGATGTACTGGAGGGATTCCTTCGCCAGCTCGACTATCTGGACTGGACCACCACCATCGCAAAGATTGAAGGGGAGACCCTCTACATCAATGCAGGCAGACTTTCAGGGCTCCGGGTCGGAGATCATCTCGAGATTTATGAACCCGGAAAAGAGATCATTCATCCTGCCACCAGACTTTCCCTGGGGTGGACAACCGGCCAGTTGAAAGGGGTCATCAGGGTCCAGGAACTCTTCGGTGTGGATGCCGCCATTGCAAAAAAGGTCCAGGGCAACGGGTTCAGCCCTAATGATATCGTAAAATCTGCGATAAAATAGTGCCGGCCCCTCATCTCCGGTTTATTCCATTGGTGGAAAATTTCAATGATACTTTGAGAAAAGAAATTGCCCTGTTCTGAACACCTCTTTCCTAAAATTTGAGGATGACCTGCGGGAATGGATAAAAACGAGATTCAAATTCGATGCAAGGCCTGCAGTGCGAGATTTCAGATTCCCCCGCTTGAGCGAATGGCTCAATGTCCGGAGTGCCATCAGGAGTGGAGGATCAAATGGCTCGATTCCCGCTCCGCTATGATCATCGCCCCTGTCTCCTGGAAAGAGTA
>CAZXMB010000156.1:0-3301 GCA_964641715.1 uncultured Syntrophaceae bacterium
GTAAAAGTAATGCATTAGTTAAAAGGGGCTATTTCTATCGATCCGCTTGAGTAAGGCATTTCAGTAAAAGTCTTTCAAAGAGTTTTTTTAAAGGCATCTCCTATTTCTCGCAACGCATCCCAGAAGAAGGCAATTCAGAGGGGATTCTGGCGGATGCGATAAAATTAAGCTTTCATGCGAGATTTGTTACCGCATTTATTTATTTGTTTTTAATAAGGTTTTCGAATTCATATTAAAATGCGAATGGAGATTTCGCAAAAAAAGGGTTCCACCCTTCTCCTGTCGATAAAAACAGTTTTGTCACCTTGATAACTCTTCGATTTTATAAATGTTTTTAAGTTAGATTTTTTTATACGAACTCAAAAGGAGTGGTATCGAAATTGCTTTAATTATAAGAAAAATTTCAGCAAAGAGGAGATAACCCGGGATGTGGCAAAACTGGATCATTGGTTCATTAGGGGTTTGGTTGATCATTGCTTCATTTACAATCAACGGGAATCTCATTAACGAGTTAATTGTGGGGATTGCTGTAGCGATTTTAGGGTTCTGGACAGCTATACAGAGTTGAGATAAACAAGGAGGGAGAGCCATGCCATTTTCTGATCAGATCAAGGATTTTACAGGTCATCAGGTGTCCAAGATGATCGTGGAGCTTTTAAGAAGGGTCTCTGATGAAAACCTGGTTCAACTGACCTATTTGGGGGAGAAGCTGACCTCTGACTATGAAATTCTCGGTGCCATCAGAGGGGTCAGGAAGATGCTTGAAACTCCGGGCCATCCTGCAAAAAAGATGTTCAGAAGTGTTCTGGAATACCTTCCCCCTAAAAACCGGACCATCATTTTTGATACCCTTTTCAATAATGCCTGGTTTCAGGGAAATCATAAGAGAGACCAGTTTGAAAAAGAGCATGGATTCAGGCCTCCTTTTGTTATGATCCTCAGCCCCACCTACCGGTGTAATTTAAGATGTTCGGGTTGCTATACGCTGGGTTATCAAAGGCATCCTGGTTTGTCCTATGACCTTGTGAAGAGAATTCTCAGAGAGTGTATGGAGATAGGGCTCCACTTTGTCACCGTGCTCGGGGGAGAGCCCTTCATGTATCCCCATCTTTTTCAGATGATCGAAGAGCATCCCAATATCTTTTTCCAGGTCTATACGAACGCCACATTGATGACGAGGGAGAAGGCGGAGAGGATCAGGGATCTCGGAAATGCAATGGTCGTCGTCAGTTGCGAAGGGTATGAGGAGGAGACGGACCGGTGGAGAGGCCCCGGGATCTTCAAAAAAATCATGGAGGCAATGGATCACCTTAAGGCGGCCCATGTGCTCTTCGGTTCTTCTGCGACCGTGACAAGGAATAATGTGGACGTCGTCTCGTCGGAGAAATGGATCGACTTTCTGCTTGGAAAAGGGATCATTGCCCAGATGTACTTCCTTTACCTTCCCGTCAATGGCCAGGGGGATATCCATCTCATGGTCACCCCTGAGCAGAGGGATTACCTCCGAAGGCAGGTCATCCGTTTCCGCAGGACGAAGCCTCTGTTCATTCTCGATTTCTGGAATGACGGACCCCATGTCCGGGGGTGTATCGCTGCAGGGAGAAGATATTTTCATATCAATGCCAATGGAGATGTGGAACCCTGTGTCTATACTCATGTGGCGATGCATAATATCAAAGATGTTCCTTTGGCCGAGGCACTGGATAGTCCCCTGTTCAGGGCTATTCGAAAGAGGCAACCCCATAATGAGAACCACTTGAGACCCTGTATGATTATCGATAACCCCCATATCTACAGGGAGATCATTGAGGAGACGAGACCTTATTTCACTCACCAGGGGGCTGAGGAGATCGTGACCACGATGAGGGAAGAGATCGATGCCTATGCCAACCGGTTTGGCACCTTTGCGGACAAGGTCTGGAGGGAGGAGTACCTCCAACAACCCAGCGTGAGTTCCAGTTGCGCCTCCTCAAGCATCGGGGCTTCGATGGCCATGAAACCCGGGCCTTAGGAGGTGAGTGGACTCACAGTCAAGTTTCATCCACAGATTGCAAAGAACACTCTTTTTTTATCCCCCGCCCATCCTTCCTTGAGTGAAGCTCCCCGCCCACAGGGCGGGGCTTCCCGGAAAAGAAATCTCATTTATATTGTGCCCCTTGACCCCGCCTGCAAGGCGGGGCTTGCGGGGCACTTGCCGGTCAGGAATCATCAAGTTTGATTGACAAGACCATTGTTTTTGTTATAGTGAAACCAAATTTTCAGGGTGGATGAGATGACTTCTTATTTGAGTTTTAAAGAACTCAGGGATCACGAAGTAGAGGGTCAAGACTACCGAGTCAGAATGGAATCGAAGGATCCACAGGTTTTGATCATGGCGATTCACGGTGGGAGAATCGAACTCACAACAGAAATCATTGCTGAGGCGATCGCGGGTACGGATTACTCTTATTACAGTTTTGAGGGGTTAAAGACGGATAGCCGCAGGCTTCACATTGAAAGTCATCTTTTCGATGAACCCCGGGCACTGAAAGCCCTTGAAAAGGCAGAGATCGTCATCTCTGTCCATGGTCAAATTGATCAGGAAGATGGTTTTGTGATGGTTGGAGGTCTTAGTGTTTTATTGGGCCTGGAAATCGGAAAGGAATTGGAGAGGGCTGGCTTCCCGATCAGACCTCCTGAAGAAGGGCTGATGGGGACCGATCCGAAGAACATCTGCAACCGGGGAAAATCAGGGCAAGGGGTTCAATTGGAGATCAGCCGGAAGGTTCGGGATCTGCTCCGGGCCGATAAGGAACAACTTCAGACCTTTGCCGATGCTGTCAGAAAGGCTACTGGCAGGTTGATCAATTAAGGGGCAGGTGAATTCCTATGAGGGAGATTTTAAGTCATCCTGAATATTTCTTTCCGGTCCTTATCGGATTTTTAATCGCCCTCTTTGCCCTGATCGCTCGAATCAGTGGTTGGGCCACCCTTGCCAATTACTACCGCTTTGCGGGGACGTTTACCGGCCCCTCCTGGCGATTTCAGAGCGCGCAGATGCGGTGGAAGATGGGCTATAACAATTGCCTCACCATTGGAGCCAATGAGTCCGGACTTTACCTCTCTGTCTTTTTTCTATTTCGGTTTGGGCATCCCGATCTCTTTATTCCTTGGGGCGATATTTCGGTTGGTGGGAAAAAGGGTTTTCTCCACTCTTATATGGAGTTTCGATTTCAACAGGTCCCCGCCATCGCATTACTTGTGACTGAGCGGTTAGGGAGGCAGATCGGAAAGGCCGCAGGGAATGCCTGGCCCGGGGAGG
>CAZXMB010000156.1:3401-7007 GCA_964641715.1 uncultured Syntrophaceae bacterium
GAGCGGTTAGGGAGGCAGATCGGAAAGGCCGCAGGGAATGCCTGGCCCGGGGAGGGAAGAAAGGAGGAGCAGGATGGATATCAATTTTCTCATCCCTGAAGTCTCGGTAATCGAAAAAATTGTACGACCTATCATCGTCTATTTTTTCTTACTCATCACCTTCCGAATAGCAGGAAAACGCGAACTGGGGCAGATGACACCTTTTGACCTGATCGTCCTACTGACGATCAGCAATATCCTCCAGAATGCAATGATTGGGCCCGATAACTCACTGACAGGCGGTCTCATCGGCGGATTGGCACTATTCTGTGCGAATGGCCTGATCGGACGTCTTACCCTTTATTTTCCAAGGCTGGCAAGATTGCTTGAAGGAAGACCAACGCTGTTAATCGAAGATGGTCGAATCATGACGAAGAATTTGAGACGCGAGGTGATGACACGAAGCGAATTGGAACGTGCCATGCGAAAGCATGACCTCGATCCAGAAACGGACATCCCTTTAATCAAGAAGGCATTGCTGGAGCAGGATGGGACGGTGACGATCATCCATCATGGTGAACCTATACAAGGGCACCACCGGAGGAGTATAGGGAAGTTACCCGGAAAAGAATAGCTATTTTCCTGCGGTGGTCAGGATCATGGATGCCTCGCCCAGATCAAAACAAACCACCCCCAATACCTCTCGATTTTTCAAGTCTCTTTCTGAAGTTGACAGATTCTTTTTTAAATATTAGATATTCCCTTACCCGGCAAAAGACGAGACTTATGGACCACAGGAAAAAGAGTATAAGCCTTATCCTCCTTTTATCCCTCTGGATGATTTCCACGATGAGCTGCAGCTATCTGGCCCGAAATGGAAATCATCAAGTTTATTCGAAATCGAAACATGGGGAGGATAGGTTTATTATTGTTCAGGGTTATAATATTCACTATGTGGAGGTCGGTGGGGGAGAGCCCGTTCTCCTGATCCCCGGCGCCTTCAGTACCTACCGGCACTGGAATAGAATGATTCCCATCCTCTCAAAACATTATAGGCTTCTCTGCATGGATTACCTGGGCGTCGGTGATTCTGACAAACCCCGATCCGGATTCGGATATACCATTGAAGAGCAGGCGGATTTAATTGCCCTGATGATTGGGCAGTTGCAGATATCCAGAGTTCATGTGGTCGGGGTTTCCTATGGAGGAGCGATCGCCTTAAACCTTGCGGCAAGGTATCCAGAAAAGGTGGATAAGATTGTTTCCATAGAAGGAAATGGCTTCAACGGAAGTCACCGCAAAGAAATTTCCTACGGATCTCTGGAAGGCCTTTTAAAAATCCCTGTGATCGGAGAGGTTCCTATCGGAGTCATTCGGTCCGGATTAGCGGACAGGTTTGTGGCCAGATCGGTGATGGGGAAGGGATGGAAAGAGTTGAGTGATATTGAAAAAAAGGAGGTAAGGGAGATCATCTCTCAAAACAACAAGACAGCCTCTCGAATCTCCTGGTATCACATTTCCCGTACATTGAAGACCTCGAGGGATTTTACAGAAGAGATCAGAAAAATATCCACACCCGTTCTTTATCTTTATGGGGAAAGATCTGGCTATCAAGAGATGGCAAAGTCGAATGCAATTTTTTTAAGAACTCACCTGCCGAATATCGAAGTGGTATCTTTGAGAGATGGAATCCATGATTTGCAATTACAGAAACCGGAGGAGGCAGGAAGCATCATGATGGAGTTTATTGGAGGTCAGCCCTTAACATTTGGCAAGTCAACAATCGAATAAACCTCACAAGTCGCTCAGTGCCTTCCCGCCAGCAGGGGAGCATACTTTTTGGTTGAGGTTCGGCGGCTGAAGTTCTGAGCGGGTTACAGGACTACAATTTCCTTCACATATTTTACCCAGTCATATCCGTAGGCATCTTCGTAGACCAGCCTCAATGGGAAGCCGTGTTTCTGAGGAAGGGGTTCTCCGTTCACCCGGTAGGCCAAAAAAGTCCTTTTTTGATCAATTGTCTTTAAGGAAATTCTGACGACCTTCCTATTGGCTCCATGGATATCGATATATTGAGTCCCTTTATTTATCCGTGCCTCCTGAAGCAGGCTCTTCAAATTCACCCCGGCCCACCGGCCATTATTGGCGAAGAAGCCAGGGCAGATGAGGAGGACCGTCTCCGTGATGGAGGGAAACTTGAGAATTTCATCATAGCTCAGCGAAAGAGGGTGTCCCACTTTTCCTGTGACCTTTAGCCGATAAGTATTTAAATCAATCGCTATATCGGTTGGCCCCATCGTGCCAAATTGTTTGATCGGATCAATTTCAAGATTTCGATTGTCAATCTCTTCAGGGTTCATGTTTTTAATTTCTTCTCTTGAAAACCCTTTAGGAAGAATCTTTTTTGTCTTTGCCCAGGCACTCGAGACCAAGTTCCAACCCAACAAAAAGGTTCCAATTCCAATTTTTAGAAATATTCTTCTCGTCCACATATTTTTATATTAAGACAAGTTGATTGAAAAGGGAATAGAGTGGAAAATTTGATAAATAAACGGGTTAGGAAGTAACTATTTATCGAGGGGACTCCTTACTCCTAATATGTTTTTCTTTGCAACATGAGTATAGATCATGGTCGTCTGAAGATTCCGGTGGCCGAGAAGTTCCTGGATGGTTCTAATATCATATCCATTTTCGAGAAGATGGGTCGCAAAGCTGTGTCTTAAAGTATGAACAGAGGCCTGTTTGGTAATCCCTACTTTCCCGACAGCAACTTTAAACGCCTTCTGAAGCATAGCCGGATGGATATGGTGCCTTCTGACAATATTGCCTGTCGGATCAATCGAGAGCGGTTTAGATGGAAAGCACAATTGGTGTCAAATTGGTGTCAGGCCTTGAAATTTGACAAATCATTTATCTTTTTATATGATTTTTCTATGGGTAGGCCGATTCGGATAGAATATCCTGGTGCTTTGTATCACATCACGAGCCGGGGAAACGAAAAAAAGAAGATATTCCTAAAAGATGCGGACCGGATCAAATTTCTTAAAATCCTTGAGGACTACCATGACCGTTATGGGATTCTCATCCATGGTTATATTTTAATGGATAACCATTATCATTTGATATTGGAGACGCCGAAGGGAAACCTGTTGAAGGAGAAGGAAGGTGTGCCATTTAAGAGCCTTTATAATCAGGTCATTCTTGGGGGAGAGGAGTTTATAGGGAAAATCAAAGGGATGTTAAAAGGGAGACGACTTCCCCAGGGGGTTGTTGGGCGAAAGAGATTAGTGGATTCTCCTTCTCCGATGGAGGTAGTGGGTGTGGTATCGGAGGTTTTTGGAGTCAATCGAGAGGAGATATTGGACAGGGGGAGTTATAGACATCTTGCCAGGAAGGTTGCCATCTATCTATGTCAGCGATATACTGGGCTCAGTTATGAGGCGATTGGTAAACTCTTTGGAGGGATTCATTATAGTACGGTGAGTAAGGTGACCGAAAGGATAAGAGAGGAGATGCTCAGAGACAAGAAATTATCAGAACTCATGAATCGAGTAACTTCACATTTCAAGGCCTGACACCTTATTTCGACGAGCCATCTGACAGCCCATTCTCGCAGCCGCAACAATT
>CAZXMB010000157.1:0-6966 GCA_964641715.1 uncultured Syntrophaceae bacterium
GAATCCCTTTTATCGGTGGGGTTGGATGAGGATTTTAAGTGATTCCTTTGCTTCCAGGACGAGCTTAAATCCGAGCCCTGTCTCAGCAAGTGGCAGGCGATGGGTGATCATCTCCCTAATTGGAAGACGATGAGCCCGGATCAACTCAATCGCCTGGAGGATATCGATGGGTGCTCCACCGTAAGTTGGCAATAAAGTGATTCCGTCATTCCAGAAATCGAAAAATGGAAAAGAGAGATCGATTCCCGGTTGAAGAAGTCCGAAACATAAAACTGTCCCCCCCCGGTCAACAGTTAAAAGTCCCTGCCTGTAAGCCGATAGGCTTCCGGCACAGACAATTACTAAGTCGGCCAACCTTCCCTGATTGATACTACGAATCTTTTCAGGATTGACTTCTTCTGAAAACAGGACTTCATCCGCTCCGAACTGTTTGGCTGATTTTAATCGAAATTCATTCATATCGGATGAAATCACCCTCCCAGTACCCGAGGCCTTTGCGAGCGCAATATGAAGAACTCCGGAAATTCCGCTGCCAATGACAAAGACGCTCTGGCCCGGCCTTAGCCTTGCCAGTCTCTGTCCTCTGAGAACGCAGGCTAATGGTTCAATGAAAACCCCTTCCTCAAAAGAAATCTCTTCGGGCAGTAAAAATGTGCCCCGGTCCACATTGATCTTCGGGGCACGGATATATTCCGAAAAACCTCCTGGATCAAAGTTGGTCGTCCGAAGAGTATCACAAACCGTGTAATGACCATTCAAACAGTAATGACAGGTATTACAGGGAACATGATGAGAGACAAAGACACGATCGCCAACTTTATAATTTTTGACTCCCTCCCCCACCTCAACAATCTCTCCCGCAATCTCATGACCAAGGACTCGGGGGGCTTTTTTAATTCGGTACCATTCCATCACATCACTGCCACAGATCCCGCTGGCGACCACCTTAACCAATAATTCACCGGGACCAACGGTTGGAGTAGGATACTCCTCCAATCTTATATCTTGGTTATTATAGTACATGGCCACTTTCATATTTATATCTTTCACTCTCCAAAGGTCATTCCCGCAGGACCGGGAATCAAGAGTTATTAACATAGATTCCTGCTTTCGCAGGAATGGCAGGAAGTAATTCCAGGGATGAATCAGGAATGAAATGGCAATCCACTTTTTTGCTTCTCTTGTTCAAAGATCTCGTTTGCTTCTTTTACGGTTGCCTTTTCATGGATGATCGCCCTTAAGGCCTTGATCATGGCCACAGGATACTCATTCTGCCAGACGTTTCTTCCAAGGTTCACCCCGATTGCCCCCTTCTCCATCCCATCGTGAACAAACTCAAAAACCTCCAGCTCCGTATCAACTTTCGGTCCTCCCGCCATCACCACCGGAACAGGGCATCCTTTGACCACCCGATCGAAATTCTCACACCAGTAGGTTTTTACAATTCGGGCACCTAATTCAGCAGCAATCCGGGAACTTAAAGAAAGGTAACGGGCATCCCTCTTCTCCAGCTCCTTGCCCACAGCGGTTACCGCCATCACAGGAATACCATACTTTTCTCCTTCGTCAACGAGCTTTGCAAGGTTGAGAAGGTTCTCTTTCTCATGCTCACTTCCAACAAAAATCGAGAGGCCCACTGCGGAAACATTGAGCCGTATAGCCTCTTCCATGGAGGTGGTGATCCCTTCATCCGAGAGGTCCTTTCCAACCATGCTCGTTCCACCTGAAACCCTGAGGATGATAGGTTTGGACTTTTCAGGGTCGATGGATGAACGAAGTACTCCCCTCGTTACAAAGAGGGCATCGCAATAGGGAAGAAGCGGTCGAATGGTCTCCCCGGGTTTTTCCAATTTCCTGGTTGGTCCCTGAAAATAACCATGGTCAATGGGCAGAAACAGACAGCGCCCATCCGATTGAATCAACTGTGCCAGACGATTTTTCATTCCCCATTCCATCTTTCCCTCTCTTTTCAAATGCGGATTTCTCAAATGTCATTGCGAATGAAATGAAGCAATCCCATCAGATTGCTTCGTCGCCATCGCTCCTCGCAATGACAACGTTCAACTTTCGTTATCTTTCCATAATATACTTCACCACCAGGTCCCCGACTTGCGAGGTAGTGTAGCCCATCCTCCCGGCACTCAGGTTCTTGACATCCTTTCCAACCACATTCATGATCGCCTTCTCTATCTCTCGTGCTGCTTTTGCCTCCCCTAAGTGTTCAAGCATCATCTGACAGGCTGAAATTGCCGCGAGGGGACTGACAACTCCTTGCCCGGTGTATTTCGGAGCTGAACCCCCGATGGGCTCAAACATGGAAACACCCCGGGGATTGATATTTCCTCCGGCGGCAATCCCCATTCCTCCCTGGATCATCGCTCCAAGGTCGGTGATGATGTCCCCGAACATGTTGTCTGTCACAATCACATCGAACTGCTCAGGTTTTTTCACCATCCACATACAGATGGCGTCGATATGGGCATAATCGCTCTCAATATCTCCGAACTCCTTCGCCACCTCCCGGAATACTCTTTCCCAGAGATCAAAGGCATAGGTGAGCACATTGGTTTTGCCGCAGAGGGTCACCTTCTTCTTATGGTTTCTTTTTCGGCAGTATTCAAAGGCAAAACGGATACATCGTTCCACACCTTTTCGGGTATGAATCGCCTCCTGAATGGCAACCTCATCCAGTGTTCCCTGTTTGAGAAAACCCCCTGCACCGAGATAGGCCCCCTCTGTATTCTCCCTTACCACTACAAGATTGATATCCTCAGGTCGCTTATCCTTTAAAGGTGTATCGACTCCCGGATAAAGGATCACGGGCCGGAGATTAATATACTGGTCAAGTTGAAACCGGATCTTCAACAGAATTCCTTTCTCCAGTATCCCAGGTTTGACTTCTGGATGGCCGATTGCCCCGAGATAGATGGCATCCATCCCTCTTAACTCTTCCAAGACAGAATCCGAAAGAGTCTCTCCGGTTTTCAGATAACGCTCTCCCCCGAGGTCATAGTTCTTCAGTTGATACTTGAAATTGACCTTTTCGGAAACCGCTTTCAGAACCTTCAAACCCTCAGCTATCACTTCAGGCCCGGTTCCATCTCCAGGAATCACTGCGATCTTATACATGTTTGAATATCTCCTTACAAAAGACTGTCATAAACTTCTTTTGCTGTCATGCCGGACTTGATCCGGCATCCAGAAGGTCTTTGAAAACCTGGATTCCGGCTGGAGTTCGCCCCGATGAAAATCAGTACAGGAATGACAACAAAGGATTAGAGCCAGCACAGAGCCTTCTTGCCGATATCTGTCCGGTAATGAACTCCTTCCCAGGAGATCTTTTTTACGGCCTGGTAAGTCCTCTCAATGGCCTTTGGAATATTTTCTCCCAGACCGGTCACACCTAAAACCCTTCCTCCATTGGTCACGATTCTGTCATCCGCCCATGCTGTCCCTGCATGAAAAACGAAGGCATCCTCCATTTGAGAAACCTCTTTAAGGCCCTCTATCCTCTTTCCTTTCTCATAATCTCCAGGGTACCCTTTTGATGCCATGACCACGCAGACCGATGCCCGATGATCCCATTCGATTTTACAGCGTGATAAATTCCCATGAATGCATGCCTCAAGGATGGGGATAAGATCTCCTTTCATCCGCATCAAAACGGGCTGTGTTTCCGGATCTCCAAAACGGGCATTGAATTCCAGAACCTTCGGATGGCCGTTGTGAATCATCAATCCCGCATAGAGTACTCCCCTGTAAGGCCTTCCCTCCTCCGCCATCCCCTGAATGAGGGGCCTTAAAATTTTCTCTACGATCCTCTCATTGACCTCTTCGGTAACCACGGGAGCCGGAGAATAAGCTCCCATGCCACCCGTATTGGGCCCCTCATCTCCATCAAATATGGCCTTGTGGTCCTGAGAGGATGCAAGGGGAAGGATCGCTTTTCCATCGGTAAAGGCAATATAGGAAGCCTCTTCTCCTGTCAGATATTCTTCAACCACCACCCGATTGCCCGCCTCTCCAAATGCCTTTTCCACCATGATTCGATCGATTGAGCGAATTGCCTCCTCCACGGTCTGACAGACGATTACCCCCTTGCCCGCGGCCAGGCCATCGGCTTTTACGACGATGGGAGCTCCCTGTTGACGAACATAATTCACGGCTTGATTCCGATCGGTGAAAATTTCATAAGAAGCGGTCGGGATACGATACTTTCTCATCATCTCCTTGGCAAAGGCCTTACTGCCCTCCAGCTCAGCAGCCTTCTGGTTGGCTCCGAAAATGGAGAGCCCCCTGGGTTCGAAAAGGTCCACCATTCCCCGTGTCAGTGGGTCTTCAGGCCCAACCACGGTGAGATCGATCTTTTCCCTTAAGGCAAATTCGAGGAGGCTATGGAGGTCATTTGCTTTAATCGGAACGAGGGTTGCTTGCTCGGAGATGCCTGCATTCCCTGGAGCGCAGTAGATCTTCGAAACCCTTGGGCTCTGGGCGATCTTCCAGACCAGGGCGTGCTCCCTGCCACCTCCACCCACCACCAGCACCTTCATATTTTATCTCCGCCTCAAACTTATGTCTCGCTTTCAGTAGCTTCGGATTTGAGATCAAAACTCGAAATCCAAAGCACGAAATTCGAAACAATTTCAAATGACCAAAATTCAAAACCCAATCGATCTCGTTTTGAAAATTTGAATTTCGTATTTGTTTTGGATTTCGGATTTCGAGTTTCGGATTTCTTCCGCCACTTTTAGTGTCTAAAGTGTCTCATCCCGGTAAAGACCATGGCAATGTGATATTCATTGGCCGCCGCAATCACCTCATCATCTCTGATTGAGCCGCCGGGTTGAATGATAGCAGTGGCACCTGCTTCTGTGCCGGCATCGACGCCATCTCTGAAGGGAAACATCGCATCAGAGGCTAATACCGTTCCTTTTGTGGAGGATTGGGCTTTCATCACGGCCAGCCGGGTAGAATCGACACGACTCATCTGTCCTGCCCCAATCCCGATCGTCCTGTCCTCTCTGACCAATACAATGGCATTTGATTTGATATGTTTGGCTACCTTCCAGCCAAAGGCCATGGCCCTCTTCTCCTCCTCCGTGGGTTTCCTTTTGGTCACCACCTTCCATTGATCCATCGGAACTTTCCCAAGATCCCGATCCTGAACCAGAAGACCCCCTACAACCTTCCTGAGGTCAAATCCCCTCTGGATCACAAAAGAGGTCAAAGGAGGAGTCTGAAGGATCCGGAGATCCTTTTTGGCCTTTAGAATCTCCAGTGCCTCAGGGGAATACCCCGGAGCGATGATCGCCTCAAGAAAAATCTCCGCCATCTCTTTCGCCGTCTCCCTGTCCACCACGCGATTGAACCCCACCACTCCCCCAAAGGCTGAAACCGGATCGCACTCCCTTGCCTTCCGGTAGGCATCCACTAAGTTCTTTGCGGAGATCGCCACTCCGCAGGGGTTATTATGTTTGATGATGACCGTGGCTATTTCCTCAAACTCCTTGACCGTCTCATAGGCAGAATCCAGGTCAAGAATGTTATTGAATGACAATTCCTTTCCCTGAAGTTGAATGGCATTTGAAACGGAGGGCTCGGTGAGCAGAGGTTCTCGATAAAAGGCCGCCCTCTGGTGAGGGTTTTCCCCATAACGTAACTCCTGAGCCTTCTTTACCTGAAACGAGAAGGTCTCCGGAAATTCATAAATCTTTTTCCCCTTTTCGATCTGGCCGAGGTAATTGGAGATCGCCCCATCATAGCGTGCCGTATGCTGGAAAACCTTCTTGGCCAGCCGGAAGTTTGTCTCTAAGGAAATCTCCCCTTTCTCCTTCAATTCGGAGAGGACCACATCATAATCACCGGGATCCACCACCACGGTGACATCGGGGTAGTTCTTGGCGGCTGAGCGGATCATGGTGGGTCCACCGATATCAATATTTTCAATGGCCTCCTCAAGGGAACAGCCCTCTTTGGCCACGGTCGCTTCAAAAGGATAGAGATTGACAGCAACCAGGTCAATGGGAAGGATCCCATGCTCATTCATCTTTCTGACATGTTCAGGTTTGGACCGCTGTCCTAAGAGCCCTCCATGGACTTTCGGATGGAGGGTCTTCACCCGGCCATCCAGCATCTCCGGAAACCCGGTATATTCAGAGATATCCATCACCCGAATCCCATTCTCTCTTAAGGTCTTTGCTGTTCCACCTGTGGAGAGAATCTCCACCCCCATCTGGGACAAACCTTTTGCAAATGAAACCACTCCGCTCTTATCCGAAACGCTGACAATCGCCCTTTTGATTTTCCCCATATCTCAACCTCCAATTTCGAAATTCGAATATCGAAATTCGAAATAAACTCTAGCCAAAAATATTTGAAATTTCAATTAGTTAACCCCTCCACTCTTTCATGGGGAGGGAAGGTTTCTTCATGATTCTTTTGATAATGTTAGAGATAAATTCTCAGATTTCAATATGTAAGAATCTAATACCGAATGAGAAACCGCTAAAAACAAGTTTTGAACATTCGAATTTAGTACAAACGAAATAATTTTTGTTACAATCATTGCGAGCCCGAAGGGCACGGCAATCTCGTCTTTCGGGGGATTGCGGAGCCTGTTCCGAGCAAAGCGAGGAATCTCCGGGTTTGCTTCGGCTTTGCCTCGCAACCGCTCCGCTCCTCGCAATGACACGTTATTTATTTCGTTTGTTTTAGTATTTCGAAATTGTTTCGAATTTCGGATTTCGTGCTTCGGATTTCAGAAACCCAACTCCTCCCCTACCAGGATCACAAGAATATCCGTCAAGGACGGCTTCCTTTCATGGATCACGACGACCCTGCAGATCCGATTGGGAGAGTTACAGTCTACACACCTTCCAACCCTGGCACAGGGGACATCAATATTGAGTCGCCTGGCATTGAGAGGCGCGGCCACATTCTTAATCCTCTTTAATGCCTCTTCGACAT
>CAZXMB010000158.1:0-6939 GCA_964641715.1 uncultured Syntrophaceae bacterium
ATTTAAGAAAAAGTTTTGACAGGGCTGGAAATGAAATCTATAATGGGCTTCATTAAAATTTAAAGGGGAAGAGATGAAACGCGGGCTGGTGATCCTTTTTGTCCTCATTGGGATGGCAGGGCTTCTCTACTATTTTTTTGCGAAAGAGAATGGGGAAGGAAACTCTTCTATCAAAGTTTCTGGAAATATTGAGACCACAGAGGTGAACATCGGATTCAAGATCTCCGGAAGAATTGTCAGCCTCTCTGTCCAGGAGGGGAATTGGGTGAAGAAAGGAGAGGTGATTGCGAAGCTGGATGATGAAGACCTCCGACACCGTCTGGAAGTAAGCCGAGCCGCCTTCAGATCAGCCCAGGCAAAATTGGAAAAATTGCTTGCAGGCTCAAGGCCGGAGGAGATCAGGGAGGCAGAAGCCGCTTTTCAACAGGCCCAATTCGATGTCGGAAATAAAAAGACCCAGTTAGAACGGATGAAGGCCCTCTATGACCGGCGAGTCATTCCAAAGGAAAGCCTGGACAATGTGGAGACAGGTTATCATATGGCAGAGGCTCAACTTCAGCGTGCGGAAGAACACTATAAGCTGGTTAAAGAAGGACCGAGAAAAGAGGATATTGAGGAAGCCAGGGCACAGGTGGAGCAGGCACAGGCCTCCCTGAAACTGGCAGAGACCCAGTTCAGTTATACGGTTCTTTCTTCCCCGATCACCGGGGTAGTCCTGGTCAAATCAGGAGAGATAGGTGAAGTTGTCAATCCAGGGACAACGATCCTGACCCTGGCAGATATCCGGAATGTCTGGCTGAAGGCCTACATTCCGGAAACGGAACTCAGCCGAATCCGATGGGCTCAGGAAGTGATCATCACCACCGATCTGAAACCAAAAAAGGAATACAGGGGAAAAGTCTCCTTTATCTCTTCTCAGGCTGAATTTACACCCAAACAGATCCAGACCGAAAAAGAGAGGGTCACCCTGGTCTATCGCATTAAGGTAGATATCCCCAACCCTTACGGGGAATTAAAGCCGGGAATGCCTGCTGATGGACGAATTCTACTGACATCGCCGACAGCGCAGAAACCATAGCTTTTTCCAAACCATCTTCAGACCCGATATATGCTTTCCATCCAAACGACCAATCTGACAAAGACCTTTGACTCCATCATTGCCATTAACCGACTGAACCTTGAAGTGAAGACCGGTGAGATCTTCGGCCTGGTGGGGCCGGATGCCTCCGGGAAGACAACCACCCTCCGGATGTTATGCGGGATTCTTTCACCGGATGGAGGAGAGGCAAGAGTGGCAGGCTGTGATATCCAGAAAGAGAGAGAAGTTTTGAAAGAGAGAGTCGGATATCTCCCCCAGCGGTTCGGACTTTATGGTGATCTCACCGTACTCGAAAACATACACTTCTATGCCGATCTTTACCAGGTACCCAGAAAAGAGAGAAGCGGGCGGATCCAGAGGCTCCTTCAATTTGCCAATCTCGAGCCCTTTGTCAAACGAAAGGCACAGGATCTCTCCGGCGGGATGAAACAGAAGTTAGGATTGATCTGCGCTTTGATCCATACCCCCCGGCTTCTTTTCCTGGATGAACCGACCACTGGAGTGGATCCCCTCTCCCGGAGGGATTTCTGGGTGATTCTCTATGGCCTTCTGAAAGAGGGAGTGACTATCCTCTTTTCAACCTCTTATCTTGATGAGGCGGAACGATGCAGCCGGGTGGGTTTAATCCATGGAGGGGAACTATTGATTGCGGATACGCCTTCTTCGGTGAAGGCCAGACTCAGGGGGACCATTCTCGAACTTCACCTCGAAGAGCGTCAGAAGGGGATGAGGGTTTTGGAAGGAGTCGAAGGCATCCGGAGTTCCGTCTTATCCGGAGATAAGATCCATCTGCTGGTAGATGATCCTAAAAAAGGGGAGAAGATCATCCGTGAGGCTCTCGAGGGGGAGGGGATGGGAATTTTGGGTCTGGTTGAGGTAAGGCCTTCTCTTGAGGATGTCTTTGTCTCGATGGTGAAAGACAAATCATCCCATCCCCCTTTCACCAAAGGGGGATAAGGGGAGGATTATGATTTTCCGTTGGAGCGTTCACCATGACTCCCTACGCTGTTGAAGTAAAAGACCTCGTCAAAACATTTGGTGATTTTATTGCGGTGGATCATGTCGAGTTTCAAGTGAAGACGGGGGAGATCTTTGGCTTCTTAGGACCCAATGGGGCTGGAAAGTCGACCACCATACGGATGCTCTGTGGACTATTGATGCCCACTTCCGGAGAGGGGAAGGTCGCTGGTCTGGATATCCTCCGGGAGCCTGAGAGGATCAAACAGGTCATCGGTTATATGTCTCAAAAATTCTCTCTCTATGACGATCTCACCGTAATCGAAAACCTCCGTTTTTTTGGTGGGATATACGGGCTTACCGGTTCATCCCGAGAAGAGAGAGAGCAACAGGTCCTGGAGATGGTCGGGCTTGGGGAGCTCTCCAATCGTATCACCCGGACGCTGGCCGTGGGCTGGAAGCAGCGTCTCGCCCTGGGGTGTGCAATACTTCATCAGCCCTCCATCCTCTTTCTCGATGAACCCACCTCCGGGGTTGATCCGATCTCCCGAAGAAATTTCTGGAGCCTGATTCAACAGATGGCGAACCAGGGGGTGACCGCCTTCGTCACCACTCATTATATGGACGAGGCTGAATATTGTGACCGATTGGCCCTGATCTATCAGGGAAAGATTATTGCCCTCGGAACTCCTACGGACTTGAAGATCCAGACCCTTTCTCAGGGAATCTTAGAGGTGGAATGCGATCCACTCATCCCGGCCCTTGATCTCCTCAAGAGGGAGCCCTGGATTCTTGAGGTGGCCGTTTTCGGGAATAGCCTCCATGTGATTGGAAAAGAAGGAATCCAGTTAGAGCAGGAGATCAGGACTCTCTTCTCAGGGCATAGGGTTCTTTTGAAGCGGTTGGAATGGATCAGGGCCTCACTCGAAGACGTCTTTGTTTCATTGATTGAGAAAGAGGAAAAAAAGTGAATCCTTCACGGACATGGGCGATTTCGAAAAAGGAATTTATCCATATCTATCGGGATTGGAGGAGCCTGGGTCTGGTGATCCTGATGCCTGCGATCCTCATGCTTCTCTTTGGGTATGCCGTAACGCTCGATGTCAAAAAAGTCCCCCTGGCTGTATTAGATCATGACCGGACGCAGGAGAGCCTCTCCTTTATCCACCAGTTCAGCGGTTCTCCCTACTTCGCCCTTCCTCTTTTCGTGCGAGATGAAAAGGAGATCAAGCGGTTGATCGATGAGGGCAGGGTGAAGATGGGTCTGGTGATCCCCTGGAATTTTTCAGAGATCGTTGTGGGGGGGAAGAAGAGTTCTGTTCAGGTGCTATTGGATGGTACGGATTCCAATGCGGCCAATATCATCCTGAGTTATGTTCAGGCGATCGCCCGGCAGTATACGCAGGAGAAGACCTTTCTGAAGATTGAACGAATGGGGAGAAAGAGACCCAATCCACCTGTGGAGGGCCGGACAAGGGTCTGGTTCAATGAAGAACTGGAATCGAAGAATTACTTTATTCCTGGACTGGTGGCAGTGATCATGTCCATCATTGGAGTGCTTCTCACCGGTCAGGTCATTGTCCGGGAATGGGAGAGAGGGACAATGGAACTCCTCATCTCCACCCCTGTTCGGAAAGAAGAGTTGATCATCGGAAAATTACTCCCTTACTTCCTCATAGGCCTCTTAGATCTGTTTTTAGCCTTTTTCATGGGGAGATGGGTTTTCGAGGTTCCCTTCAGAGGAAACCCCCTTCTTCTTGTTCTTCTCTCCTGTGTCTACCTGTTCGTCGCTCTCGCTCTCGGCCTCATCATTTCCACAGTTGCTAGGACACAGATCCTTGCCAATCAGATGGCGATGGTGATCGGGTTTCTTCCCACCTTTCTTCTTTCAGGATTTACCTTTTCCATTTCGAATATGCCGGCCTGGCTTCAGCTCATCACTTATGGGATTGCTCCGCGGTATTATGTGACCATTCTGAAAGAGATCTTTTTGAAAGGATCGGATATTTCTTTTCTCTGGAAAGAAACACTGATCCTGGTCACAATGGGAATGGCCGGACTTTTGGTAGCAACGAGGATTTTTAAGAAGGAATTGCGATAATAAAAATAAAAGTTTTTAGGTTAAGGCTAAGATGCCAGTTACGTCAAAGGGTTAGGTCATTAGTGTGAAAAATCTTTAATCATCATCCTTAACCTCATTACCAAACGGGCCTCCTAACCATAGCCTAATACCTTTCCCCAATGGAAGGATCTATGTTTAAACGAGTTCGATACCTTTTTGTCAAAGAGTTGATCCAGGTTCTAAGGGATAAGCGGCTCAGAATTACCCTCATCCTTCCTCCTATTTTTCAGTTAATCGTCTTCGGGTATGCCGCCAATCTGGATGTCAAACACATTGCGACCGCCTTTCGGGATCTTGACCAAAGTGTGGACTCAAGGGAACTCATTGCTCGATTCGTGAGCTCAAAATATTTCGATACCGTGGCTTATCCGGAGAACCCGGGAGAGATCGAAACCCTTATCAAGAAAGGGAAGATCGCGCTCAGCATTGAGATTCCGAGCGGCTTTTCGAAGAAACTGAAAAAAGGGGACACCGCAGTGGTCCAGATCATTGTCGATGGGACGGAGTCCAATACCGCCATGATTGCCCTGGGCTATGTGAGTCGAATCCTTTCGGAATACTCGACCGCAGCAATGATCAGAAGACTGAATCAGGAAGGGATGATTGATTTTGAGGAGACCGGAGTGGAAGTGGAAAATCGGGTCTGGTTCAATCCCAATCTGGAAAGCCGGTACTTTTATGTCCCGGGTGTCGTCGCCTCCATTGCCCTTCTCATTCCCATTATCCTGACCGCCCAGGCGATCGTCAGAGAACGGGAGATTGGGACACTTGAACAGATGATGGTGACCCCAATTCATTCCTGGGAATTGATTGTCGGAAAGACCATTCCTTTTGCGATGATTGGTTTCCTCGACGTGATCATGATCGCCCTCATCGGGGTATTCTGGTTTAAAGTCCCTCTTCGAGGAAACCCCCTGGTTCTTCTACTTGGAAGCCTCCTCTTCTTGATGAGTTCCGTGGGAATTGGACTCTTTATCTCCACCATCTCTTCGACCCAGCAGCAGGCCCAGATCTCAACTTTCTTCTTTGTCATGCCTGCTTTTATCCTCTCCGGGTTTGCCTTTCCCCTGGAAAATATGCCCCAGTGGCTCCAATATGTTACTTTTATCAGCCCATTGCGATACTTCCTGATCATCATCCGGGGCGTCTTTTTGAAGGGAGTGGGGTTGGATATCCTCTGGACCCAGATGGTCGCATTGGCGGTATTGGGAGGGCTCATGATCCTTTTAAGCTCCCTGAGATTCCAGAAGAGGCTAAAATAAAATGAGTAACGGAATATTGGAAGAATGGAATATTGGAATAATGGGTTTTCGAGACAAGAATTATTTTTTGGGTATCCATTAATTCATTGCTTTTTCATATTATTCCATTATTCCACCATTCCATTTTTCCAGAAGACTGGACTATAGGTGAAATTTCATGCAGCGGCTCCTCATGAACATTTATCGAACCCTCTATCAAGCGTATGGTCCCCGGGACTGGTGGCCAGGGGAAACGCCCTTTGAGGTAATGGTAGGGGCCATTCTCACGCAGAACACCTCATGGAGGAATGTGGAGAAGGCGATCGTGAAACTGAAAGAGGAAGGGTCCCTCAGCAGCGAAGGAATCCGGAAACTCAAAAAATCGAGGTTGGCCTCCTTGATCCGATCTTCAGGTTATTACCGGATCAAAACAGACCGGTTGAAATCTTTTGTGGACTTCTTATTTGAGGAATATCATGAAGATATAAAGAAGATGGGGGGAGAGAGGGTAGGGGAGTTGAGGGAAAAACTCCTCGGTGTAAAGGGAATTGGACCCGAAACAGCGGATAGCATCCTGCTCTATGGTCTGAAGAAACCCATTTTCGTTGTCGATGCCTATACGAAAAGAATCCTTTCACGACACGAGGTGATTTCAAAGAAAGCCTCTTACGATGAGATCCAGAAGCTCTTTATGGATCATCTCCCCCTTGATGAAAGATTATTCAATGAATATCATGCATTGCTCGTCCATCTCGGGAAGACGGTCTGCAAAAAAACACCGAAGTGTGAACTCTGTCCCTTAAAAAGGGTGAAAATAGGAAATAGAAAGTGAGAAGTTAGAAATATTTTCCATAAGCTGCTGTTCATAGTTTATAGTTCATTGTTCATTGTAATGAAATGGCTTACTGGGAAAAAGAGATTCGGAGTCTGATGGGGAAGGCCATCCATCGTTTTGGATTGATCCAGGACGGGGATCGCATCCTTGTCGGCGTTTCGGGCGGAAAGGACAGTTTCACCTTACTCCACCTTCTTCATGAACGAATCAAGCGGGTTCCCATCAGGTATGAATTGTTTCCGGTCCATATCGACTTAGGGTTTGGGCCCGGACGGGTGGAAATCCTGAGGAGTTTTTTTGAAACCCGAGGCCTTCCCTATCACATCGAATTCACCGATATCGGGAGAAAGGCGAACAGTTCTGAGAATCGAGAAAACCCCTGTTTTCTCTGCTCATGGGAGCGAAGAAAACGGCTTTTTCAGATGGCCCATCGTTTCAACTGTAATAAGATTGCCCTTGGCCATCACAAGGATGACATCATTGAGACCCTTTTCCTCAATATTTTTTATAGTGCCGAGATCAGCACCATGCTCCCCCGTCAAACCCTGTTCAAGGGAAAGATCACCCTGATCCGGCCCTTGGCCCTTCTCGAAGAAAAGAAGATTGAGAGATTTGCAAGAGAAATGGGCCTTCCTGTCGGGCCAAGCAATTGCCCGAGTTCCGGAAAAACGAAGAGGAGAGAGGT
>CAZXMB010000159.1:0-6932 GCA_964641715.1 uncultured Syntrophaceae bacterium
ACTGGAGCAGGAGCATGGTGCCCGATTCAGGCCTGCTTCTCTGCTTAAAGAGATGACCCGGTCCGGACGCACGTTTTATGAGAGGGCTTAATATGCTTCAATGAGAATTCGTTCCTTTTCGATCCCCCTTTAGAATAAACCAGGTTAGGAGGGATTTTAAATGGTCTTTTACAAATAAAATAGAAAGGAGGGCTTAACATGGAAAAGCGGGGAAGAAGAATTTTTATCTCGGTAACGGTTTCTTTAATGATGGTGCTCTGTTGTGCAACTGTTTTTGCACAGGAAATTAAGATCGGCGTGGCCGGTCCCATGGCCTTTGTTCAGGGCCAGCACCACTGGTTCGGTGCTGAGTTCGGTGCGGAAGAGGTCAATGCCAGGGGAGGGGTATTGGTCGGCAATAAGAGGCTGCCGATCAAGCTGGTGAAGATCGACACCAATGAGATCCTGAACGTACCTGATGCGGCAAGCGCTGTGGAAAGGGCCATCACCCGGGATAAAGTTGACTTTTTGATGGGGGGTTTCCGCACCGAAGCGGTCTTTGCCATGCAGGATGTAGCTATGGACTATAAGAAGATCTTCCTGGGGTGTGGAGCAGCCCACCCCGAACTCTGCGGCCGTGTGGCAAAGGATTACAATAAATATAAGTACTGGTTCCGGGTCACCCCCATCAACTCGATGTTCCTTGCAAAGGTTGATTTCATCCTTCTGGGAATGGTGGCCAAGATCATGGGAGTGGAGCTTGGAATTACTCACCCCAAGGTTGCGATTCTTGCCGAAAAGGCGGTTTGGGCAGATCCGATCGTGGCGGCAGCCAAGGCCAATCTACCAAAGATGGGAATGGAGATCGCGGGCGAATGGAGGCCCTCTGCCACAGCGACGGACGTGACCGCAGAGCTGTCTGCGATCAATGCCTCGGGTGCTCACATCATCTTTACCACGATCTCCGGCCCGGTGGGTATTTCCTATGCGAAGAAGTGGGGTGAGCTTAAAATCCCTGCGGCTTCTGTTGGGATCAATGTGGAGGCACAGAAAAAAGGATTCTGGGAGGCAACAGGAGGAAAAGGGAACTATGACACGACCATGAATACTTATGCCCGGGTGGAAATGGCTCCTACCACGATCCCTTTCTATGATAAGTTTATTGCAAAGGTGGGAGAGTTTCCCACTTATAATGCAGGCACCAATGATGCCATCCAAATTCTTGCCGCCGCGATTGAAAAGGCAGGGACACTGGATGCAGATAAACTGGTTCCTGAACTCGAAAAGGCTGACCTCCGCGGAGCGGCAGGCAGAATCATATTCACCAAGGATCATGATGTCACCTGGGGCCCCGGATATGTAACCTCAACGGGCACCCAGTGGCAGGATGGAAAGTTAATGTGCGTATGGCCGGTCGGCTGGGAAGGGATCACCTATAAAGGGGCTGTGAAATACAAAATCCCACCCTGGGTCGTCGAAAAGTGGAAGAAGAAATAGGGAGTTGGAAACCCAGATGATTCGGACCCGAGATCAGGATGCCGGGATTTCAGGTCTATAGAATGTTTCCCCTGTGATCCTGGTATCCTGATATGTATCCATCTGATTTGGTGATGGTCTGATCATTTCGGATCCAATTATGATTGAAAATATTCTCATCAACGGTCTGATTCACGGAGGGGTTTATGCCCTTCTCGCAGTGGGGTTTTCCCTGATCTTTGGGGTGGCCAGAATTGTCAATATTGCCCACACCGCTTTCTATATGATTGCCGCTTATCTGATCTACACGTTTTCAACCCGCTTCGGGCTCCACCCTTTTCCGGCAATCGCTTTTTCGATTCTCCTGGTCACCCTGATTGGCATCGCTGTCTATCAACTGACCATCAAGCCGATCCAGGAGCATGAGATAACAGTTTTAATTGTTACGATTGCCGTAGCCATGGTCTTCCAAGAGGTCATGCTCCTTCTTTACGGAGGCCATTTTCGGGGTAACCCGAGCCTCTTCGCCGGCTATCTGGAGATTTCAGGTGTCCGGGTGAGTTATCAACACCTGCTCACCCTGGTCGTGGTCTTTTTCGTCCTCCTGGCAACCTGGTGGATCCTGCTTAAAACACGATTGGGAATTGCCATCCGGGCGACCGCTCAGGATCGAGAAGTGGCTAATTTGATGGGGATGAATGTCAACAGAGTGGCTATGGTCACCATGGGGATCGCAGTGGCAATGGCCGCCATCGCCGGTGTCCTGGTAGCCCCACTCTCCGTGGTGGAGCCCTATATGTGGCTCCATCCATTGGTGATGATGCTGGCCATTGTCGTCCTCGGAGGGCTGGGTTCGATCAAAGGGAGCTTGGCCGGGGCTTTCATCCTGGGCTTTGCGGAGACCCTGGTGGTATTCCTCATCCCCCTCGGATCCTTTCTGAAGGGCGCCTTTTCACTGACGATCATGATCGTCGTCCTTCTCATTCGACCGGAGGGGTTGTTCGGGGTGGTCTTCGAGGAGGAGAGGTAAGGAGAATGGCCGTCCTTTTTTCCTTTCGCCGGATTCGCCTTTTTTTCCAGAAGGAGGTCCTTGTCCTTCCAAGCCGGGTGATCGCCTTCTTCTTCTGCCTCACTCTCTTCCTTCTTCCCCTGATGACCAAAGATCCATACCTCCTTCGGATTATCATCCTCTCATCCATCTTTGCCATCTTCGCCGCAAGCTGGGACCTTCTGTCAGGCTTTACAGGCCAGATGAATTTCGGCCATGCCCTCTTCTTCGGGGTCGCAGCCTACAGTTCTGCACTCCTCAATCTCCGCCTGGGATTTCCTCCCTGGATGACTATTCCACTGGGAGCACTGTCAGCGGTCATTGCCGGCCTCGTGGTAGGAATCCCCTGTTTGAGGTTGAGGGGCCCTTATCTCGCCCTGGCCACCCTTGCCTTTCCAATCATCCTGATGGGAATTGTCTTTACCATTCCGGGCATCACGGGGGGAGAGCTGGGTGTGTCCGGGATCAAACCCCTGGCCAGCTCGAGAATCGCCGCTTACTATATCTGTGTGATTCTCATGTTGGGCCTGGGGTTATTGATGTGGAAAATCGGCGATTCCAAAACCGGGATCATCTTCCACGCCATTCGTGAGGACGAAGTGGCGGTCCGGGCCTCCGGGATCAACACCACACGTTACAAGTTACTGGCCTTTTCTCTTAGCGGATTCTTTGCGGGTGTCGCAGGCGGGCTCTACACCCATTTTATCCGGATTGCCGGACCCTCCACGCTCGAGGTGTCCCTTTCCTTTCAGGCAATCATCTGGGCCATCTTCGGCGGAGTGGTTACCATCTATGGCCCCATTGCAGGTGTCTTCATCCTCTACCCCCTGATGGAATTCCTCCGGATCCTTCCGGAAATCAGGACACTGCTTTTTGGCCTGATCGTGGTGATCATCCTGCTCTTCATGCCGGAAGGGTTGACGACATGGGTTCGGGATAAGATGGAGGAGGAGTGCCCCAGGTGCAAGGTCCGGAACGTGGCCTGGCGGAAAACCTGTCGCATCTGCTTTGCGGATATGGTGCAGAAAAGCAACCAAGGAGGAACCAATGGAATTTAAGGCGATCTACGAGAGGAAGCCCTGGTTGAAATTCTTCCCCGAAGGGGTACCCGAAACGATTCCTGTCCCCGAGAGATCCCTTCCCGATCTTTTCGATGAGGTGACGGAAAAATATGCGAATAAGGCCGCCCTCATCTTTTATGGCAGAAAAATAAGCTTCAAAGAATTGAAGGACCAGGTGAACCGTTTCGCCTGCGGTCTTTCTGATATGGGGGTGAAGAAAGGGGACCGGGTGGCCCTCTTTCTTTTAAACAGCCCTCAATATGTCATCTCCTACTTCGGGGCCCTGAAGGCCGGAGCCACCGTCACTCCCATCAGCCCGGTTTATACGAGCATCGAAGTCAAATATCAGCTCGAGGATAGCGAAGCGAGGTTTATGGTCTGTCAGGACATTCTTTATGAAAATGTGGAGAGGGCGAAGGCAAATCTCCAGGAGGTCATTGTGACCAATATCGGGGAGTATCTTCCCCCTTTTAAAAAGTTACTGGGAAAGAGCCTCATCGGTAAATTCTGGCGAAAGGTGGATATTCCCACTCCGAGGATTGAAGAAAGGTCAGGCCTCCGCCAGTTCCAGAGTTTGATTAAGAAATATCCACCCAAACCGCCGGAGATCAGAATCCATCCCAAAGAAGACATCGCCGCCCTCCCCTATACCGGTGGTACTACGGGATCTCCCAAAGGAGCCATGCTTTCGCATTTCAATCTGATCGCCTGCGGTATCCAGACCCAGATCTTCTGGCCATTCCTTGAAGAGGGCAAAGAAACGATGCTGGCCTTTCTCCCCTTTTATCATATCTATGGTCAGGTGGTGGTCATGCTCAATGGATTGACCCAGGGGTCCACGCTTCTCCTCTTTACCACCCCGGATCTGGAAGAGATCCTGGAGGCCATTGAAAGCTATAAGGCCTCCATGTTCTTCGGTGTTCCGACCATGTATGAATATCTGAAAGAATACGACAAAACCGACCGCGTGAACTGGAAGAGGCTGAAAGGGATTGTCTGCGGTGCGGACACCCTGCACGAATCAACGGTGAAGGATTGGGAGCGAAAGACCGGTACGCGTATTCTTGAAGGGTATGGCCTCACGGAGTGCAGTGCCGTCTCCCATACCAACCCCCACAACAGGCCTAAGGCCGGATCTTTCGGGATTCCCCTGCCCAATATCACGGCGGCCATTCTCGGGGTCGAGAAGGATGAGTTTATGCCGGCGGGAGAAATCGGAGAGCTGATCCTTCGCGGTCCAAATGTCATGCAGGGATACTGGAAGAAGCCCGATGAAACGAAAAATCAGTTGATCGATATCGAAGGAGAAATATGGCTCCGGACAGGAGATCTGGTCAAGATGGACGAGGAGGGATACTTTCATTTTTATGATCGGAAAAAAGACCTCATCAAATACAAGGGGTACTCTGTTTTTGCCAAGGACATTGAAGAGGTCCTCTATTCCCATCCCAAAGTGAAAGCGGCCGGAGTGATCGGAGTTCCGGATCCGAAGGTGGGACAGATGATCAAAGCCATGATCGTCCTTCAAACGGAAGCACGTGGAAAAATTTCAGAAGAGGAGATTATTAAATATTGCGGAGAAAAACTCGCCCATTATAAGGTGCCCAAGATCGTAGAGTTCCGGGGGGAATTGCCCAAAACGGACGTAGGAAAAATCTCTCGCAGGGAATTGAGGGATGAAACAAAAGAGGGCTGAATGGAGCAGGGTTTCCTGGAAGTTAATGGTCTCTCGAAGCACTTCGGCGGACTGACCGCAGTTCATCGGGTCAGCTTTGGGGTGGGACGCCATGAGATGGTCGGAATGATCGGCCCTAACGGGGCAGGGAAAACGACCCTCCTTCGCCTGATCATGGGTATCCTGAAGCCGGATGAAGGGAAGATAAGGTTTCGAGGAGAAGAGATCACCCGTCTCCCGCCATGGGAGATCGTGACCCGTGGAATTGCTGGGACCTTTCAAACCACACGGCCTTTTCGACGGCTGCCCATCATTGCCAACGTCATGGTCTCCTGCCTCTCTCCGGGGGCCATGAAAAGGGGGGAGTGGGTGAAAAGAACGGAAGCCAGGGCCCTTGATGCCCTGGAGTTTGCAGGAATCTCCGACCTCGCTCTTGAACGCGCCTCTTCCCTTTCCCATGGGGATCTCAAGCGGCTGGAAATTGCAAGGGCAATTGCCACGGAGCCGGAATTGCTCCTGCTCGATGAACCCTTCGGCGGCCTGAACCCTGCTGAAACCGATCTGCTGGGAAAATCCATCAGGCGGTTGCACAAGGGAGGACGATTTGGCAGGCTTCACAGTGAAGGACCGGCCATGATCATCATCGAACATAAGCTCAAAGAGCTGATGAGTATGGTCGATCGGGTCATCGTCCTCCATTTTGGGGAATTGATTGCCGATGGACCTCCGGCGGAGGTGGTCAAGAATCCGAAGGTGATCGAGGCCTACATCGGCCAAGAGGTGATCTGAGTTGCTTTTAGAAGTTAAGAATCTCAGCGTCTGTTATGATACGGCCATGATTCTAAACGACCTTCAACTCTCGGTCGGCCAGACAGAGCTGGTCGGTGTGGTGGGGCCTAACGGCGCCGGCAAAACGACGATGCTCAGGGCGATTACGGGTTTGGTCCGATGGGAAAAGGAGACTCTTCGCGGGTCGAGGTACGGGGATATTACCATCGAGGGGACGGTTCATTTCTCCGGTGAGCGAATCGATCAACTTCCGGCTCACAGGATCGTCCGGAAAGGATTGCTTCTTTGCCCGGAGAGAAGGCGTCCCTTCCGGGAGATGACGGTATTGGAAAATCTCAAGGCAGGGGCTTACCTTTTAAAGGAAACCCGCGGGATTAAAGAAAACGTGGCGAAAGTTTATTCCATGTTTCCCATCCTCAGGGGAAGGGAGAGTCAAATCTCCGGTACCCTCTCAGGAGGGGAACAACAGATGCTGGCCATCGGTCGGGCATTGATGTCTCGGCCCCGGCTCCTCTGCATCGATGAACCCTCCACAGGACTCGCTCCCCTGATCCGCCGGGATCTGTTTTCGCGTATCAAAGAGATCCAGACCTCCGGTATTCCGATTCTCCTGGTGGAGCAGGATGTGAGTTCGGCCTTCAAACTGTCAAACCGAAATTACATCCTCTCTCATGGAAGGGTCATCGCTGAGGGGACAAGCGAAAAGCTTCTCGAGGATGAGACCATTCGAAAGACCTACCTGGGGCTGTAGGGACATAGAATAAACAATAACCAAAATTCTCCTTTCACTTTCCCCTTTCTCCCCTTGCAGGAGAGGGCAGGGGTGACACTTTGTCATGAAAAATTATATGGCTATTGGAATTTTTCGTATTGGTTATTCTTTTAAAACGGATATCTTCCCACT
>CAZXMB010000160.1:0-6751 GCA_964641715.1 uncultured Syntrophaceae bacterium
GGGATCGGGAAAGAGGTGATCTCAGAAGGGGTGAAGTGTTTAAAGGCCCTTTCTGAGATCGTCGAAACCGTCCAATTCGAATTTCAATTCCTCCCTTGGGGAAGCGAATACTATCTTCAGAACGGACGGATGATGCCGGAGGATGGGCTGGAGAGATTAAAGGCCTTTGACGCCATCTATCTCGGTGCGGTGGGCGATCCGAGAATCCCTGATGATGTAACCCTCCACGGGCTCCTTCTCCCCATCAAATTCGGGTTCGATCTCTATGTGGGGCTGCGGCCCGTCTATCTCTTTCCAGGGATTGAATCCCCTCTTCGGAATATCTCCGAAGGCGAGATTGACATTGTGGTGATCCGGGAGAACACAGAGGGGGAATATTCGAATGTCGGAGGAATTGCCGGAATTGAGGATCGTGAACTGGCCATCCAGTCCGCCCTCTTCACAAGAAAAGGGGTGGAAAGGATCATCACCTTTGCCTTCGAATATGCGAAAGAAAAGGGAAGGGAGAAAGTAACCTCGATTACCAAATCGAATGCCCAGCGATACGGGATGGTCCTCTGGGACAGGATCTTTAAGGAGGTGGCCTCTCGATTCCAGGGGATCAAAACGGAGTCCAAGCTGATCGATGCGTCCTGTATGGACGTCGTCCGAAATCCAAAAGGGTATGATGTGATCGTGGCCTCCAATCTCTTTGCCGATATCCTCTCCGATCTGACTGCCTCTGTGACCGGCGGAATGGGTTTAGCGCCAGGGGCCAGTTTCAATCCAAGGGATAAATCACGTCCCGGCCTGTTCGATCCGGTCCATGGGTCCGCTCCGGATATTGCGGGGAAGGGACTGGCCAACCCCATTGCCGCCATCCTAACAGCCAAACTGATGCTGGACTATCTGGAGGAGCGGGAGGCAGCCGATCTCCTCTATCAAGCAGTGAAAAAGAACTTATCTGGGAGAAAGGTCAGGACGATTGATTTGGGAGGTCGCTCCAGAACGAATGAAGTGGGAGAGGATATCGTCAGGATACTCCAATCCTCTGTTCTCTCCCAAAGCGAAAACAAGGTCTCACGGCAAAGATAAGAATCCCTCCTAAGATACAGAAAAGGCCTGCCAGGTAAAGCCCCCATGAAAAAGAAGCGGTCACATCCCTGACCGATCCTGTCATCCAGGGACCAAACAATGAACCTATAATTGGTCACCCAACCAAAGATCAGAATCGCCCAAACTGTATGATATTTTTCCCATCTCATCGGTGATAGGTCTTAAAGGAGCGGATGATCTCCTGAGCGGTCTTCTGAATCTCTCCGATCACCCTCTCCTTTTTCTGATCGTGAAGGCTTGAGGTGAATCCGACCACCCAGAGGGCTACAGGAGGAAAGGAAGAGAGGGGTAAGGGAGCGGCGATGGCACGAACGCCCAGCAGGTATTCCTCATCATCAATGGCATATCCCCTTTCCCTTGCCTCTTCTGCCTCCTTCAAAAATCTTTTCTGGTCGGTGATGGACTTTGAGGTGTATTGTTCCAATCCCATCTTCTGGACAATCTCCCTCGCCCTCTTCTCCTCCAGAAGGCTAAGAAAGATTTTCCCGGTTGCACCGGCAAGCAGAGGAAGCCTCGTTCCAGGGGGTGAGGTGATCTTCATCTCATTGGGAGATTCCACCACATCCAAAATGATGATGTGATCTCCATCCATGATCCCGAGGAAGACGGTCTCTCCGACCTTTTCCATCAATCTTTCCATCGGAGCCCTCGCCACATCTCTTAATTCAATCTTGTCATAAGTCCTTCTTCCGAGCTCCATCAACCGATATCCAACGCTATATTTCTTGTCGATGGGATCCCGGACCAGTACTCCTAATTCTTCCAGGGCAGAGGTGATCCCGTGCACGGTGCTCTTTCCTATCTTCAATTGTTTCGATAGCTCACTCACGCCCAGCCTGATCGGAGAATCGGCAATGGTGTGTAGAATCTTAAACGCCTTTTTCACCGAAGGAGCGGAATAAGTGCTCTTTTTCATCCGTTCACCATATTGAACTCTTAAATACCTTAGCAGATTCTATCTCTTTTTGTCAACTCCGATGGTCTCCTTTCCTTTTCTAAATCTCCTCTAAAATCTTGACAAAATGGTTATATGTGCTATCATTAGCCCAAAATTAACTTGTTCATTCTGAAGAACTACTCTCTTCCCCTCAGGCGAAAAGAAGATTTAGGTGCGATGACAGAATTTAACTATCCGATCAGGCAGGCCAGACACCTTAAACCTCAGGAACATTGGGGTTGGATCGTTGCCATCTACCTCTATCTGGCCGGAATGGGAGCGGGCTCTTTTATCATCGGAACCCTGATCAACTGGTCTATCGGTCCTTCGAGGTTCATCCGGATTCCCATCCTTAATCTTCCCTTTGACTTCGCAAAGGCAACCCTCCTCTGGGGACCCATTCTCGTTGCGATCGGTGCCCCCTTTCTCATCTTAGATTTAGGGATCAAAAAAAGGTTCTTATATGCCTGTCTGAACCCGAGAACCTCCTGGGTAGCCCGGGGATTTATCATCCTTTCCGCCTTTATGATTTTCGGGTTGATATTTCTCGTAAAATCCTCCTTTCCTTTCAAATGGCTTCATGGAGAATCGGTCCTCTGGCACATCCTGGAAATCATTGCTCTGGCGTTTGCCTTTGCAACCGCGCTTTACACCGGTGTTCTCCTGAAGGCGACGAAATCGATCCCTTTATGGAATACGTATGGCCTCCCCCTTCTCTTCCTCGTGTCAGCACTTTCTACGGGATTAATGGCGATCATCCTTTCCATGCTGGGAAGCGGTCTCTTAACCTATGATAGCGTAATGATGAAGATTTTGATTATTGGAGAAGAGGGTCTGCTGGTCCTTGAAGGGATTGTCCTTCATCTTTTTCTTTCAATAAAACTAAAGGCAACGAAGCACGCAGGGGGGTCGACCCGTATTCTATGGCTTAGTGAGAGGCTGACCCTCTTCGGAGGGGTCATATTGTTAAGCCTTCTCTTTCCCGGCCTCCTCCGCAACATCACCTCCCTTTTCCGCGGGGAGGTGGTGTTCATGGTTCTCGCCGGCGCGCTTCTCCTCTCGGGCGGCTTTTTTCTCCGCCTGGGTGTCCTTCGTGCAGGCATCAGGGATCAAATCCCGATGAAGCGGTGGATTGAATTCCAGTATGGGTTGATCAAAAATC
This sequence comes from uncultured Syntrophaceae bacterium, assembly GCA_964641715.1. Classification (GTDB taxonomy): domain Bacteria; phylum Desulfobacterota; class BSN033; order BSN033; family UBA1163; genus CAZXMB01. The sequence goes on from CAZXMB010000160.1 coordinate 3,195, forward strand.
CGAAACCCGAATATCGTCGTGCCCAAGGCAGATCCGCCATTGGCGGAAAATCCGAAACAAATTTGAAATTCATATTTTAAAACTTTTGTTTGGAACATTTGAATTTTGGTCATTTGAGATTGTTTCGAATTTCGGATTTCGTGCTTCGAGTTTAAGATTGATAGAGGACTATTGAAATGGATGAGAAGGTGTTAGTGGTCGACCAGCAGAAATGCACGGGATGCCGCCAGTGCGAACTGGTGTGCTCTGTCTATCATACAGGATCAAGCAATCCCAGCCGCTCCCGGATCAAAGTGGTTAAGTGGGAAGAAGAAGGGATCTATCTCCCCCTGATTTGCAATCACTGTGAAGAGGCTTATTGTGTGGAGGTATGTCCGACGAAGGCCTGCCATCGGGAGCCCGAAAATAATAACCGGGTGACCATTGATGAAAAGCTCTGCATCGGCTGTAAGACCTGCATCATCGCATGTCCGTTCGGACATCCTTTTTTCGATATCAAAGATCGGGTGACCCGAAAATGTGATTATTGTGACGGGGATCCCCAGTGCGTGGTCTTCTGCAATCCGAAGGCAGTAAGTTTTATGGATGCGGATAAAATGGATGTGGCCAGGAGGCGGGAGGCCGCCATCAAATGGGCCGATTTCATGAAACAGGGCAGATGAGCGATGAAGATCAATGTGGAATTCATGGGTCTCCCCATGATCACCGATATCATGGGGAAGAAGAAACTGGAGCTGGACCTCTCCGGAAACACGGTGAAGGATGTGATTGATGAGTTAATGAAACGATATGGCCAGAAAGTAAAAGAGGCCTTCTATGATCGGGAGGAAAATTTTGATCTCATGGTCCAGACCGTCCTGAACGGAAAATCCTTTATCCCCGCCGACAAACATGACACGCCCTTGAAGGAAGGAGATACCTTAACCTTTATGTTGCTATTAGCCGGCGGTTAAGAAACAGGGGGGCCCATGCTGACACCGAATGAACGAGAAAGATACGATCGGCAAACGATGATGAGAGAGATTGGGGAAAAGGGACAGGAAAAACTTAAACGCTCCCGAGTCGCCATTGCCGGCGGGGGAGGTCTGGGTTCTCCCATCGCCCTCTACCTCGCGGCTGCCGGAGTGGGAACCCTCCGGATGATCGATCATGACCGGGTGTCACTGAGCAACCTCAACCGCCAGGTCCTGCACTGGGAAGGAGACATCGGCCGGAAAAAGGTTAATTCTGCAGGAACGAAGCTGAAAAAATTTAACTCAGCGGTGCAAATTGAAGCGATCGCCAAGACCATTACGGAAGACAACGCCTCCACGCTTTTAGAGGGTTGTGATGCCATTGTTGATGCCATGGACAATCTCCCTTCCCGTTATATCCTGAATCGCTGTGCGATTGAGAAAAAAATTCCATTCTTTCATGGCGCGGTAAACGGCTTCGAAGGAAGGGCGATGACCATCCTTCCCGGGAAATCGGCCTGCTTGAGGTGTATGTACCGGGGTTCGATTCCCCAGGAGAAGTTTCCTGTAATCGGTGTGACTCCTGCGGTGATCGGCTGCATTCAGGCAACGGAGGTCATTAAATACCTGCTGGGGATCGGGCAACTGCTCATCAACCGGTTACTCCTTTACGATGGATTGGAACTGACGTTCAACGAATTTACGGTTCTGAGAAATCCGGAGTGTGATCATTGCGGATCTCTCTCCACCCCTCTCCTCTCCGGAGCGGGGCAAAAGGAATAAGAGATGGCCATCAACGTTCATATCCATGCCGCTCACCGGCAATTTACTGACGGTTTAGAGGTGGTCCAGGTCGAAGGCCATACCGTAGGTGAATGTCTGAATCACCTCATCCGACAATATCCCGGAATGGAAAAGGCACTTTTCGCAAAGAAAGATAAACTCCTCAATATCGTTGAAGTCTATTTAAATCATACGAGCGCACATCCCAACGAGCTTCTCAAACCTGTCAGGGATGGCGATGAGATCTATCTGATCATCATGCTTGCAGGAGGGTGAGGGGAGCCGCATATGGATGTGATCGATTTCCATACCCATTATGTCAGAAAAGAGTTTTTAAATCCGACCTGGCTCCATTACTTGGAGTCCGTCAATCCCGAGTTTTACGCCAGGGTCGATGAGTTTGCCTATCATCCCGAGCTCTTCAGCGCCCATTTAAAATCACAGGGAGTCAGATATGCCGTTGTCCTGGCGGAATGCGCTCCGGCGACCAGCGGCCATGTTCCCACAGAAGAGATCATTGAATACTGCCGGGGGCAGGAGATGCTCCTGCCTTTCACTTCCCTGAACCCCAATGTCGACTACGAACTGGAGAAGAAACTTGAGGGGTATGTTAAAACAGGCGGGGTAAGGGGGTTAAAACTCCATCCGTCGTATCAATTCTTTTATCCCAATGAGGCAAGGCTCTACCCGCTCTATCACAAGGCTCAAGAACTCCGGATCCCTGTCATTTATCACATCGGGACATCCATCTTCACGGGAACAAGGTTGAAATATTGCGATCCGATTTACCTGGATGATGTGGCGGTTGACTTCCCCGATCTCAAAATCATCATGGCCCATAGCGGAAGGGGATTCTGGTACGGTGACTGCTTTGCCCTGTCCCGTCTCCATAAAAATCTCTATATGGATATCACCGGACTGCCACCGCAAAATCTGCTTCAGTATTTCCCGGAGCTTGAGAAGAACCGGGAGAAGGTCTTATTCGGTTCGGACTGGCCGACCATTCCAAGGGATATCGGGATGAACATCGAAGCGATCAGGGCCCTCCCTCTCAGCGATCACGCCATCGAGGCCATCCTTTATAAAAACGCTGAGAAGATCCTCTTCGGGTAATCCCCTTTTCTATTGAGCCTCACGGTCTTGATGTATTGTTTCCCTCAGGAATTCCTCTGAAGACATCACCCTCAGGAGGGGAAACAACCCACACTGCTTTAAGACCTCGATCGTCTTCTGGTGAATCTCCCTCTCTCGAGAGGCAGAACAGTCCTCAAGGACAATGGTATGAAAATCATGACAAACCGAATCCATGGCTGTCGCAAAGACACAGACCTGGGTGTTGATGCCGGTGACCACAACCGTATCCACCCCGAGGAGGCGAAGGGTTTGATCGAGGTCGGTCCCAAAAAAGGCGCTGAAACGTCGCTTCAGAAGAATTTCATCCTGGCGTATGGGTTTTAACTCTTCGATCACCTCAGCCCCTTCTGTTCCCCTCACGGAATAGGGCTTCTTTCCCTTAAAAATAAAATCATTCTCCAAAAAACTATCACAGGCGAAGATGACCGGAATGGTCCGTTGTCTGGCATGATCAACTAACATTTTTATCCTTGGGACAATTTCCAGATACTCCCGGGTATGAGGATGGTCCTTTCGTTTAAAGGCATCCTTAAGCATATCCACTACAACGAGGGCCGGTTTCATAGGGCTCTCCTCTCATGACTGAACATTCTTCAACACCGTTTTCCAATTTAACATAATCGCCTGTTTCGTCAAGTGAAGCTCCCCGCCCACAGGGCGGGGCTTCCCGGAAAGGAAATCTCATTT
>CAZXMB010000161.1:0-6706 GCA_964641715.1 uncultured Syntrophaceae bacterium
TAAATTCATAAATTCGAAATTCGAATATCGAGGCACGAAACAAATTCGAATATCAAATGACCAAAATTTAAAACAATTTTAGAACATTTAGATTTAAGAATTGTTTCGAATTTCGGATTTCGTGCTTTGGATTTCATCCGAACAAAGGAGGATGCCATGGGCCATCTTGCAGGGAAAGAAGAGGTTTTGAGGCATTTGCGGAAGAGGCTTCACCAGAATCCGGTCGGGCTTCCGGAACACACCTCGGTCTATGAGATATTATCGATCCTCTTTAATGAAAAAGAGGCGGAGGTGGGAGCTAAATTCCCCTTTGGGCTGGTGACCATGGAAGAGGTCCAGAAGGGAGTGGGGATGGACCGGCAGGAGCTGGAGGCCATTTTAAAAGGGATGATGAAGAAAGGTCTGGTGATTTCTTCGAAGAAAGACGATACTGTTCGATACGGCCTCTCTCCGGGGATGACCGGCTTTTTTGAAATGACCTTCATGCGGTTGGATGAAACCCTTCCCATGAAGCGGCTGGCAGAATTGATGTCCGCCTATAAAAATACCCCGGAGTTTGTTCAGGAATTCTTTTCACCGGGGACAACCCGAGGCAAGGCCTATGTTTACAGCGGTGTGCTTCCGGAGGTGAGAAGCGAGGTCCTGCGGTTTGATGAGGCGGCAGAGCATATTAAGCATGCGGGCCGGGGGAGTCTGACCAAATGCTATTGCCGGCATGAGGCATGGCATCTCGGGAAAAACTGCTCCGCACCCATCGATGATATCTGCATGAGCCTGGGCAATGCCTCTGATTTCCTGGTGGAGCAGGGATTTGCCAGGAGGGCTTCGGTCGGGGAGCTTTTGGATACCTTGAAGAAGGCGGAGGATTTCGGATTGGTCCACATCGGCGACAATGTCCAGGAGCAGACGACCTTTATCTGTAACTGTTGTGGATGCTGTTGCGGTTTTTTGGAAGGGATCACCCGATACCAGTTAAAACATGCGGTCACCACCACGAATTATTTGGCAAAGGTTGAGCGGGAGGGCTGCAATGGATGCGAGATCTGTGCGGATCATTGCCAGATCAAGGCAATCAAGGTGGAAGGGGATTATCCTGTGGTGAATGAGGAGTTTTGCATCGGGTGCGGTATCTGCGCCAGCTTCTGTCCAAGCCGTGCCATGAAAATGGAGGAAAGGGGAAAGAAAGTGATTCCGCCCAAGAACTTCAAGGACCTGATGATTCGCCTGATGAAAGAAAAAGGAAGAATGTGAAGAGAGCCTATTCGAAATGGTCATCCTGAACCTGATATCAGGATCTCAACGAATGACGGGCGTAAAGGGGATAAATTTCTTTCAGAAAGTTGATAACCCCTTTTTTATTTACATCATTCCATCGTTCTGATATATTAAATATATGAATTTCCTTGATTCTGCTAAGGTTAAGAGAGACGCTTTCATTGTCACCTCTCTCTTTGAGGAGTCTGATGAGAAATCCTATTGGCTTTCAAAGACCCCGTATGAACGCCTTGCCGCCTTAGAATTCATGCGACAGATCATCTATGGCTACGATCCATCTACCACCCGACTTCAAAGAGTTTTTGAAGTTACTCAACGCAAAGCAGGTTGAGTATCTGTTAATCGGCGGTTACGCTGTGGGTTATCATGGCTATCCACGTGCTACCGCCGATATGGATCTTTGGATCGCAATCAACCAGCAGAATGCCGAAAAGGTTGTAGCTATATTAAGGGAATTTGGATTTAATGTCCCTGATTTATCAACCGAATTATTCATGAAACCAAACCAGATCATTCGGATGGGTGTGCCACCCGTCAGGATTGAGATTATGACCACTATTTCGGGAGTAAGCTTTGAGGAGTGCTATCCTGAACGAGTGAAAGATAAACTCGACGGAGTTGAGGTGAATCTCATTAGCCTTAGGCATCTTAAAATCAACAAGAAGGCCTTTGGCCGGCACAAGGATTTGGATGATCTGGAAAATCTTCCTTAATTCATAACAGATGAACCCTGGTCCTTATCGGTATCTCTCTTCAAACATGGGGGTTTTCTTGGTCACCCTTCCCAATCCTTCGGGTGCGACGAATTCTACTTCAGACCGAACCCGGTAGACCTCCAGCATTCGGGCTTCGATCTCCCTGGCCAAATCGGGCAATTGATCGGGCTGGATCCCAGCCCCGTATTCCACTTTTATTTTTAAGGGTGGAGTGATGTTTGGCAGAGGTTCGGTCAGGACAATCCTCATGGCTCCTGTTACCCTCGGGATAAAGGAGGTGATCACATCCCGTACCGCAATCGGGAAGACGCTCACTCCTTCCACAAAGAGCCGATCACTCAACCGTCCAAGGTGCTTGATCCGATAACCCGGGCCCGGGTATCCGCATTCACAGGGATGAATGAAGACCTGGATGACATCTCCCAGCCGATATTTAACAAGGGGTAATCCTTCTCGATCCAGAGAGGTGATCAGGCCCTCTCCGATCGCTCCGTTTTGGACCTCGATGGGCTGGTGAGTATCCAGATCAATCAGATCCTCTACCCATATACTGAGGTCAAGGGCAACCTCATGGAGCCCCTGATATTCCCCTGCCATGCAGGAGCCGGAGAAACCCTCGCTGTTAATCATCAGATAGTCGTTCCATTTTCCTCCGAAAGCTCCTTCCATTCGCTTACGGATAGAGGGGATTCCAACGCCCGGTTCACCGGTCAAAAGGAGTTTCTTAATCCCAAGTTCTGAGACGGATTTGCCGGTCATCTTATCGTAGGCCTCGATCAGGGCTTCAGCAAAGGAAGGGGTTGACATCAGGGCATTGGGGCGGAGGATCTTGGAATATTCCACAATTTTTTCCATCGGGGTTTCAGCACCGAGGTCCAGGCAGAGAATGCCCATATATTGGAGAGGTGTTTTAACGATGCCTCCAGCCCATCCTCCACTCAGGGGAAAGCAGAAGAGGACCCGGTCTCCAGGACGTATCCCTGCCAACCAGAAAACCCGTGCGGTTCCCTCATTCCAGCGGTCAAAATCATGCTGGGTAAAGGAGTAGGTGAAGGTCGGCATTCCGGTCGTCCCGCCGGTTGTCTTGGTGATGATGATCTTTTCCGGTGGGCAACAAAGGTGCATTCCAAAAGGATGATTGAAACGTTCGAGTGATTCTCTCTGACTCTGCCTCTCCCCCTCCTTGTCCATCAGAGGAGGGATCCTCCTGAAATCCTCCCAGGTCTTTATATCCTCAGGTTGAAAACCGGTATCGTCAAATTTTCGTTTATAAAATTCGGATCGGGAATAACAGTACTTTAATTGTTTTCGCAATCTTCGGAGGCGGACCTTTTCAATTTCCTCCCGGCTCAGAAGCTCTCGCTTTTCATTCCATACCTTTTCCATGGCCATCCTCGCTGAAAGGAATTCAGGGGCAGAAAGTTAAGATCATTTCTCTGAGAATCACAGAAGCGGTTACCGAAGAGATCTGGGTTGGATCGTAATCCGGAGTGAGCTCGACGAGGTCGAACCCAATGACGTGCAGGCTCCGTAGCCTCTTGAAGAGGGATAGGAGCTCCTGAAAGGTCAGACCGCCGGGTTCGGGTGTCCCCACTCCCGGAAGAAGGCCCGGGTCGATCACATCGAGATCGAGCGTGATATAGACCGGTTTACCTTTAAGATGTTTTTCCATCGATCTCAGAGGACCCTGTTTAATGGGAACGAGAGACTTCATCCTCTTTGCCAAATCAAATTCTTCCTCTGTCCCCGACCGGACCCCGATCTGGAAAAATCTCCCTTTTTCAAGATGGTCTCCGATCCTTTTCATCACGGTGCTATGGGAGAGCCTTTCGCCGAGGTAGTCCTCCCTGAGATCGGTGTGAGCGTCGATATGGATGAGATGAAGATGGGGATAGACATGCAAGATCTCCTCGATCACAGGAAGGGTGATGAGATGATCCCCTCCGAGAAGGATCGGAAATTTCCTTTTCAGGAGGATCTTCCTGACACTTTTTCGAATTAAATGAAGAGAGAGTTTTTTTTCTCCAAGGGGCAGTTCCAGATCCCCCATATCATGAATCAAAAGCTGCTCCAGATCCTTATGAAAGTAGGGGCTGAAGGTTTCGATCCCCCATGAAGCCCTGCGAATGGCAGAGGGACCGAAACGGGCTCCCGGACGAAAGGAGGCTGAACCATCGTAGGGCACCCCGAGAATAACGATCTTACTCCTCTCAAAAGAAGCCTTTGCGGAGATATAGTTTGTCTCTATAAAAGGAAGTTTCATTCCAACCATTCGTTCAATGAAGTTTGAGGATATCGATCTTTGGGCAATGGTCGTTTCACTATGAAGGGTCTTTTATTGATGTTGAGACCAGGCTGGCCTTGTGACGCATTCTCCTGGCGAAGCGCAGGCTAATTTACCCGGTTTCCTCTCTGTCCCACAGGACGACCGCCGCCAGGGTGGCTCCGACCTTGCGGACCCTGTGTTCGACTGCAATCGATATAAGATCTTTGATCTCCCGCAGTCGCAACTTCATCGCCTCCATGGCCATGCGCCGAACCATTTCTTCAATCTCTGCCTTCGGTCCTCGGGAAGAGTATTCCATGATTAATCCCGGATAATGCGGTTTCTTCGGAAGGGCAACGGCCACGGCGGAAGAGATGATCTCGCCGGGGACATCGCTGGTGATTGAGGCATAGGCTGTAGGGACCAGAGACCCGGGGGGAAGGGGAACAGGGGCAATGAGCTGGCACTGGGGCGGCACGATACTGCTCATTTTGACCAGGTTGGTATCCCCGATCCCTGCACAGAGAAGGGCTCCATCGAAGGCATTCAGGGGCGTAAAACCCTCCGAGGCTCCGGAAACCAGAAAATAATGGGTAGGTGTTTTAATGATCACTGCTCCTCTCCTTTTTTAAGATTAATATCCATCTATTTAAAAAGAAGGGGGAGAACTGATCCACAGGATCACCGCTTCCTTCGAACCGCTGTTGTGAAGCCAATGCTCCTTCTCTGCCGAAAGGTAGAAACATTCCCCTTTTTTCAGCTTCAGGATTTCCCTCCCGAAGCGAAGGTTGATCCTCCCCCGGAGGAGGTAACCGAACTCTTCCCCCTCATGGGGATTTTCCTTTGGGGTTGACTCTCCCCTCCTGAGGGTCAGGAGGATGGGTTCCAACCGCCGATTCGTGGACCCTGGCACCAGCAGCTCAAACTTGGTGATCTTCTCTTTCTCAATGGCTACGCGGTCCTTTCCCCGATAAATGATCTTTTCCTGCGATGCCTCCTTAAAAAAATCGGAGATGTTCTCATCCAGGGCATCGAGTATCTGGACCAGGCTGTCCAGAGAAATGGACGTCAGATCCCGTTCAATCTGGGAAATAAACCCCTTGGTCAGATTGGCTCGCTCCGCCAGTTCCTCCTGGGTCAGGTTGCTCAACTGTCTTAAATTCTTGATGCGCTCTCCAATTTTCATATAACCTGAAGCACAGTATACAAAGAAATTAGTTTAGCAATATGTAAGCAAGTATAAAAAGAATTAAGTTTAATAAACTAAACTTGAAACAAGTATAACGCGCTTTTTAGGTTTGTCAAGCATTTTTTAAGATTTCCGGGGAAAGTCCCTGAGATCTCAAGTGAGATCCCTGCCTGCAGGTAACCACGCGTCTCCAGAGGACAGGGGAGGGGAGAAAGGGGAGGATAGCCAGATGAATGTCACTAACCATCGAAATGAGTAAGAGTGAAAAGCAGATTAACCCCTTTTCGACAAGAATAAAGATCCTCCGTGGAATGATAAATCGGTCTATCGGGTATTACCACTCATAGAGGAAAGTCGGATTAGGGGCTGGGAGGGGAAATACCGTATTTCCGTTGCCTGACCCTAAACTTTTATTATAATATATGCGACAACGTTATGATTGACTTTCAAAGAATAATAGGTCATAATGACCACAATCAATTAGGCAGGGAGGTCTGCGATGAATCAGCAAGCTGTAAGTATCGTGGAAGCCAAAAAACACTTTTCTAATCTAATAGGCCGGGTGGCATATGGGAAGGAAGAAATTGTGATTACGAAAAAAGGGAAACCGATGGCGCTGTTATTGCCAGTTAAGGAAAATAATAGACAGTTAAGCGAAGTCAAAGGCTGGTTGGAAGAGGGAGATCCTTTCTTTAAAATTATTGGAAGGATTATTAAAAATCGGAATGCTCACACTCCGAGATTATTAGAAAAGAAAAGAGCAAAGTGATGTACCTCCTTGATACAAATATTCTCAGTGAATTGGCAAAGAAGCGCCCCAACTCTTATTTGCTCTCCCATTTATCCTCAAAAACATACCAGTCGTTATTTACTTCGTCCATTTGCGTAACGGAATTACGATTAGGGTGTGCGTTGAGGGGTGATTTTGAGAGTTTCTGGGCTAAGATATCGAACAATATTATCTCGAGGGTTAATGTTCTTCCTTTTGGACATAAGGAGGCTTTAATTGCGGGAGATATTTTGGCCTCCCTTCAGAAAATAGGGCAGTCCATAGGTATTGAAGACGCTATTATTGGCTCCACTGCTTTAAGTCATAAACTTGTTATGGTCACGGCCAACCTCCGCCATTTTTCGAAAATAAAAGGTCTTGCTATTGAGAACTGGTTAACCTCCTCTCCTAAAACATCCCAAATTTAAGATTTGACATAGGTTCTGATTGTTCTAAAACCTGCCCAGTGTCCAATGAATGTAGTTTCCCAT
>CAZXMB010000162.1:0-6690 GCA_964641715.1 uncultured Syntrophaceae bacterium
GGCGGGGAGCTTCACTTAGCTTTTGAAGACCCGATCTTTCAGGGCGGGGAATTCTGTTCGAGCCTTCAGGACGATTTCTCGATCCACCTCCGCCCAGATGATATCCTCCTCATCACCGCTTCCTGCGACCATATTTCCCATCGGATCAACGACCAGGCTATGGCCGGCAAATTGTGTTCCCCGGTTCACTCCGGCGCTGTTGGACGAGATGAGATAGGATAGGTTCTCAAGGGCTCTGGTCCGGTTCAGGAGGAGCCAGTGCTCCAGGCGGGGATAGGGCCAGGCAGAGGAGATGAGAAAAAATTCAGCCCCGAGGTCTACCATCTTCCTAAACAGCTCCGGAAACCTTAAGTCATAGCAGGTGGCCAATCCGAAGTTTCCAAACTCTGTGGGGGTGACAGTGGCGGATGTGCCAGGAGCCAAAATCTCTGCCTCCTGAGACTGGCAGCTAAAGAGATGAATCTTGCGGTAGCTGCCGAGGATCTCCCCTTTCGGGTTTAAAAGAAAAGCGGAGTTGTAAAATCGATTTCCTTCTTTCTCCACAAGGCTTCCTGTTTGGAGATAGCAGGAGAGTTCTCTGGACAGTTTTCGCAGAAGGTGAAGGGTCGGACCATCCTGAGTTTCTGCCTCCTCCCGGTAGCGATCAAAACTCATAAAACCGATATTCCAGATCTCGGGGAGAAGGATGAGATTCGCTCCTCTGCATTGGCGAATCATATGAGAGGCGTGTTCCAGTGCCTTTTCTTTCGATTCTTCAACCACCTTCAATTGAATCGAAGCGACCCGCATCAGGGACCCTTTCCATGAGAACCATGAAGAGCATTTGGATTGATCTTTATGTATCACGAGGAGACTCAATTGGCAACCCCTCTTTTGGAGACCCATTAAAATTTTTTCTGGACAAATCGTTAATTTGATGAATAATTATTAAATAAGGACAAACGGGAAACAGGACGTTGAGATCGGTCCTCAGAAATGAGAAATAAAACCCTCCTTTTAATTACCGGTATCGTTTTTCTCGCGTCACTGGCTTTCGGAAGTGACCAGAAGGTTCCCAAGATCGCCCCTGGAGAAGGAAGGGTTTTTCTTTACACCGCAAAGAAATTGGGCATTCCGATCCTCAAGGCCTCGATTAAAATTGAGAATGGATTTAAGGAAGGGGAAAAATCCCACTACCGGATTGAGGCTCAAGTGGACTCCCTCCCGAACCTGAGATTCCTCTTCCGGATGAAAAACCGCTTTACCTCCATCGTTGAGACCACCACTTGTTCGCCGATCCGATACATCAAAGAGATCGACCAGGGGGGACCTCTGGTAAAAGATAAGAATTACCATCAGACCCTCGCCTTCGATCCCGCTCATCAGAAGGTGATCATCGAGAAGAGGGAAAATGGAAAAAAGAATGGAAAGGAAGAGGTTCCCGTTTCCTCTGACACTTATGATCCACTCTCCATGTTTGTGCGGTATTATCTGAACGAGGAGATTCATCCGGGCCAGGATATCCGGATGTCCATCTTCGATGGAATCAGGCTGCGGCAGATGGTCTTTTGTTCAAAAAAGGAGAAGGTTGGATTTAAGAAGGATGGGGCGGTTGAGACGGTATGCCTGGAGTCCTCCACCCCGTTCTCCACCTTCGGAGATCAGGAGGGGATCATTCGGATCTGGTACACAGCAGACGGAGAGAAAATCCCAATCATTCTTGAACTGGATCTCCCCATCGGGAGTGTGAAATTCGAGCTGGAAGAGGTAAAAGAGAATTAAATGGTCTAAGGGTAATGGGTTGAGGGTTAAAAGGCCAACTTGGCGAGAGGTCAATGGGTTGGGGCTAATCATTTAAAGCCATTGCCTTTACCCAAATACAAAACCGGCTTCTTTGCCCTTACCTTTATACCTTAGACATTTATTTTATGGGTAATTCAAATGAAAGGAGAAGATAATGGCAGTAAAAAAGACAAAGAAAAAAGTGGCAAAAAAGGGCGTCAAGAAGGGTGATGCCTATCAATGCGGTGTGTGCGGTCTGGTGGTCACCGTGGATGAGGTCTGTGGGTGTGTGGATGCCTGCGATATCATCTGCTGTGAAAAACCGATGAAGCGAAAAAGGTAATCCTCAAGATTTAAACTTTTGACCATTTAACGAAACGGATACCCCTGTCCGAGGCGAATGGGTGTATTCCGATCTTTAATCGGTCCATCTTTAATGGAAGAGATCTCCACCGATATCCTCATCATTGGCAGCGGTCTGGCCGGTATTCTCTCTGCCCTGGAGGCAGAGAGGAGAGGGCTCCAGGTCCATCTCGTCAGTAAGTTTGCCATCGGAATGGGAACAAATACTTCACTCTCCAATGGCGCTTTCACGGCAGCCAATTCCAATCTTTCAAAAGAGGATCACCTCCGGGAAACCCTTCAATCAGGCAAGGGATTGAACCACCTGAGTGCTGTCCAAACCCTGGTTGAGCAGGGGCCTGGGGCCATAGAGAAATTGATAGAGCATGGAGTTCCGATAAAGGAATTGGGAATGGGTTATCTTGTGGACCGCCCGGAGGAATCCTCCCAGATACCGGGCGTCCTCTTAATGAAAGCCCTGAGGGAACGGTTGAAGCAGAGTTCTGTCAAACTTCTCGCAGGATGGATCATCTTTGATCTCATCGTTGAGGAGGGAGAGGTCCGGGGGGCTTTTGGGTTTTTTAAAGATGGACAGCCCTTTCTCATCCGGTCGAAAGCCATCATTTTAGCCACAGGTGGCGGAGGAGGTATTTATCGGAGGAATGATAATCAGCGAAGTATCCTCGGAGACGGGTATACCTTGGTTCTTCGGGCAGGCCTTCCGCTCTTTGACCTGGAGTTTGTGCAATTCTACCCCCTTGTCATCGGAGAACCGGGACTCAACACCCTCATGATCTACCTTCCCTATCCCAAAGAGATCGGGTTATTCAATGAGAAAGGAGAAAGCCTTTTAGAGAAATTGGATATCAGGGAGAACCTGAATCGGGCCATCGTCACCAAGAGGGATAAGCTCTCACTTGCCCTCTACGAAGCGGTCCAGAAGGAGGATGTCTATTGTGATCTGACAAAAGTTCCGGAAGAGAAATGGGCCTGTTATCCACTCAATTTACTGAAGAAATCGAAATTTCCATTCCGTGAAAGGCCGTTCCTGATCTCTCCGGCAGTTCACTTCTTTATGGGAGGAGTTGAAATCAATGAGTGCGGGGGAACCGATCTTCCCGGACTCTATGCGGCAGGGGAGACCGCCTGGGGAGTGCACGGTGCCAATCGCCTCGGAGGGAATGCCCTGACTGAATGTGCTGTCTTTGGAAAGATCGCAGGTCAGTCAGCCTCAGAATACGCCCGGAGGATTGACCGGAGAGCATTTAATCCTTTCTCTGAACCGTTCAAAAAGAGATGGGAGAGAAAAGCCAGAGCCTATATGAGGAGAAAGAAGGGGGTCTTCGATCATCCGAGAGACCTCTTCAAGGAGTTGAAAGACTTAGCCTGGAAGTACGGAGGTCCTATCCGGGAGGAGAACCCGATGAGAGAGGGGCTGGAACGCCTGTCCCATCTTGAAGGGAGGATTGAGAGGCTTTATCCGGACACCGTAAAAGACCTATTTCATAAGAGAGAGCTGGAAAATATGGCCCTTCTGATCAAAGCCATTCTGAAAGGAAGTTTGCTCAGAAGAGAGAGCAGGGGAGCCTTCTTCAGGAAGGATTTTCAAAATCAGGACGATCAAAACTGGCTGAAAAACACATGCTACCACCTGGAAAAAGGAGAACTTGAGATCACCCATCGTCCGGTTTCATAGAAATTTTTAAAGCAGGACCCTCCGGCATCAATAGAACAGTAACGGTGTTTAGAAAATTTCTCATGAATATCCTGATATTAAATGGCAAGTTTTATATAGAGATATAAACCTGTTTGTTGTGAAAATATGATGTCGTAAAGACCCTCTTTGAACACAAGCCTGATTTGGTCAATGTCCACCTGGAGGCCAGGTGGTTATCCCTCGTTCCATATTGACAAAAAATTTTTTTTGTGGTTTAATTTTGGCACAACTTAACACAAATACATTATACGAGGAGGAATTGGATATGAAGAAAGTGTTTTCTTTTTTAATTGTGGTTGGGTTGCTCTGTGGCGTGGCCGTTGATTCCGAGTCTCAAGTCCGGGACATTTCCTGGGGAACGTCTGCCGTGGGCTCGTCAGGTCACAAGGCCCTGGTTAACTTAGCGGCTCTGCTGAATAGGGAGATGCCGGGTTACAGAATCATGGTCTTACCCACGCCAGGGGCGATTGTTACTGTCAAGGGTTATGCTACCGGGCAGTTTGGCGGCTACTACGGGGCCGATATTGCCTTCTATGAATTGCATAACGACATCAACCGGTTCAAGGGCTTCAAGCCTCAGATCAAGAGATATCCAGTACAATCCTTCTGGGCTTACACAATGGAAGTCGGGGTTGGGATTCACGCCAGGGACAGGGAGAAATTCAAACAGTGGCGTGACCTATCCGGACAGCCCGTGTTTACCGGGCCTCTTCCTTGGGATACTCGATGCCAGCTTGAGAGGGGCTTACAGGCACTGGGCGTAAAACACCGGTACATGGAGGTAGATCTTGCCACGGTAGGGTCGGTGCTGGACGCCGGTAATATTAAGGGTTTTCTCGCCTATACAGGCGGTGAGACAACGCCTCCTCCATGGATCTTTGAGCTCTCACTTGGTACGGAATGGGCGATCCTCAATCCCAGCCAAGAGGAAACCGAGCTGTTAAAGAAGGCAGGGTTCACAGTTGTCGAAGTGAAGCCAGGCGTCTTTAAAAAGGATGTCCACGTGGACAAGGTGCTTTTCTTGCCTTTCTTTTACGGGTTCCATGTCGGTCTGGAGGTGCCCGAGGAAGACGTATACAAGATGTTGACCGTCATCGAAAAATTTTCAGGCGAGCTTGTCAAAATGGACGCTACGTTCGAACAGGTTCGTAAAGATATGCGTGGTCTCCAGCGCCGAGGGGTCGAAGCGGCAGTCAATTTTGTTCCGGTACACCCCGGCCTCGCGAAGTACATGAAGGAACGCGGGGTCTGGAACCCAAAGTGGGATGACCGTATCGCAAAGGGCAAGTAGCGGCATTTGTGGGGAGGCACCACCGCTATCTCAGTCGTGAACCCCACGCCTGTCCTCCAATGGAGCCTGAGGCATCTAGGCATTGAACGGCAAGGAAAACCTCAAGCCAAAAATGACTATTCAGAAGGAAAGGAGTTTTATAGCTGTATGAATACCCCACGAGTGCACTCTGGGCCGAGAACCCAAGCGCCAGCGAGGGTTCTTTTTTTTATTGTAGCCATATTTTTTTTCGTATACCTATTCCGATACTACATGACCGGCATCGGAGGGCCCACCTTGATCGCGGTCATGTTGGTTCCCATTACGTTCGTCCTGTTCACCTTGGATGGGCTGCGCAACAATAACCTCTATCCAAGGCTTGGGCTTACCGCGAACTACATCATTGCGGGCGTCTACATCGTCGCGTGCCTTACAGTTACCGTGTACCTAAATCTGGAATTCATGGATATCCGAACGGTTCGGGCAGGCATATGGAGTCCCACCGATCTGGCAATCGGCGGCCTCATGTTCGGCCTTGTCATGGAATACGCTCGGAAGAAGTACTTTTCCCTGTTTGTGATCAATCTGATCCTGATCGGGTACACGATGTACGGAAGGTTTGTGCCTGGATTATTCTGGCACCCGGGTCTCAACTGGACACGGGTTTTGAGCGCAATGAGCGTAGAGATGACGACGGGAGTCTTTTCGTATCTACCCCAGCTTGCCCTCACGTTAATTGGTTCCTTTATCCTCGTTCTGAGTCTTCTACGGGCCTTTGGCTGCGTCGATTCAATCATTAATGCTGCCTCCCGGCTTGCTGGTAAATCGTCCCGTGCACTTCCCCAGGCCGCGGTACTTGGGTCACTCGGTGTGGCGACCATTAGCGGCAGCGGGGCAGCAAACGCCATTACCACAGGCTCGGCGACTATTCCGGCCATGATCGCCAGTGGACTACCCAAGGTCAATGCCGCCGCTATCGAAAGCGCCTCTTCCCTAGGCGGCCAGCTCATGCCGCCGATCATGGGGATCTCCGCTTTCAT
Source organism: uncultured Syntrophaceae bacterium (assembly GCA_964641715.1). Lineage (GTDB taxonomy): Bacteria > Desulfobacterota > BSN033 > BSN033 > UBA1163 > CAZXMB01. The sequence goes on from CAZXMB010000162.1 coordinate 6,131, forward strand.
TATGGCCGAGTTTCTGGGGAAGAGCTATTGGGACGTTGTAGCAAGGGGGTACGCCCCAGCGTTAATCTACTACGTCGGTGTGGGCGTTGGTGTTTACTTGCTCTCGGTACGTTACCAGACCCGGGTTGCTTCAGTCTCGATCACGCAGATGACGATCTCCGATAAGATCAACCTCTTTGTTTACGCCGGCGTCATCATAGGGCTGATCGCTCTCATGGGAGTGGTTCGATTACCGGCGATGGTTGCGGCCCTAAGAGTATTTATCGCAGGGGGTCTGGCAGTCTCCGCGATCTTCTTCATCATGACCTATTGGACCCACGGGTCCTGGAAGTTTCGCCACATCGCCGCCCCATTCGTTCGCTTCATCGAGAATTTCACGTCGGTAACCGTTGACTTGACTCTTTTGCTGGCGACCCTGTCCATTATGACGGGCGTATTTGTGATTACAGGAATCCCCACGAAAGTCGGCTCTCTCTTGATGGAGGCTGCCGGCATGCACCTCGTGGCCATGATTCTCGTCGCTTTTTTCTTCGCTGCCCTCGTCGGGACCGGGCTGCCGC
>CAZXMB010000163.1:0-6682 GCA_964641715.1 uncultured Syntrophaceae bacterium
TCGTTTGATGATCCAGCCAATGCGAAGCAAAGCAGCGAGGACTTGATTGGCTCGGGTTGATGGCCATCGGCTCATGCTGAGACCGCGAACACTTCCTTTAGTTCTGGGATTTCTTCCCCATGTTCGAACCGGTCAGCCAGGACTCGCAATGCCAATGCTTCCGCCTTAGAAATGGCTTCGTCCCTGCTGTTCCCATATACCATAACCCCAGGGAGATCTGGGATTTCAGCAATCCAGCGACCATTTTCTTCTCTTTCGATTTCGATCTTCACAACTCACCTCTAAAAATATAATATCTCACTTTGATGATGATTTGCAATGTCATATTTTTTTCACCATTTCCAATGCAAATCTCCAATTTCCAGCCCACTCTGTCAAATCTCTTTTACAAGAAGGAATTAATGATCTGCTCAGGTGGCTAATTGATGTATCCAGTTATCTGAACTTTCCAGAAAGGAGGATATTCTGTGTCTCTTCTTTTGCCTCTTCCAGTAAATATGGTGTAAGGTCTTTAGGGGCTATTACACAAATCGATTTCATGCTTCGACAAGCTCAGCATGATCGGAAAAGTTGCATCCTTTCAATAAATCACCGTTCGCCCTGAGCCTGTCGAAGGGTAAATGGTGATTTGGCAACAGCCCCTACACTCTACACTCATAAAGTTTATCAAACATCTTCATATTTATTGATGACACCCTAAGCTTTTCTTTACATTTCTTTAATATAATTATCGGTCAGAGGGTTTATTTGTCAAGAAATTTGATGGCTCATCCAAAGCCATCGTTAAGTAGCCCTAAGCGATTCGACGATGTTCATTCGTGCGGCTCTCAAGGCGGGTAACACCCCTCCTATAAAACCCATGATCAGAGAGAAGGCGAGGGCCTTCCAGGCAATATCAAAGGTCAGGGTGAATTCAAAAGCCAGTTCTGAAAAGGTTTGAAAATTGATGGTAGAGACGGTGAGGAACCGGAGAAAGGAGGCAAAGAAGAGGCCCATACAACCCCCGATCAACCCAAGGAGTAAAGCCTCGAATAAGAAGGCCGTTAATATACTTGGTCTCTTAAAGCCAAGGGCTCGCATCGTCCCGATCTCAGCGGTTCGGGTGGCCACCGCCGCATACATGGTAATCATGGCGCCGATGATCGCCCCCAGGGAAAAGATGATAGTGAGGGAGATTCCGAGAATCCTCAGAAATTTGGCCATCATCCTTGATTGCTCTTCATAGTAGCGGTTCTCCTGCTTTACCTCAAGGGGTAGCCTCGGGTCTTCTTCCAACTGTTTTTTAAAAACTCCAAACCGAGAAGGGTCTCTTAATTTGAGAAGAATGGAGGAATATGCATTTCTCCGAAAGGTCTGCATCAATTGGTCCGCATCTCCCCAGATCTCCGAGCTGAAACCCGTATTCCCGGCATCGAAAATTCCCACCACCTTCCACTCCCGCATTCCGAAGAAGACGGTTTCACCCAGTCCGGCCCCTTTAAATCGTTCAGCGACACTCCTGCCAGCGATGATCTCCGATGAACCTGAATTGAGGAAACGGCCTTCCCTCAGTTTCACCTGTGGCCGCAAAGCCAATGAGCTCCTTCCAATTCCCCGGATGGTGATATAGGCTTCCTTCCCGGTTCCTCTTTTGGGAAGGCTGATGATGACGACCGTCTCCTTCGAGAGAAGTGGATACCCTTCTTGGCCTATGGCGACTTCAGGTTGGGTTCCGACCACAGAGGCCTGATAACGGGCGACTCCACTCTGCACCTCTGTACCCGCACCCTTTCGAATGATCACCACGTTATCGCTCGAACCCGTCTCAACGAGGGTCTTTTTTAAACCTTCGGCCAACATGAGCATGGCTGAAAAGACAAAGACCACCAGGGCCATCCCTGAGGTTGTGAGCACCGTGGTGAGCCTTCGTGTCCAGAGATTACGCATGCTATAAGAAAGAGGGACTCCCAATTAACCAATCCTCCTCAGTCCATCGGCAATGCGGATATTGCGGGCCCGAAGGGTTGGAACAATGGCCGCCAATATACTTACGACCAGGGAGGCCGCGATATCCATGTAGAGGATCTCTTTTTCAACCTTGAAGATCGGAAAGTAGTTACTCAATATTCCCGCTGCAATTTTAGCAACGGGAAAGGTCAAGATCATCCCGGAGAGACAGCCGATCATCGTAATAAACATCGATTCCCCAAGGATCATCCCAGCGATACGCCAGCCCCGGTAGCCCAGGGTCTTAAAGATGGCATATTCTCCGATACGCTCCCGGTAGGTCATGGACATGGTGTTTGCCACCACGGCGATGATGATGATAATCACTACAAATGAGACCAGCTCAATCGCCTTGATGATCGTCTCGGACATGGAAATGAAAGAGAGCTGAAAGGCTTTTTCAGTTTCAGTGAGGGTCTCTGCGAAAGAGTTTTTAAAGGTTTGGTCAATGGCAAGGGCGACCTCTGTGGCACGATCCGGACGGGTGATACCGATCATATACCATCCCACCTGGTCGGCACGGGATGGGGCGGTCTTTTTTAGAGACTCATTGAGATAATCCCAGTGAAAGAAGAACTGGGTTTCATCGATCGTCTCATCTCTCCCCCTGTAGATTCCCCGCATCACAAATTCCCAGTTCCCCGGAAAGATCGTTCCCCTTAAGGTCACGGTATCTCCGGTCTTCCAGCCGAATCGTTTGGCAAGCTTTCTACCCGCCACAAAGGCTTTGCGGTCGCGGAGAAAGGCTCGGGTCTCCTCCCTTGAGAGGATATATTCAGGGTAGAGTTCAAGATAACTATTTGCGTCCACAGCGAAATTGGCGAAGAAGTTTTTCTCATCAATGTAAATCCCCCCGAACCAGTTTCCCCAGGAGACAATCCTCACTCCATCGATCTGCCGGATCTTCTCTTTATAGGAAAAGGGAAGGGTGAAGATGAGGGAGATGGAGTTTCGTGTGACCAGGCGAGAGGCCGAAGAGGCTTCGACCCCGCTGTACCACGCATTGATAAAGGTTCTAAGAAGGCCAAAGGCCAAGATGGCAACGGTGATGCCCAGGATGGTTAAAAGGGTTCGAAGTTTGTGGCGGAAACCATTTCTAATGAGGATCTTGAGAATGAACATCGTTCAGGAAACCTTTTTCAAGGCGTCTGATGACCCGTGCCTTTTCAGCAGCCCTCGGGTCATGGGTGACCATGATGATTGTTTTATGGGATTCCCGATTAAGCCTGTCCATCAATTCAAGGATCTCCCGGGCGGCGACCTTGTCGAGGTCACCTGTGGGCTCATCTGCGACGAGGATGACGGGATCGGTTACAATTGCCCGAGCAATGGCCACCCTCTGCTGTTCCCCCCCGGAGAGCTGGGCAGGATAATGGTCCATCCTCTCTTCAAGATTGACAATGCGAAGAGCCATCTCCGCATGGTCCCTTCGTTCTCTTCGTGAAAGGCCGGTCAAAAGGAGGGGGAGTTCAACGTTTTCAAAAGCGGTCAGTACGGGAATCAGGTTATAGAATTGGAAGATGAATCCAACACTCCCCGCCCGCCACTCTGCGAGTTCACTTTCAGAAAGGGTGGTGATATCCACTCCTCCTACCCGTATGGTTCCGCTGTCTGCGTGATCGAGGGCAGCGATGAGGTTGAGAAGGGTACTTTTCCCTGAGCCGGAAGGACCCATCAATGCAAAAAATTCACCCTCAGGGATTTCGAGGTTGATATTTACCAGAACAGGGATGATCTGGCCTCCCCTCTGGTAGGATTTGTTTACCTCGATGAGTTCAACGATAGGAGCCATATCATTATCAAATTCCAATAACCAAATTCCAATCACCAAACAATCACCAATAATTAATTTCCCCAATATGCAGTTGTTTGGTTATTGGAATTTGGAACTTATTTGGTGATTGGGATTTGGTGCTTGATTATTTATTTTTCAACTGCTTTTATCTTGAGCCCATTCCTCAATCCCTCAGGAGGGTTGAGCACGATCTGGTCTCCGGCTTTGATTCCGCCGAGAACCTCTATCATGTCACCGATCTTATTTCCTAATCTAATCGAAGTCTCCCAGACCTTATTCCCCTTCACGAGAAATACCTTTTCATCCCCTTTTCGATTCACAATGGCTGATTGGTGGAGAGCAATTCTTGGTTTCTGCTCATCGGGATTTGCTGGTCTGGAGAGAAAGGCCACCTTTGCACTCATCTCGGGCAGGACCCGTGGATTCTTATCAATGAAACGAACTTTGACCATCACCGTGGCCTTGGTTCGATCCGCTGTTGGGACAATCAGATGGATGGCGCCACGGAGGCGTTCCCCCGGCAGGGCATCAAGCTGAATCTCACAGGGCTGACCGACTCTGATCTTATTGAGGTTTGATTCAGAGACATCGGCTTCCACCTGGAGCGAGGACATATCCGCAATCGTAATGACAGCGGATTTTGCATTGGCCGCCGCACCAATGGGCGTGACAATATCTCCTATGTCTGCATTCTTGGTGAGTACGACCGCATCAAAAGGAGCACGGATCAGGGTGTATTCGAGGGAAACATCTGCACTCTCCAGGGCGGCCAGATTCGCTTTGATCGTGGCCTCTGCTGCCTCCACAGAGGCAACGGCTTTCTCGTAACGGGCAAGGGCAGTATCATAGGAAGATTTCGCAACAAATCCCTTTGAAAAGAGGGCTTTATTTCTTTCCAAGTTCAGGGTGGCCTCTCGAAGCTCTGCCTTGGTCTGTTCCAGGTTCGAGCGGGCGGCATTTACATTGGCAGTGGCCTGGTTTTTCGCGGCCAACACATCTTCGCTTTCGAGACGTGCAACGACCTGGTCCTTTTTGACATGGCTTCCTTCTTCAACTCCAAGCCAGACAAGCCGGCCTGTCACTTTGGAGGCGAGGGCCGATTTACGCTGGGGAACGAGATAACCGCTTGCATTGAGCACGGTAAGAGCCTGAGAAGGGTAGAACTGGGTGACCGTTGCAATTTGAACTTGAACAGGGGGAGTGAAAACCCCCCTCATATAAAGAAACCCCAATAAAATGATTGCAAGGATGGCTAAGACGAAGGCACCCGCCTTTTTTCGTTTTCGGGGTCGTGTGACCGCTCTGCTTTTTTCAATCCTCAGCCCTGAGAGGTCCTCGTTGGCCATATCGTAATTCCTTTTGATCTCAATGAGTTTTAAAGAATTTTTTCCATCCTAACATATTCTCAACAGGAGAACAACGAAGTTGTTAGAGCCATTGTTATGCATTACAGATTTTTGATTTTTAGGCTGAAGTTCATAAGAATTTTTGTAAAATAAGGCAAATTATTGTATTTTAAGTTTGATTGGAATGTGAGGGGGTAAAGATGAAAAAGGATCTGGTTCGTCCTGAAGGCTCCTGGGTTGCCCTGATCACACCTTTTGATGGGAAGGGAAGGGTGGATATAGAGGGATTCAAACAATTAGCCGATTTTCAGGCTTTTAATAGAACCAATGGTCTTCTTCTGATGGGTTCGACAGGTGAGCCTACTTCTCTTTCTCAGGAAGAGAGAAAATTGGTCATTTCGGAGATGGCTCCTTACTGCAGAGGAAAGATACCCGTCTTTTTTGGTGTGACCTGCGGGACTACGGAGGCGACTCTTGAACTTGCTCGATTTGCACAGGAGAAAGGAGCGGATGGCATTCTCCTGGTTGTTCCGCCTTATATCGCTCCGCCCCAGGGCGCTGTCTCCCATTATCTCAAAACCATATGCGAGTCTGTGGACATCGCCGTGGCGGTCTATAATAATCCTGCAAGAGTGATTGTCAATATCGATCCTCCCACGATCATTAAACTCTTTGAGGAGTGTCCCAATCTTGTCGCCGATAAAGAGGCTGTTCCAAATGTGGCTCAGCTTGCTTCTGTCCTTGAGGGTACAGAAGGCCGCATCCGGCTTCTTTGCTGCGATGCCCCTAATTATGCACTGACCATTCCAACGCTCGGGATGGGAGGCCACGGAACAGCGAATGTCACCGGAAATGTGGCCCCAAAAGAGATGATGGAGTTGTCAAAACCCTGGAAGTCATGGGAGGATGTGGTCAGGGGAAGGAATCTCTATTTTGAGTATCTTCCGTTGATGGAAGCGGCTTATTCGTCAACGAATCCCGTAGCCATTAAGGCAATGGTCAAATTGATGGGGCTTCCATCGGGTGATCCCCGTCCACCCCTTCCAAGGGTTGAAGGGGAGAAAATTAAACCCCTGGAAGAGGTGATCCGGCGGTTTAAATTGAAAGAGAGATACGGTCTAAGTTAAAGGGGTATTTCGGCCGGTTTTTCGTTCTCCCCTGTCGTAAGAGAAAGGAAATGGTTTGAAACCGTTCTCTTTAAGGATCCTTCTTATCCAAGTTTGAGAAATGAAAAACTGGTAGGAACGAATCAATGGGTTAGTAGCGTTTCCATGACCTATAGAGCAACTTATACCCGGAGTGAATCCAGTATCATCATTACAGGGATTGGAACCCATAAAGAGATATTGGGAAGTTGAATCTTCCGGCTTAGTATTCCTCATTAAAATAAAAATACCCCCTTCATTAAACGGGGGTATTTTTATTTAAAAAAAGGTTATAATTAAATGAATGGAAGAAAAAACCTCCCCGCTCATCTCCAGAATCCATTAAAAAGAAAGGAAGTAAAGCTCCCCGCCCACAGGGCGGGGCTTTCGGGTTAAGGTAGTTTCATTAA
>CAZXMB010000164.1:0-1921 GCA_964641715.1 uncultured Syntrophaceae bacterium
TCATGACCTTAAGCGATGGGACAAAATTCGCCCCTCAATACATCGAGAGCCGGCTGAAATTCAGTCCCTATATTAAAGACGTCTGGGCCATTGGAGATAACCGGCCTTATATGACCAGTGTGATCTGCATTGATTATAGTGTGGTGGGGAAATGGGCAGAAGATCGCAATATCGCCTATACCAGCTATCCCGAGCTTTCCCAGATGCCAGAGGTCTATGAACTGGTCAAGAAGGAAATTGTAAAAATGAACCATGACCTCCCCGCGGTGGCCCGCATTAAAAAGTTCATCAATCTTTACAAAGAATTTGATGCGGATGATGATGAACTCACCCGGACCCGGAAATTGCGCAGGGCCTTTGTTGAAAACCGATATAAAGATATTGTCAGTGGACTCTATTCGGATACCGGGAATGTCCATATGGACACAACCATCACCTATGAAGATGGAAGGGAAGTTCATATTAAGACGGACCTCCGGGTGATGGAGGTCCCGCAGTAAAGACCAATGGAAAATGAACATTGCAAAATTAGCAATTAGCAATAAAATACCGAAAGTCTATTAAAAAATGGACATTATAAATTTAGAAATTAGCGATGAATGAAAAAACGGATCAACTTTCGGATCGATTACTTAATTTTGCCGTAGAAATAATCAAGATTACAGATGCATTACCAAATACAGTTGCGGGGAAACATGTAGGTGGGCAGTTGGTAAGAGCGGGGACATCCTGCGGTTCAAATTATGAAGAAGCTTGTGGCGCCGAATCGAGATTAGATTTTGCACACAAAATGAGTATTGTTCTCAAAGAATTAAAAGAATCACGGTTTTGGCTTAAATTAATTCGTCGTACTCGCATGCTTATCCCTGAACAAACTAACCCAATCATTAATGAATGTGAACAACTTTGTGCCATTGTTGCAAAGAGTATAATTACAGCTAAAAAAAGAAAGAATGTTAGGTGATCGTTTTTGCTAAATAAATTTTGTTGCTAATTTTGCATTGTTAATTTTGCAATTTTCACTGGTTTCTAATTAAGGAGGCCTTATGGAACTCTTCTCGCAACTTTTTACTACGGGAATCTTAGTCGGCAGTATCTATGCCCTGGTGGCACTCGGTTGGACCCTCATCTACAAATGCTCAGGCGTGCTCAATCTCGCCATGGGGGAACTGACGCTGATCGGGGCTTACGTCTGCCTCACCTTCTACCAATGGGGGTTCCCTTTCATCCTTGCATTGATCCTTACCCTCGTAGTGGGATTCGCCCTGGGGATTTTAACAGAAATCCTCTTTCTGAGGCCAATGGTCGGAGAACCGGTTCTGAGCGTGATCATGGTAACTGTCGGTCTCTCCTTCTTCTTCAAAGGGGTGGTGGAGCTCATCTGGGGAACGGATACCGTGGTCTTTACACCTGCGGTCTTCTCGATCGAACCGATGAAATTAGGAAAGATCGTCATCGGTCAGGTCTACCTCTGGGCCTTCATCGCATCGATCATTCTTCTGCTCGCCTTTGTCTCTTTCTTTAAATACACGAAATGGGGACTCTCCATGCAGGCGACTGCCGATGACGAAATGGCCGCCCTCTCACTCGGGGTGAATGCCAAGGTTGTTTATGCCCTCGCCTGGGCGATTGCCTTTATGGCCGCCGGAGTAGGAGGAACCCTTCTCGGAAACATCAATGGTCTAAATATCTCTGTGGGTTATTTAGGGCTCCTCGTTTTACCTGCCGTGGTACTGGGAGGACTCAATTCAGTTCCCGGAGCCATTGTGGGTGGACTGGTCATCGGAGTCCTGCAAAACCTGGCCGATGGATATATCAGCCCTCTTACCCCCGGAGGGGTGAAGGATGTCTTTCCCTTTGCAATCATGGTCATTGTCCTCCTGTTCAAACCCTATGGATTGTGGGGATGGATAAGGATTGA
>CAZXMB010000164.1:2021-6671 GCA_964641715.1 uncultured Syntrophaceae bacterium
TATGGGTTATCGACCGTGTAGCGTGTATCATCAATATTACAGGCAGGATCACGCCTGGTGGCAGAGCAAATTTGTATGGGGAAAGATGATCCTTCTATTTTTAGTCGTCTTCTACCTCTTTCCCAAATTTGCCGGGCTCTATATGGTTTCGGTCTTTAACATCGTCGGATATACCATCCTTGCGGCAATGGGCGTCCAGTTACTCATCGGCTATTGCGGCCAGGTGACCCTGGGACATGCCGCTTTTATTGCCGTAGGAGCCTATACCACTGCCATCCTGATGCTTCAGGTGAAGTGGCCGGCCTTCTTCGTCCAGGGAGGATTGGTCTATCCTATCAGTATGGTGATTGGCGGAATTGTTTCGGGGTTGTGGTCAGTCCTGTTCGGCCTCCCCTCCGCAAAGGTGAAGGGATTTTATCTCATTATGACGACCATGGCCGCCCAGTTCATCACCGTGGATTTTATCATTACCCAGTATGTGAGCCAGGTGGGAGGCAGAGGATCTTATTTTTCCATTCCTCCGGGGACAATTAAAATCGGACCCTTGGTGATTGATAACGACATGAAGTATTACTATCTCGCCGCCATTCTCATCGTGATCTGCACTTTTATTATGTCCAATCTTCTTCGCTCGAGAATAGGAAGGGCATGGATTGCCATCCGGGACAATGATATTGCCGCAGAGGCTCTTGGGGTCAACATCGTTTTTTACAAACTCCTCGCCTTCTTTGTAGCAGGGTTTTTTGGTGGTATTGCCGGCGCTTACTGGATTACGAACCTCTTCTTCGTAAGCCCTGAACACTTCCTGTTCCCCTGGTCCCTCTGGCTGGTCGGAGTGATCCTCATCGGAGGAGTGGGGAGCATTTACGGAACAATTTTTGGTTCTCTATTTATGACCCTCATTCCGGAGGCTTTGAAGGCACTCATCTTATTTTTAACGGGAAGCGAATATGTTCTGAATCTGGTGCCCTTTCTTCCCCTTCTGCTGGAAAAATTCCTTTATGTGAAAGAGGCGGCCTTCGGTTTAGCGATTGCCCTGTTTCTTATCTTTGAACCGAACGGGCTTTCCTATCGGTGGTGGCAGATAAAAAATTATTTCAATCTCTGGCCATTTTCATATTAATCACCCCCACCCTTCCCTCCCCCGTCAAGGGGGAGGGAACAAAGGGGGGGGGAGACATGGGATGAAAGGGGTGATGCCACGTCACAGGATGGTGGGAAAAAGGGATGTCAATTTTTCTTCAGTCTAATCTTTACAGGAGGTGAAAAATGAGAATGAATTTTAGAATTTTTACAATCGCTTTGGCATTGCTCGCTATCGGTTTAACAGCTTCATGGGTCCTTGCCCAGGAAATCAAAATCGGAGCCCTTCAGGATACAACAGGTCCTACCTCTGATGTCGGGAAAAATGAGGCCGCAGGTGTTCGGGAGGCATTTCAATATTATAATGATACAGGTGGTATCAATGGAAAGAAGATCAGATACTTTCAGTATGATTATGGGTATCGGGTCCCTGAGGCGATCACCACTTATAAACGTTTTCGTGATTTCGATAAAGTGGCGATTGTGCTGGGCTGGGGAACAGGTGATACCGAAGCCCTTTCTCCAACTATTAATGCCGACAAGATGCCTTATCTTTCCAGTTCCTTCTCCGGCCATCTGTGCGACCCCAAGAAGACCCCGTATAATTTTGTCTATGGAACAGATTATTCAACCAATGCTCGCGCCTGTATTACTTACTGGTTCGAAGAGGTCTGGAAAAAAGACCCGAAGTGGAAAGCCGATCGTGAAAAAGGGGTAAAACCCAGGTTTGTATGCTTCTACTCCTGGCCAACCCCTTATTCGAGTGCTCCGATCAAGGCCATCAAGGATCAGGCAGTCCTCCTGGGCTTTGAGGTCGGTCCTGATCAGGATGTTCCTTTAACCGCACTGGACACTAAAAGCCAGGTCTTAAAAGCAAAAGAATTCAAACCCCATTTGGTATGGCATGGCAACACCACCATGTCGGTTTCCACCGCAGTCAAAGATGCCTATGCCCTCGGATTGGGCGCAGACCATATCGTCAACAACTGGGGTTTCGATGAGGATCTCGCGAAACTGGCAGGAGCGGCTGCGGAGGGTGTGATGGCAGCGTCTGTGACTTCGTTTTTTGTAGAGGATTTCCCGGGCAAGAAAAAGGTACTGGACTATATCAAAAAGGTTAATCCGGGATTCCCCGCTGAAGCAAGACAGATTCGAACTGTCCAGGGCTGGGCAAAGGTTACCATGGCAGTGGAGGTTCTTAAAAGAGCAGATAAGGCAGGAAAGCTAAATGGGCCCGGAATTAAGGAAACCTTTGAATCTTTCAAGAATTGGACAGGCCTTAAGGAATTCGGAGGTCAGACGGTGACCATCGCTCCTACGGACCACCGTTACAGTGGGATCGTCAATATTGGAAGAATTATTGGCGGAAAACCCAAAACAGTAGCCAGTTTGGACATGAAAGCTAAATTTGCTAACAAGTGGGCTTCCTGGCTTGGCTGGTAAGGAGGAGAACATTGAATCCAGAATTAAATACCTCTGGAAATATCCTGAAGATTAATAACATTGAAGTCATGTATCATGAGGTCATCCTGGTGCTCAAGGGAGTCTCCATCGATGTGCCCCATGGAGGGATCGTCGCTCTTCTTGGGGCCAATGGGGCTGGGAAATCGACTACCTTAAAATCCATTTCCGGTCTCCTGAAGCATGAGGATGGCGAGGTGACCGATGGGTCGATTGAGTTCATGGGAGAGAGGATACACCATCTCTCTGCGGAGGAGATCGCCAAGAGAGGGATCTTCCAGATCATCGAGGGAAGAAGGGTCTTCGAGCATCTCACCGTGGAAGAGAATCTCAGGGTCGGGGCCCACCTCCGGGGAACCGGTTCAGCCACTAAGAATAGACTTGAAATGGTCTATCACTATTTCCCGAGACTGGTCGAACGGCGCAATGTCATGGCAGGTTTTATCAGTGGAGGGGAACAGCAGATGACGGTCATCGGCAGAGCTCTGATGGCCCAACCCAAACTGATGCTTCTGGATGAACCCTCGATGGGTCTGGCTCCTCTTCTCATCAAAGAGATCTTTGACATCATTACCCGATTGAACCAGCAAGAGAGGATTCCCCTGCTTCTGGTAGAACAGAATGTTAAGCTGGCCCTTACCGTTGCACCTTATGCCTATGTTTTAGAAAACGGAAGGCTTGTGATGCATGATACCTCAGAGAAGTTGAAGGAGAATCCAGATATTCGTGATTTCTATTTAGGCCTCTCTGATATTGGTGAGCGAAAGAGTTTCAGACAGGTGAAACATTATAAGAGAAGAAAGAGATGGCTCACATAAACTAAACATTGCAAATTGCAAAATTAACAATGATCAATTAGCATTGCTAACTTTGCATTGACTATTTTGCAATGGAAATTGATTATTAATACAAAGGAGGTTTACCATGCGAAGATTATTATTGTTGTTGCTAATCATATCGTTTGCTGTTTGGGGATTGATGGCTTGTAAACCCGGTCTTCTTCCAACAGAAGAGGCAGGAAAACCGAAAGTCACATTGGATCGAGTCGAGGTAGTAGGTGCCTTCCCTTGGGCAGACCCTCCGGCCCGAACCCCGCTGGTCCTTGGTTTTGTTTTTAATATCAATAACCCCAGCGGATATAATATCGAGCTGGAAAATTTCAAATTTGCATTCTCCTTTGAAGTCACAAAGGATAAATACATCGAATTAAACATTCCTGTCGTCTATGACCGAGTTTACTTTCCAGCTAAGACCACGAGTCAATACAGAGTTGTGAGTTTATTGGATTCAGCGGTCATCACTGGAAAACTTTTGGTCACCCAAGGACCTTTGATCATGTCTTTGAAACTCAAACCTGTTGATGTCATTAAGAACTGGTATGCCAAGATCGGAGATTTTTCCTTTGGAATTAAGGTGGGGGAAGGACAGGCCACCTTCTCAAGTGAGAAGGGAGATGTGATCGTCCCCTTTGAAGGAAAATTTCCGAAGAAGTAATCACAATTGAATTGTAGGCGCGGCTCTTCGAGGCCGCCCATTAAGGGGAGTCCACAGAGGGACTCCCCTACATTTCTTTTCTAAATCCCCCCTTCCCCCCTTTGCTAAAGGGGGGTTATGATTCAAGGAGTCTCCAGATGCCTAAACAGGACCCCATGGATCGCACTTCAGGCTTCCTGAAAAAGAACCTCGAGACCATGCCCCCTAAAAAGCGCCTCGAATATCTCAATCAAAAGTTGAGAGGAATCATCCAATACGCTTATAAAAACTCTTCTGCTTTTAAAAATAAACTGGATTCCGTGGGATTGAAACCCAGAGATATTCAGAAGGTCAAAGATCTCGAAAAAATTCCCATTACAAAAAAAGCCGATCTGGTAGCTCTCCAGAAGAAGAACCCTCCCTTCGGTGGATTTGAGGGAATCCCCATCTCTGAAATGAGAAGGATCTACGCCTCTCCAGGCCCTATTTATGAACCCGGAGAGATGGAATATGTGGAGCTCGGGTGGGCACAGGGCATGTATGCAGGAGGGTTCCGGCCAGGGGATATTGTCATCAACACCTTCAGTTATCATATGGTCCCTTTTGCTTTGCATATGGTGGATAACTCACTTT
>CAZXMB010000165.1:0-6655 GCA_964641715.1 uncultured Syntrophaceae bacterium
CTTCGATGTATCCTGAATTAAGTGGAAAGGAAGTAGACCTTGTGATATATTCATCCTGCACCTCCTGGGTGAAAAGCGGATTGAATCGGTCAATCCCTTCTCGACTAATGCTGAAGCTATCCTAAGAGGTGTTTCTGTTTTTTGTCAAGCAATTTGATTACGGATTAGGGGTATTTCTACCGAGATTGACGATCATTGTAAAAAATGATAAAAATAATTAATTATAGGCCGGCGTAGCTCAGCGGTAGAGCAACTGATTCGTAATCAGTAGGTCGAGGGTTCAAATCCCCCCGCCGGCTCCACAGGAAGGTGAAATGAGAAGACGTATTTTACTGATCATTTTTCTTCTGTTAACTCCTGTTTTGGTCCTGGCTGAACCGATTCATTGGCAATCCTATAAGGATGGACTGTCCAAAGGTAAATCGGAACATAAAAAAATTTTTCTAAATTTTCATGCTGAGTGGTGAACTTTCTGTAAGAAGATGGAGGCGGAGTCCTTCAGCCACCCTGAAATCATTAAATTCCTCACCCAGCATTTCATCCCGGTTCGAGTGGATGTAGATAAAGAGAAAAAAATCGCCTCAGCCTATTATGTCAGGGGCATTCCCACCTCCTGGTTCCTTGACTCGGATGGATCGAAGATCACCAACCTCCCGGGGTATGTGGATCGGGAGATGTTTCTGGTCATCCTAAAATATATTGCCTCGGAAAGTTATCAAAAGATGACCCTGAAGGAATTTTTAAAACAAAGCAGGAAATAAGAAATGGGGATCAGGAGATCTACTCCGATCATTTCTCTTTTCATCGGTTTTCTTCTATTGCTCCCTTCATGCGCGGTCAACCCCGTCACCGGTAAGCAGGAGCTGATGCTTTTAAGCGAGGGAGAAGAGGTCAACCTGGGCCGGGAGACCGATGCCGAGATCATCAAACAGTATGGGGTTTATGAAGATTCGAAGTTGACCGCCTATCTCAATGAGATCTGCCAGGGGTTAGCAAAGGTCTCTCACCGGTCCCAGCTGACCTATCAATTTAAAATCATCGATGCATCCGTGGTCAATGCCTTTGCCGTGCCCGGAGGTTATGTCTATTTCAGCCGTGGCATTTTAGCCGCCCTCCATAACGAAGCGGAGCTGGCCGCAGTGATGGGACATGAAATCGGCCATATCGCGGCGCGCCATTCCGCACAGCAATACAGTAAAGCCCAACTGGCTCAAATCGGATTGGGAGTGGGGTCCGTCTTTATGGATTCCACCCTCCTCACGGGACTGGCCCAACTGGGGGTGGGGATGCTCTTTCTCAGGTTCAGCAGAGATAATGAAAGGGAGGCTGACCGTTTAGGGGTAGAGTATGCAAGCAGGGCGGGCTATGCGGCAACTGAGATGGCTCACTTTTTTGAGACCCTCAACCGGATGAATCCGGGTTCGGACCGGAGTGGTCTGCCAGGCTGGTTTTCGACCCACCCGAGCCCTGAAGATCGAATCCCTGCGGTCAGGACTCAGGCAAAAGAATGGCAGAAGAAATTGGATTTAAAAGATCCAAGAGTGAATCAGGAAAGTTATCTGATGAAGATAGATGGTCTTATTTATGGAGATGATCCGCGTCAGGGATATGTGGCTGAAAATATCTTCTATCATCCTTTCCTCCGATTTCAATTCCCCGTGCCTTCGCAATGGAAACTCAGAAATAGGCCCTCGCAGGTTGAGATCGTCAACGAAGGCGGGGATGCGATGATCCTCTTTTCCATTTCTTCCGCGGCTTCCTCCCGGGAAGCGGCAAGGATATTTATCTCAAAGAATCAACCTTTTGTGATCAGATCCGAAGCCATCGAGATCCATGGCCTTCCTTCCTATCGGCTCCTCTCAGACATTCGGACACAGAGAGAGGCATTGCGGGTCCTATCCTGCTTCATCGAAAAAGACAAAAAGGTCTATGTTTTTCACGGACTGAGTTTCATCGAACGATTTCGAAATTATGGGGGGCTCTTTGAATCCACCATGCAGGGGTTCAGGGAACTTCACGACCCGAGAAGGATCGATGTCAGACCTGACCGGATTCGAATCCGTGCCGCAAGGACTTCTGATTCCGCTGAAAATATCCTCCGTTCCCATGGTGTTCCAGAGGAAAAGCTAAAGGAGATGGTTCTGATCAACGGATGGAGTCCAAATCAGAGGGTTCAAGCCAATACGTTGATCAAAGTCGTGGAGAAGGGAAGATAGCCTTCTTATTCTTCGATGATGCAAAAAGGGAAAAGGGATGGAAATCAGGCCGCTCATTTCAGAAGATCGGGAAAAGCTACAAACCATGCTGAGAGAGACCCGGATGTTTCATCCGGAAGAGATCGCTGTAGCCATGGAGCTGATCGACATCGTGCTCAAGGATCCAAATCAAAAGGATTATAGAATCTACTGCGCAGTGAATGGCCAGGGCCATCCAGCCGGCTTTATCTGCTTCGGGCCTATTCCCATGACACGGGGAGCCTTTGACCTTTACTGGATTGTGGTCGATCCTAAATACCAGGGAAGGAAGATCGGTTCAGGGCTGTTGGGTTTTTTAGAAGAAGAGGTCAGGGAGTCGAAGGGAAGAATGATTCTGATTGATACCTCCTCCATCCCACCGTATGAGAGGACCCGGAGTGTTTACCTAAAAAAGGGATATCAGGAGGTGGCAAGGGTCCCTGATTTTTACTGGCCCGGCAATGACCGAATCACTTACTGTAAAAGGGTTCGTTGATTTAGGGGTGAGGATATGGAAAAAAGGAGAATCGGGATCCTTACAGGGGGAGGTGATTGCGCGGGGTTAAATCCAGCAATCAAATGGGTGGTGAAGACGGCGATGGATGATCGACTCCAGAAGATACGAAAGGTAGGCTATGAGGTTTTCGGGGTCCGGGATGGCTGGAAGGGGTTGGTTCAACCGGATGGGGATTCCGATTTCCCGGGGTCAAGGATCATTCCATTAACAGAAGAGATGGTGAGAACCTGGGACCGGTATGGAGGGACAAACCTCGGGACCTCTCGGACCAACCCCTATGACCCTAAAAATGATCGCTCTCAAACCGTTATCGAAAATCTTGATCGATTCCATATTGATTATCTGGTCGCCATCGGAGGGGAGGATACCCTTGGTGTGGCGAATAAACTCCATCGGCAGGGAGTGAAGGTCGTTGGAATCCCCAAGACGATTGATAAGGATCTTTCAGGAACGGATTATACTCTTGGGTTTGAGACTGCCCTCAATGTCATCACCGAGGAGATTGACCGTCTTCGAACAACCGCAGGATCCCATAAAAGGATCTTCGTGATAGAAACCATGGGGAGGCATGCGGGCTGGCTGGCCCTGGAGGGAGGGGAATCGAGTGGCGCCTATATCATCCTCATCCCGGAATACGAATTTGATTTAAAAAAGGTGAAAGAACTGGTTTCAGAAGGGAGGAAAAAGGGGACCCGTTATGATATCCTGGTGGTGGCCGAGGGTGCAAAACCCGCAGGAGGAAGGGAGATTTCGAAAGAGGAAGGGTTGGATAGTTTTGGCCACAGGATCCTGGGAGGAATAGGGGAATATTTAGCAAAGGAGATCATGCAATCCACCGGGATCGAGACACGGAGCATCACCCTGAGCCACCTCCAGCGGGGAGGGGCCCCCTGTGCCTATGACCGACGGATGGGAAGGTATTTTGGAATTGCGGCCGTGGACCTGATTTCGAAAGAAGAGTTCGGGAGGATGGTCAGCTACAGGAGTGGTAAGATTACCTCGGTCCCTCTGGAGGAGGCAGTGGGAAGGTTAAACCTCGTGGATATTAAAACCCAGTACGATATTGAACGATACAATGGACGGAGAACCATCCTGCGCTCTTAAGGATTCAAGTACTCTTTCAGAAATGACCTCATCCATATTAACATTCCGGACTTGGTCCGAAATCCAATCTTTTCAGTCCGAATCTTCACGGGAAAGTCGGCTTTCATCCCTTCCCCTTTGTGTGGCCATTCGCAAAATGTTTTTAATGGGCTAAGGGCCGGTGGTGGAAGAAACAGGTTCCGAGGGAAACCTTCCCCTCACCGGCGCTCCTGAAAGGGGCTCCTCCTTCTCCCTGCCTTCCCTCTCTTTGGGAACGGAGCCTTCAATAAATGCCTCAAGAATGGTGTCCTGAGAAATTCCATCAGCCGGCAATCCGGTCTCGAGATTGACCTTCGTCAGAACGACCCCTTCAGGCATTTTAAAGGGTTCCGCAGACATCTTTCCCAATGCCTGATCCATAAAAGAGATCCAGACGGGGAGGGCTGCCCTTGCACCTGTTTCGTTCCTGCCAAGAGAGGCCTTATCATCAAATCCCACCCAGACTCCTGCGAGAAGGGAAGGGGTATATCCGATGAACCAGGCATCCGCATAATCGCTCGAGGTCCCTGTTTTTCCGGCCACAGGCCTTCCGAGAACCTTTGCCCTCTGCCCTGTTCCATGCTGGACCACTCCTTCCAGAAGATGGGTCATGACGAAGGCATTTTGCGGAGAGATCACCCGCTCCTTCAATGGAGGGGAGGGTGGATATTCCACCTCCTCTTCGTCCTCTTCTTCTTTCTCCTCCAATTCTTCATAGGGGGTGTTCTCCTCGAGGACTTCTCCTTTCATCGTGACAATCTTCTTGATGAAGATGGGTTTGATCCGTTCCCCTCCGTTGGCGAAAACGCCAAAGGCTGAGGTAAGCTCTAACATGGATACCCCCGAGGTGCCCAGGGCAATGGAAAGGTCCCTCTTGATGGGAGATTCGATCCCTAATCTTTTGATAAATTTCAGGGCATGGCCGATGCCGATATCTTCAAGGATCTTCACCGTGACGACATTACGGGAATGGGCCAGGGCATTCCGGAAGGTGATGGGTCCCATAAAATTCTTATCGTAATTTTTAGGGGCCCAATAAGACCCTCCATCATGATCAGAATACTCCACGGGTGAATCCATGATAATGGTCGAGGGGGTATAGCCCTTCTCGAGTGCGGCCGCATAAATGACCGGTTTAAAGGCTGAGCCGGGTTGACGCCGGGAGTAGATGGCGCGATTAAACTGACTTTCACTGAAATCGCGGCCTCCCACCATGGCTTTGACATACCCTGTCTTCGGATCGAGACAGACGAGGGCTCCCTGAACGAGGGGTTCCTGATCGAGCGTGAGGATCAGAGGCTGGTCCTTTTTAGGAGGTTCTTTTACCCTTACCTGGACGACCTCTCCGGGTTTGAGAAGGTCTCCAGGGGTCTTGATGCCCTTAGATTGAAAGTG
Source organism: uncultured Syntrophaceae bacterium (assembly GCA_964641715.1). GTDB lineage: Bacteria > Desulfobacterota > BSN033 > BSN033 > UBA1163 > CAZXMB01. Next base: position 5,269 of record CAZXMB010000165.1, read on the forward strand.
AGGATTGGGCTTGACGTGGAGAGCCCAGGCCATCTCAGAGTAAGGAAGAATTCCTCTTCGATCCTCCACCCAGACCGAGTAAAACTTTTTTGAATCCTCTTTGGAAAGAATCACTCCCTCAAAGATCTCATTGGGAGGAAGAGGGGTGAGGGTTCCCCTCTTTTTCTTCAGAAGGTCTTTTACCTCCTTTTCCGTAAGTCTCTGGACGGGTCCCCGGAATCCCTGCCTCTTATCGAGTTCTCTCAGGCCCGTTTCGATTGAATGCTGAGCTGCCCTCTGAAGGGAGAGGTCGAGAGTGGTATAGATTCTCAATCCTTCCCGGTAGAGCTTCTCTTTCCCGTATTTCCTTTCAACCTGCTGGCGGATGAATTCGGTGAAATAGGGGGCTTTGCTGAAGAAGGCGCTTTCCCTGGACTGGACCCTGATGGGGGTCCGGAGGGCCTTCTCCTTCTGACCCTTGGAGATATAATCCAGTTCAGCCATACGCGTGAGGACATAGGCCTGACGGTCTTTGGCTTTTTTGAAATTAGTGACAGGAGAGTAGCGGCTCGGAGCCTTGACCAGCCCTGCCAGCATGGCCATCTCCGAAAGATTGAGTTGTTCGACCCGTTTATTGAAGTAGCTTTCAGCCGCCGCCTCGATCCCATACGCTCCATTCCCCAGATAGATATTGTTGAGATAGAGAAGAAGGATCTCCTCTTTGGTTAAATTCCGCTCGAGGCCAAAGGCATAAGCCACCTCCTTGAGTTTTCGGAGGAGGCTTCTCCTTGGAGTGAGGAAATAGGTCTTGGTCACCTGCTGGGTGATGGTGCTTCCACCCTGGACGATCCTTCCGGCAAGGAGGTTCTTAACCATTGCCCGTACGATCCCCTTATAATCAATTCCTCCATGGCGGAAGAAATCCGAATCCTCTGCAGCAAGGAAAGCCTGAATCATTGTTTTCGGAATCCGCTCGTAGGGGATGGGAATCCGGTTATCCAGGAGGAATTTTCCAACCACCTCATCCTCTTCGGAGTAGACGACGGAGTAGGCGTTTGGCCTTCGTTCCTTTAGAGAGGTGAAATCAGGAAGACGGTAAGAATAAAAGAGAAAAAGGGAGATCCCGCTGAGGAGGACGAGGAAAAAGAAAAATAGGAAAGTCAGCAGGAAGTAATAGAGGGCCCCTTTTTTTCCCCTTTTTTTATTTCGATTTCTTCTTTTCATGGAGTTTGGAAAGGAATGAAAAAGGGAAAACCGACAGGCCAGATTTTCCCTTTTTCGATGAAACCTGACGGGTGACCGGCAAGTGCCCCTTGACCACGCCTTGTAGGCGGGGTCAAGGGGCACAATATAAATGAGATTTCCTTTCCGGGAAGCCCCGCCCTGTGGGCGGGGAGCTTCACTATTT
>CAZXMB010000166.1:0-6639 GCA_964641715.1 uncultured Syntrophaceae bacterium
ATAAGGAGAAAAAACTCCAAGGGTCAAAAGTTGTGATAATTGTGAACTACGTCCCCTTTATGTAAGTGGTTGAAAATAAATGGAGCCCACGGACGGATTTGAACCGCCAACCCGCTGATTACAAATCAGCAGCTCTACCATTGAGCTACGTGGGCTAATGGGGGAGTAGTTCCACTAAAAATTAGAAGGAACTGCCAAGTCATCCTCGGGATTATCCAGATCTATTGATGTCGAATTTGATTAATGTGCCATCATTTTTATCATATTTTTAAAAAATTCTCAAACCCTTTATTGGTACCGGGACCTTGTAAACAGCGGGGCTTTCAAATGGGGTAAAACACATGGAAAGCTGGATTCCGGATCAGGTCCGGAATGACATATAAATGACATACAAACAAGATGGAATCTCCGTCACCGTGTGGTCTTTTCTTAAGGATTCCTTTACCATATTAAAGACCAATCTTTCGGACATCGATGAGCTCTATCTCCCCTTTTCTTCCAAGGCTCTCGATTTCCTTTGTGAATCCGGATCGCGAAAAAAGCCCAAGGCGAAGGTTGTCCTTTGGTCCTTCCAACGAAATGAGGGAAGCCTTTCTGCGAAGTTCCTTTAGGATATCGATTCCGACAGGCTTTTTTGACCATTTACATTCGGCCGCAAAAACGGGCTTGTTCCCTGCCATTGCAACAAGGTCGAGTTCTTCATTTCTGTTCCACCACCGGCCGGCAAGATCATAATTTAGTTTGATCTTTTTCTCATCGGCGAGGTACCGGAGAATTTGGATACAAATCTTATCGAAGACCTGGCCGATGAAGTTATCAAGATGAGGAAGAATTTCCTCTTCCATGATCTTACGCTCTCCACCTTCTACGAGTCGGCTTTTACAGGGGAGAACAAAGCGAAACCAGAAACGGAAGAAATTATCCGAAAGACGGTAAATTCCTTTCCGGCTTTTCTCCGGATGCTTTTCCGTCACGGGGATCTCTCTTTCGATCAGTCTAAGATCTTGAAGGACAGAGAGGTACTTGCTGACCGGACCACGTTCGATTCCCGTCCTCTGTACGATATCATTCATACGGGTATTTCCAAAGGCTATGGACTGAAGGACGGAAAGATAATGTTTAGGGTCCCGAAGTTCTTCCATCAGAATGAATCGAACCTCGTCATGGAGAAAAGCCGTAGGCTTCAGAATCTGTTTTTCGATGTTTTCGCGTATCGAAAATTGATCGGTGAATTGAATCAGGTAGGCTGGCACTCCTCCGAGGATCGCATAGACTGAGATCCTTTCTTCCGGGGAATATCCCGGGAAAAAGCCTTTCAATGTGCGAAGGGAGAGGGGATGGACCAGGAGCTGTCCGGTCCGGCGGCCGTAGAGGGGGCTTTTATGACCCAGGACCTCTCGTTCCATAAAAGCGATAAATGACCCACATAGAATCAAAAAGAGCTTTGAATCTTTGCCCACCTCATCCCAAATTCGCTGGAGAACGGAAGGAAGGGCCGGGTCACTTGAGCAGAGATAAGGAAACTCGTCAAGGACCAAGACAATTCTCCCCTTTTTTGCAAGAGTGATGATGTATCGTAATAGGGCATCCCAGTCAGGAGGGATTTCTGCTTGGAGAAAGGGACTGGGATGAGAGAGATTAACCACCTGTGAAAACCTTCGCCGCTGGTCTTGATCTGCCCCAAGATCAGCTACAAAATAGATCGCCTTTTCTTTTGCAAAAGTCTTTCTTAGAAGCTCTGTCTTCCCGATTCGGCGCCTTCCATAAACGATGACAAGCTCCGCCTGGTTTGAGGTCATCCGGTCGATGAGAAACTGAATCTCCGATTCGCGATTGACGAAAGTCAATTTAATTCCTTTGTCTTCTTCAGAGTAGGCTACTTTAAAGTAGACTAATTAGAAACAATTGTCAAGCTGTAATTTTCAGGCAATTTTTAGGAGAACTCCCAAAGGCGAGGTGTAAAAAAATTGTGAAAGAATTGAATAAAAAGGCCTAAAATGAAAAAGGCCAAAATAGGTGGAATGGACTGAACTATTTGGAAATGCAATTAATAATATTTTTTCATTTTCACCCCCACCTTCATCCTTCCCCATCAAGAAGGAGGAGGGGGTATGGTGATTATTTCCTCTTTTCTTCGATCGCCTTCTCCAAAATCTTGATTCCTTCCTGTGAGGCGTTGATGGATTGCGCCAGGGATTCTCTCGCGTGCTGGGGGTTATGAAAACCATCGCTGTTCTCAGCCGTCCACCATTCCCAGAGGATATGGGCCCTGTCATGGTATGGCCAGATCGCTTTTAGCTTTTCTTCGCTTACCCCCAGGTCCTTTGCCCTGATAAAGGTTTCGATTAACTGTCCCAACCAGTATTCCGCCTTCCTCATCTTTCCCCGGATATAATTCTGGATGGCATCCACCTGATACTCGGCTTCCTCCTGAGTCCAGGATTTGTGGCACCGGAGACAGGTATCTTTGAGCATATACCTTGCGCTCCGCTGGCCATGATAGGTGAAGAGCCTGCCTTTCCTGTCTCTGGTCCTGGGCATATGACAATCCTTGCATTCGACTCCTGCCCGTTCGTGGATGCTCCCCCAAAAGGTTTCGGTTTCAGGTTGACCGACAGAAAAGTTTCATACTGAGAGGAGTGGCATTTGCCGCAGAGACTTAATTCCAGATTCGTTCCGGGGAGTTTTTCAGGGTCTTTCAGATGCTCATTGAGTTGGTGATGGCACCCTTCACAGGGAAGGGAGGCATGTTTGCTTCCCATCTTGAGCGATTTGATCTCCTCATGGCACTGGTAACAGGAGGACTCTTCTCCGTGAAGGGGATTCTTCTTGGAATAGGCGGAAGGGATGGAAAACAGGTATAGTCCCAGGATTATGAGAAAAAAGATTTTTTTCAGCATCGCCTTGCCTCCTGTAAAGGAAATCATCCCAGCGGACCGAAGAGGGATTGATTTTTTTTAAGAAATTATTTTGGTCCTGCCAGGAGAATCACGATGGTCCAGCCGAAAAGGAGGATCAGAAAGATAATGAATTGCCTGATTAATTTTGTATCCATATCCTCTCCTTTATTAAGGATTCAATCTGCATTGCTTTTTTACGGGAGATGATGTATTGAAAATATGAGTCTGATCTGCCAAACATTATGAAAAATTTCTTAAATTATTTCAAGAAAGAAAAGTGGAGCGTCATCGCCCTGCTCTGGCTTGCGGTTTTTTCCACTTCCCTTCCGTCCCATGCAGGGTCGATCAGAGAGGTTATCCGGAATATTGACCAGGTGAGAGCGATCTCTTCTCCTTTTGAGTTTGCTGTGATTGGGGATAGCCGGGACGGAGAGAAGGTTTATACCCGTCTCATGCAAAACATCCTCGAACGGAGGCCCGCTTTTATCGTCCATCTTGGAGATATGATCAACAGGCCTCACGAGAAGGAATGGCGGGCATTTTTTAACCTCTCAAAGCCAATCGATCTCCCTTTCTTTCCTGTTGTGGGGAACCATGACGTAGGGACGACGAGATTGGGAGAAGAGATTTATCGAAAGCAATTTTCTCTTCCGGAGGGGAAAACCTACTATGCCTTTCGGGCAGGAGGGATCCTTTTTGTCATTTTGGATTCGGAGAAAGGGAAAGGCCGGATTATGGATGAGCAGTGGTCATGGCTTAAGAATCTTCTGTCCTCTTCCAAGGAGAGGGCCAAATTGATATTTCTTCACCGGCCTCTGTTTGTCCCGATGGATAGTTTGAAGGAGGGAAAGGCAATGGACCGATATCCCTCTGACCGGGACCGGCTCCATCAGCTCTTTGTGAGAACAGAAGTGAAGGCTGTCTTCGCAGGAGACGATCACCGGTATGATCGAACCGAAAAGGAGGGGATCACCCACGTGATTTCAGGAGGCGGAGGAGCGCCGATCATTTATTTCAAAGAGATGGGAGGATTTTTCCATTATGTCTGGGTCTTGGTCCGGAAGGAAAAAATCGAAGGGGAGGCGGTGGACCCAAGAGGGGAGATTCAGGATAGGTTTGTGATCGAGAATACGAGGAAGTAAAGCTCCCCGCCCACAGGGCGGGGCTTTCGGGGTAAGGTAGTGTCATTAATATTGTCGGCTTTTATCCCCGCCTACAAGGCGGGGCATTCAGCCGACTTTCCCGTAAAAAATGAACACCGATGATTCCAAGGGAGGAAGAGGATGGGTTTTGCATTAGCGCTGATGGCAATGGGGATATTGATCTTTCTGGACCGGATGGGAGCAGGTTATGGGTTGAGAGAGGGATGGCCCTGGCTGGTGATTGCACTCGGAATAGGGGGTCTTTTCCAAAACAGAAAAAGTTTTACCGCCTGGATGACTACCCTCGTCGGGATCTTCATTTTAGGTTCGAAATATTATTCCATCCATATTTCGGTCCCCCGTGTGGTCAAGACCTATTTCCTTCCGATTTTACTCATCGTGATCGGTTTTCTCTGGCTTTTGAGATATAAGAAGGATTGAGGATCCATTTCGATCCTGAGAAGGAGCGAACAGGTGGAAAGAAGAGAGTGTTTTGGCTCGATCACGGAAGTCATCCTTCCGGACGGTTTGACCCGAATTCAGACAAAAGCGGAATGTCGGGACTGTCAGGAGTTTCGAGATTGTCTGCGCCAGAGCAGACAATCCCCTGAAGAGATGAAAGAGAGAGAGGACAAGGATGAGCTGAGAAAACAGGAGATGATCGCCCAGGTCATCGATCTTTCTCAGGTCCTCTCCAATGAAATTGGCTCCTGCCTTTTAGAGCTGCTCAGCAGGATCTACAATTCAAATCTGGGAACGGTCCTCTCTAAAAATCTCCTCCTGTTTTATGAGGTCCCGAAGGATACCCCATCCTTATCATTAACCATCCCCATCTCCGCCGCTACCCTTGGCTTGATCAATCGAGAAGAGTCAGAGGGAGACCAGCCCTTAGAAAAGGCCGAACTGCATCCTCAGGGGACTCAACCGGGGGGATTTCATCTCTACCTCATTTTAATTCAGAGGTCTTTTTCGAACAATCGAAAAGCCAATATGGGGTTGATTGCCTATGAGGTCGCCCGCCTCTTCTCCTCGGATGGCCGGGTGGTCCAGCAGATCCTTCAGACGCTCACCGATTCAGAAAGCGCTCAATTTAAAAAGATGGATATTGAAAACCGGATGGACTGGCTGATGGGAAAGTGGGGTTTCTCAGAAGAACTTCGGGCCCTAAAGAAAGAGATGGCGTTTTTTAAAGGGAAGAGAGCCTCATGATCTTTCGCTTCCAAACAGACTCTTCATGCGCATTAAGAGAGTCATGTCCCCTGCGATCGTGTATTTCCCTTCCATAAAAGCCTGCTGTCCATCCAGTTCCTTGCTGGCGATGGCCAGCCAGATTTCAGAAGGAGTTTTAATGGTGAGGGTGGGGGAATCTACTTTCCCTTCATGATAGGTGCAATGGCTCTTTGAAAACTGAAAATTGTGTGGATAGTTTGTCTACAACCTCATTTAATTTTTTACTTGACTCCTTATAGGATTTCTTTTAATAGGACCTTGGGGTTTTCTTTAGAAAATGTTTTTAATAACTTAGGTGATCAGGAGGTCATTTTTCTCCTTGCAGCCTCCAGCCATTCCTCAGCTTCTGCGACGGTTCGTTCGATGACCTCTTTGCAGGACGGTAAATCTTTTATCAAACCGATGGCCTGCCCCATGGGCAGAACCCCGGTTTCCAAGTCGCCGTTATCTATGGCTGCCTTCAAACCTTTGAGGCTCAATGCCTGGCGAGCGAGGTCCTGAACCCCTCGCTGTTTGAGCCCTCCCAGGAAAAGCTTAAAAAAGGGAACATTGACCATGTTTTTGATGCGCCAGGCACTCAAGAATGCCTGAAGGAGTGATGGCCTTTCCTCTGCCATCCTGATCGCTGCCGGATTCTTGAGCCATCTTCCAGGCAGACCGTCGATCTTCTCAGAACAGATGGTATCCTCCATGGATGCTTTCAGGGAAACCTCTTTTGCCTTTTCATGCATTCCACATTCCTGCGTCAACATGAATCGGGTGCCCATGGAAATTCCTTCTGCTCCCAAAACCAAAGCCGCGGCCAACCCCCTTCCGTCGCAGAAACCCCCTGCCGCAATGATTGGAAGTTTTGTATGACGGGCCATAGAGGGGATTAATACCAATGAACCCACCTCTGCTCCGTGTGCGGCGGCCTCGTGACCTGTGACCACCAGAGCATCTGCTCCGTCCATTTCTGCCCGGCGAGCGTGTTTCTCTATGGCCACTGTCGCCAAAACCTTCCCGCCATATCCGTGGACCGCTTTAATGATCCAGTCCCCTTTCCCCAAGGCAAAATTTATAATCGGGACTTTTTCTTCAATAGCGATCTCGATATTCTCTCTCGCATTGGGTAATATCAGCGTGGCATTAACCCCAAAGGGCTTGTCCGTGAGAGATTTCACCTCCCTGATCACCTCTTTGATCTGGCCGGGCGCATAGGCAACGGAATTCAACATCCCGATACCCCCGGAATTCGAAACTGCGGCAACGAGTTTTGGTAAACTCACGAAGGCCATTCCTGCGAGCATGATGGGATGCTTGATTCCTAAAAGTTCGGTCATTCTCGTTTTCATCTCATTCTCCTCCCGGGCGCCCTTTTAAGTGAC
>CAZXMB010000167.1:0-6594 GCA_964641715.1 uncultured Syntrophaceae bacterium
CCTTTGGTAATCTTTCTCCTGCCAAAGGCAGGCAAAGGGGGATTGAGGGGGATTTGTGGGTTCACAATATCTTGATAAAACCTCTTTTTCAAAAATCTAAAGTGTTAACGAACTCATAAAGTAAGAATAGGTCCGTTTTTTAATGGGCGATCTTTCCGAACCACTCAAAAGATGAAATGATACAACGCAAAATCTTTGATTGGAATGGTCCTTTGGAGTTGAATGTAGATGGAAAATTATGCGATGCAACAGTTCGCACATAAGTTTTTTTATAAGGAGAGAAAACATTGATCAGGGTTGGAGACCTCATCGAGGTTCCTGAAATCAAGACGGTGATTCAATTAAGAGATATCGAAGAGGCAAGCCTCAGGCAGATGATCCTTGACTCCTTTGTCGTTACCTCAGAGGTCATGAAAAACCTTGAGATGATTCTTCCGTCTCTCTCCAAACCAGAGGGAAAGGGAGGTTTTCTAAAAGGCCATTTTGGATCAGGGAAGTCACACTTCCTGAGCATCCTGAGTCTTCTTCTTCGTTATCCCGAATCCTGGCAGGCCCTGGTCTCTCAGGAACCATCACTGGACCCTTTTCGAAGGGAACTCCAGAATCGAAAGCTTCTTGTCGTTGAAATCTCCCTGGTCCAGCATCGGGGAACGGAATTTTTGGAGGACATCTTCCTCAAAGAGATCTTCCGGAAACTTTCTCTCCAAATCGGCAAACCCTTTGAAGGCGGAGAATCGAGGCACGAAACCTTTCAGGAGATCAGAAAGGGCTTGAGGGATCTTGGCTATTCCGGAGTGGTCTTATTGGTGGATGAACTCTCAGAGTTTCTCCGGTCAAAAACGGATGGTCATGCCTATCGAGAAGATATTCGATTTCTTCAGTATCTTGGAGAAGAAACCTCCTCCTTTCCCCTCTGGATTGTTGCCTCCCTTCAGGAATGGATTGAGGAGACAGGGGAGATCCATCAGGATACTTTTAATAAGATCAAAGACCGATATCCCCTGCGAATCAGCCTTGGCCGTGCCCACATCGAAGAGCTTATCTCTCAGAGATTGATCCATCAGCGACCAGGAGCGGACCAGGAGATCCGCAAAATCTATCATTCTCTCAGGCGCTATTTCCCTTCTTTTCCTGTTGAAGAATCGAGGTTCCTGAAACTCTATCCTGTTCATCCAGCCACAGTCACCCTTCTTGATCGTTTGAGGCCGCTTTTCTCCGAGCATCGTGGTGTCGTTGATTTCATTCATTATAGGTTGAAAGGGGATGTGGATCGCGGAATCCCCACTTTTCTTGAAAGGCCCGGTCAGGATCTTCTTGGTCCATCAACCATCTTCGATCATTTCATTTACCGCATCCAGGAAATGGCAGAAACACAGCCCTTTGTGGAGAAGGGTTTCGATTACTACAAGGATGAGATCCCCCGGATCTTCGAAGATCCGGACCAGCAGAGAGTGGCCATCGAAGCCATAAAGCTCCTCATCTTATTTGCGATTTCGCCGGTGAAGTTCAGGTATACCGCACGCCATCTCACAGAGATGATCCTTTTCAGGGTGACCGATCTCGAGGCGGAGATCAACTACCAATATCTCAGGGATATCCTTGAACGTCTGGTAAAAGAGAGTGCCCATCTATCCGTGACACCCGGTAAAGATCCTTTTGATGACCAGTTTTCCATCACCCTCAAGCCTGACACTTCAGGTATCCTTCGGCGGAAGATTCAACAGGGAGTCAGGGAAATCTTCTCAGGTGATCGCCGCCTCTTTGACCGCCTCCTTCCCTTTGCCGAATCCATTCACCTCCCTTTTACTGGATGGGCAGAGCATCGGGAGCAGAGGGTATCGATCTCCTGGGAGTATACTCGGAGAAGTGGAATCATCCTCCTCCGTCAGATCGATGAATTCTTGCCTGCTGAGGCAGATGCGTTGATCGAAGAATGGAAGCATACAGAGGAAGATTATTTCATCATCATTGGGACTACCCATCAGGTTGAAAAGCAGTATGAACATCTTCACAATCTTATTCTTCCACACCTCAGGGAAAAGTGCCCTGGCCTCTTTCTCTTCTGGGTGCCTGCGGAGATCAAAGAGGAAGAGGAATCGTGGATGAAGGAATTTCTTTCAGCCCTTCTCCTCTCTGACAGAACCAGGGAGGAGTCTCAAGAATCAGGTCTTCAGGCAATGGAATTCCTTCAGACCTTTCTTCAAACCGGAAGGAAGAAATTGGGAGAGATCCTGACGAGGGCCTATTTCAATGGCCCCCTCCTCTGGGACGACAGACAGATCGAACTTTCTCCCTATGGGTATCTCTCCCAGGACAAGTTCCTTCAGGAGTTCGTCCCTCCTCTTCTCTCAAGGAGGTTTCCAAAGCACCAGAGGGTCCATCCTTATCTCGAGGCCTTGGCTCCCACCACGATCCCCAATCTCCTAAAGGATTTCTTTGCCACGGGCGCACTCGAGGTGGATGATCGGACAAAATTTGGGCTTCGCACCATCCTCGAAGGGTTCCTCAAACCCATGGGCCTGATCAAGAAGAAAGGAAACCATTATGTTCTCCATGTTGATCCTAAAAGCAATGAACTGGCAGGCCATCTTCTTTCTCTTCTTGAAAAAGGGCCCCTTTCTCCGGAGACCCTCTACTGGTCTTTTCGAAAGGGCGACTATGGCCTTTTGAAACACCAGTTCGAAGTGCTTATCTTTGCCCTCCTCTTCTCGGGGAATATCCTGGCCCTTCAGGGCCAGAGAAAGAAAGGGTTGGAGGATATCTTGCGAACCGGTCTTCAGGGAATAACCGCCATTACCAAAGGGGAGATCCTTGGCGAGGAATTTCAGGAAATTCTTCGAAACCATCCTCTTATAGCGGAGAAATTCCAAAAAGGCCCTTTCACCCTCTCATCGCAGGAGACCCTCTGGGCAGAGATCAGATCGAAGAGGGAAAAGGAGGTCGAATCTCTCCAGAACCTTCTGAACAGATTGAATTGGGCCTCATCTTTTCAAGCCTTTAAGAACCTTCCCTGGGACTCTTTCCGCCGGGATGCGCAAGACATCCTTTCTCAATGGGAAGAGCTAAAGGTGAGTTTTTCTCCAAAGGAGGGACTGGAGCGATTCCTTTCGGCCCTCTCTAAGGAACCCTTTCTTTCGGAGAAGCTTCGCCGTCTGGAGGAGGTAAGGGTCTTTTTCGAACATTCAGAAAGGCTTCTCTTTGTCTACCAATATATCAGTGACCCCCGCCTCTCCCTTCCTGATAAAATCCCTTACCGATCCCTTAGGGACGAAAAGGATGAAATCCTACGTTTCTTTGAGACTGGCAATATCTCGATCGATCTTGATTCAATCCAGAGACTCCTTGATCGCTTCCAGAATTTCCGAGAGAAATACATCCAGGTCTATGTTGAAGCCCATCGTCGTGCCCGTTCAGGAGAACAATTTGCCCCCTATGAAAAGATTCGCCATAGCCGACGTTACCTCCTTCTTGCCAGGCTCGATCAACTCGAAATGATCTCCGTCCATCACAACCGTAATCTTGTGGATCGCCAGCTTGCTGAAGTCCTGCTTTCCGAATGCAATGCCCCTGCCATCGACCTTCTTCAAAGCAATCCTATCTGCTCCTGTGGATTTCTTCTCACAATGGAACCAAGATTCATCCCCCTTCGAGAGATTGAGGAGGCAATTGACCTCGGGATTCGAGAAATGATCGAAGCCCTTAAAACCCCTCCCTATCAGGAAAAACTCCTTCCTTATTTGAAGGGGCTTGAAGAAGTTGGAGAGAATGAAAAGGTCTCCGCAGTTAAAAGACTCCTCAGCCTTTCTGCTGAAAAAGGGGAGGTGTTTCTTCCGAAGCTTGAAGAGGCCTTGACTCCAATGGCCATCAAGGGGATCAATGAGGCATTTAAAGGAAGGGTCGTTGTGGTGAGGCGTGATCTCGACCAGCTTTATGGAGCTCTTATTCGGCGGAAATATAGCCTTTCCCAAATCCGAAAGATCTTCCGGGAATGGTTGAAAGAGGATGAAATTTCCGAGGGAACCTTTGTCCACTTCATTGGAAAGGGTGAGTCAGGAGATCAAGCTCAGGAACAGGAAAGATTCCTGAACCTTATCAGGTCAGAATCTTCCCATCTCCTGCCATTTTTGCAGGAGGAGGGTCAGATCGCCTTTAAAAAGGCCCTTCTTCTTTCTCTTTGGATCGAAGGATATGGGATACCTTCTAACAGGCTTTTTTCACTTCTTCCATCGCTCGAGAAAGGAGGGAAGGAGAGAGGGGATTTCCTGATTAAAGAGCTCTCCCTAGCCGCGAGGTTCCTCTCCGAGAAGGAACCTGACCTTTTTGAAAGGGTCGTCCAGGAGGTTGAAGAAGGAGGAGAAATTTTCCTCGAGGTCTCAAAACTTCTTGAAGGCCAAAGGCCGGTGGATATCTTCCGCCGTGAGGCCATCTTCCCTTCCATCCTCCGGGAAACATTCGAAAGGCTTCTGGCCGCTCCAGAAGAGGAAAAGAAGGGAGGCATCCTTACTCCACTGGAAGATCCAAAACTCCCACTAAGGACCTCTGGATTTATTACAAAACAGACCGAGATGGTCAAGACCTTAGAAGATTACGGTACACTCCGACAAAAGTTTCTTGTCCTGAAAAGAAGGCAGTCCAATCCACCTCAGGAATTCGAGAAATGGGAATCTCTCTATATTCAGCATTTAAGCCCCCTCTCCTTCCTTCTTGCCACATTGCCGCCACGGTTAGAGCGAATAGAAATCAGTCTTCCCCCGCCCGTGAAAGATCGATTGGATCAGATCGAAGACCTCAAGAACCAATTCTCAGAGAAATTCTCTCAATTCTACCGAAATGTTCTTTCTTTATGGGAGCCAGGAGAGGGAAAAAGGCCCAGGATGATCGAGGACCTTGAGAAGATAAAGCTTTCTGAAGGACCACAGAAAATCTTTATTCTCATGGATGGGATGCGTTGGGACTTGTGGGAATATCTGAAGGAGAGTCTCTTTACCCCCATGGCCAATCAGCTTAGGATCATCCAGGAAGGAGCCATCTGGGCCCATCTTCCCTCAACGACACCCAGACAGATGGAGTTTTTTACCGGTGGAAAAAAACTTTTAAAGATTTCCGGTATCGACGAGAGGGTTCATACGGAAAGGGGAAACCTTGAATATCTCTTCCGCAACATCCTTCAATTCTTACAACTGGAGCTCACACCTCGCCTGAGGGAGCTTTCACCCCGAACCCAGATCATTTTCTTTTCAGACCATGGTTTTATCGAAAATCCCCATTTCGAAAAATCGGAGAAGTATCGCCTCTCCCGTTACATCCACGGAGAGGCTTCACCTTTCGAAATCATTGTCCCCTGGGCAGAACTCATAAAAATCTGATAATCTCCGTCCTTAACAACATGGCAAAATCCCTCTCAGATCCTGGACTCTGGTTTGATTGGGCCTCGTTAAGTGTTACCCTTTGAAGAATTCGACACTCACAATGAGATTTAACGGAGGACGCCAGACTGCCAGATGTCAAGAAGCCAAAAATCGGTTGGAATGATCCCTGCCCCTGCGGCAGTGGAAAGAAATTTAAGAAACGTGGGGTTGATTTTTCTCAGCGACACAAAAGACCTGATCTCTTCAATACCCTCTCTGACCATGTCTGTGCCTGCTCTCCAACACCTGCCCTTTGCAAAGGATCCTCCCAGATTTTCTCCCAGGAGCGTTGCCAACAGGCAAGTTGAAGCTGTAGAGCAACTAACTCCACCTTCAGGTTGATCTCGGTTTCGGGGGCTGTCCATTCAATAAAGAACTTGCTTTCATCCAGCAGGCTTTCAACGACATCACGGTGACTTGAGTGATCTGAGAAGGATTTGATACGGGCGAGGTTGGCCGCCAATCCACCCAACCGAATGGGCAAGGAGTCTCGCAGGTATCGCTCCCGAATGGCCGCCCAGTTTCTCATACGCCTCCCAGTAATCGATGGACGATTTCATTAATTTGAGAAGTGAGGGAGGGATCAAGAATTTTCATGGAGGGATTATTCTGGTGGGGACGGATATTGATCAAAGCCTCATAGCGTATCTGTTGGGTTAATGGAATCCAGTCAGCACCCCAGATATCTTCCTGCCGGCTACCCTCATCGATCAGAGCGGCCTCGCAGTCGGCATGAAGAGGACCGCCACCTGCCAGAATACCCCGATGGATGTCTACGGCCAACTTTACATAAACACCAAGTGTCTCAAGCATTTCATCGAGTTGCTTCTTGGTTGCCCGTGACCGTAAGATATGGATCATCCTTCCAGCCTTCCCCTCAGAGAAGATTCGCTTGAATAGAAGTCTATTATATTGAGGGTAGACGAGTCAACAGAGGAGCAGTCCGAGCACAGGGTAACGTCAAAGTCAGGAAAAGGTAGAGGTGTCCTCATTGTGATAGGGCTTACCAATAAGCAACAGCGTCCATTTATTCAGCTTACCAAATGCGAACCGGATCAATGTGTGGGAGTGAGGCATATGATTACTATGTTAACTGGTATTAAAAATATCTGAGTCTTTGTATCAAGGTTATTTACCGGGGAATATACACCTTTTTTAAAATTTTTGGAAGCGAGATGTAGTTAAG
>CAZXMB010000168.1:0-6574 GCA_964641715.1 uncultured Syntrophaceae bacterium
GTTTTACATGTAGCGCAAGGCTTTAGCCTTGCTTAAAGCAACCCTGAAGGGTTGCACTACAAAAGATATAATGCGGTCGTATTAATTTATTGAACCCTCCGAGAATAGAGGTCAAAATGATCCTTCCTCTTAAAAGCCATACCTTATTCAATATCTCTATGGCGATCTACCTGATTGCCTTTTTGGGTTACCTTCTTTTTGCGGTTTACCGAAATAAGAAAATGGGGATATTGACCACCCTCTTGCTTTCGGCAGGATTGGTCCTTCATTCCGTAGGACTGGTATTCCGCTGGCTCGAGACTCACCAGGCCGGATTTGGCTACGTCCCACTTTCCAATATGTATGAATCCATGGTCTTCTTCTCTTGGACGATCGTCTTCATTTATTTGATCCTCGAATATAAATATCAGCAGAAAATCATTGGGGTCTTTGTTACCCCTTTTGCCTTCTTGGCCATTGCCTTCACCTCGATCATCCCGGGTATTAATCCCCAGATCACCCCTCTCGTTCCAGCCCTTCAGAGCAACTGGCTGACCATTCATGTGACCACCTGCTTCTTTGGATATGCGGCCTTTGCCGTTTCTTTTGGAATCAGCCTCCTCTATCTTATCCAGAACAGGAAAACCGTTTCTCAAGGTGGAGCTTCGAGATGGTTACCCTCCACTTTTATCCTTGATGAAATCAACTATAAATCGATTGTGATCGGATTCCCGATGCTCACCCTGGGGATCGTTACGGGTGCGGCATGGGCCAATTATGCCTGGGGAAGTTATTGGAGCTGGGACCCGAAGGAGACCTGGTCTTTGATCACCTGGTTTGTTTACGCCGCCTTTTTACACGCACGTTTTACAAAGGATTGGAGGGGAAGGAGAGCAGCCATTCTATCGGTCACCGGATTTATCTTCGTCCTGTTTACCTATTTTGGAGTCAACTACCTCATCTCTGGGCTTCACAGTTATCTTTGATAGATACGGTTTCATAACTTATAGAGTTCTTCATCATACATGTGAACCCAGTTCTTTTTTAATACCTGGATCGCTTCTTCCATCTTATCCACCCCCATAATGAGAACGGTCTTCTCCCCTGTTCCCAGGCAGGTATAGAGATAGTTGACATTGATGGAGACTTCCTTGAGAGGTCTTAAAATTGCATTCAGGCCTCCCGGATGATTGGGGGCCTCCACAGCCAGCACTGCTGTGGTCTTGATGGAATACCCATGGCTTCTTAAGACATTTTCTGCCTTCTCGGGATCATTGGCCACGAATCGTACCGCACTGATGTCAGCAGTATCCGCTACACTCAGGGCAATGATATTGATTCCGTTTTCACCCAGATAATCGCTTACTTCAGAAAGTTTTCCAGGAACGTTTTCCAGACTGACAGAGATCTGTTTCACCGGCATCGAATTCTCCTCCCCTTATTCGAGATAGTCGTAGCCTAAAGATAATGCGGATTTATTCAATTTATAGACCCCCGGGCGACTCCCAAAGGTATCCTTGATCACGCGGACGATGGTCTCCTGAGAAACGAGTCCGGTCTTCTTGATGAAGGCTCCTAACATAATCATGTTCGTTACTTTATTTTCTGATAGCTGTTTGGCCAGGTCATTCACCGGAACTTCCACAATCTCGAGATCGCCACGGATGGGCCTTGCTTCGATCATACTTGAATTGAGAAAGATCGTGCCTCCTGATTGGACCTGGTTTTGAAACCGGAGCAGAGAGGGATTGTTCATCAGAACAGCATATTCCGGTTCGGAGGCTACGGGTGAGGCGATCTCCTCGTTGGAGATGACGACCGTGCAATTCGCCGTTCCCCCTCTTACTTCAGCGCCATAGGAAGGCAGACAGGTCACATTCTTACCCTCATACATCCCCCCCATGGCAAGGAGGTATCCCATCATGATGACCCCCTGCCCTCCAAATCCAGAAAAGACCGTTTTAATGAGCATCCTTCTTCTCTCCGGTAATATCCTTTAAAACGCCCAGTGGAAAATGCTTGACCATCACTTCATTGATCCACTGGCATGCCTCCACGGGACTCATCTTCCAGTTGGTCGGACAGGGAGATAAGACTTCGACGAGGGAAAAACCGTATCCTTTTAACTGGGTTTGAAATGCCTTTTTGATCGCCTTTTTTGTCCTTAAAATGTTCGCAGGAGAATTGACCGCTGTCCTCTCAATGTAGGCACTGCCTTTTGCAACGGCCAACATCTCACTCAGATTGATTGGGAAGCCATCTCGTTTCTCTTTTCTTCCGCCAGGGGAGGTTGTGGTATTCTGACCCAGGATGGTGGTCGGAGCCATCTGACCGCCGGTCATTCCGTAAACTCCATTGTTGACGAAGAGAGTGGTGATATTTTCTCCACGTGAAGCCGCATGGATCGTCTCGGCCGTCCCGATGGCCGCAATATCTCCATCTCCCTGATAGGTAAAGACGACCCTGTCCGGAAGGGCTCTTTTGAGGCCAGTGGCTAAAGCGGCTGCCCTTCCATGGGAGGCCTCTCCCATGTCCACATCAAAATAGAAATAGGCCAGGACAGCACATCCGGCCGGAGGAATACCGATCGTGATTTCCTGGAGGTTCATCTCATCGATTACCTCACCGATGAGCCGGTGGAGTATACTATGACCACATCCCGGGCAATAATGGAAAGGTGTCTTTTTAATCGATTTCGGCCTTGAAAATATCTTTTTCAATCCTTCATCCCAGCCTTTTCTGATAATAGTAACTCGAGATCACCCTTGATATCTCCAATGGGGTGAGAATAACCCCTCCAGGCCGACCATAAAAATGGACCTCCGCACCCCCATCGACCGCCAGCTTCACATCCTCGACCATCTGGCCCATATTCATCTCAAACACAAAGAGATGTTTCACTCGTTTTGAAAAATCTTTGATGGCTTTAAACGGAAATGGCCATAGAGAAATGGGCCGAACAAGTCCAACCCTGAGCCCCTCTTCCCTTACCCTCTTAATTGCACCCTTTGCAATCCTTGCGGCAATGCCAAAGGCAACGATTAGCATCCTGGCATCTTCTGTAAAATAGGTCTCCCATTTTGTCTCCTCTTTGATGATTCTCTCGTATTTCCTCATCAGCTTCCAATTATGTTCCTCTTCTTCAAGGGGATCCAAGATGAGAGATCGAATAAATCGGCTTGGCCTTCCTTTGGCACCGGTCAGGGTCCAATCCTTATGGGGAAGCTTTTTGATAGAGATCTCCGGGGGTAATTCCGCAGGCTCCATCATCTGTCCGAGCATCCCGTCCCCGAGGATGACCACGGGAATCCGATATTTATCCGCAAGATCAAAGGCCTTATAGGTGAGGTCTGCGATTTCCTGACAGGAATTGGGCGCCAGGACAATATTCCGATAATCCCCATGACCCCCTCCTCGGGTGGCCTGGAAGTAATCTGACTGAGCGGGTGCAATATTTCCCAGCCCGGGACCTCCTCGGGTCATATTGACAATGACCGCAGGAAGCTCCAATGCGGATAAGAAGGAAATCCCCTCCTGTTTGAGGCTGATCCCCGGCCCTGAGGAGGAGGTCATCACCCTTCCTCCTGCCATGCTTGCACCGATGACCATATGGATGGAGGCAATCTCGCTCTCTGCCTGAATGAAGACCCCTCCTTCGATCTTCGATAGCCTCTCCGACATATATTCGGGGATCTCATTCTGGGGGGTGATGGGGTATCCAAAATAGAACCGGCACCCTGCCCTGACAGCAGCTTCCGCAAGAACATGATTCCCGCGCATCAAAACCTTATGCACGATAGACCTCGATCGCAATTTCCGGGCAGAAGATTGCACAGAGGCCGCACCCCGTGCATTTTCTGTTCTCTTTTCTCAGGTTTTTCTCAACGTAGAATGCTGGATAATAACCCTTCTGGTTCATCCGATCGGATGTAACAATCAATTTTTTGGAGCAGACAGAAATGCATAATTTGCAATCTTTACATAATTCCGAATCGATTTCGATCATCCCCTGTACCAAAGTTCCCCTCCCTAATGCTTCACGAAAGTAACATCACTTCAAGCGATGGAAAAAGACCAAATTTTTGGATTAAGGTTTCGGTTACGAAGCCCGTTTAGCCTAAGGTCAGAGGGTTATGTCAGATTTTTAGAACAAACAACTTAACCGAATAACGATACGGGCATCCTTACCCTTACCTTTTAACCTAAGACTTTTATGGAATATCTTGACCTGATAATTTAAATATTATAAATTCTAATTACCTTAAAATCAATTACCGGGCGGACCAAATGGATTCTTCTCTCGGACGGCTTGATCAGGAACCTAAGCGTCTTATCATGATTGGAGGAAAGGGAGGGGTTGGAAAGTCAACCTGTGCGTCGGCAATTGCACTCCATTTTTCAAATCAGGGGAAAAAGACTCTCATCATATCGAGTGATCCAACTCCTTCCCTCTCTGACATTTTTGAAACGAAGATCGGGGATCTGGAAACACCGATTGACGATGTGAAGAATCTTTATGGGATTGAAGTGAGTTCGGAGGTGGTCCTCAAAAAATGGAAAGAACGGTTCGGGCCTGAAATCTATGAAGTCGTCTCTTCTTTCGCCTCTGTGGATTACGACTTTGTTGAATATATTGGAGGAGCCCCTGGCATTGAAGAGGAGTATATGCTCAATTATATTCTTGAACTGGTGGAAAGCGGGCAGTATGATCTGGTCGTTTGGGATACTGCACCGGCAGGCCATACATTGAGGCTTTTACATCTTCCCCAGATCTTCTTGAAACATCTTGAAGCCGCAACTAAATTTTATATGAATTTATATAGTTACTTTGAAAAGTTAAAGGAAAGTGTTAATTTAAAAAGTGGCAAAAGGACCCTCCTTGAGATTATCAGCGGATGGGAGAATCTGGCAGAGAGGGTTGTTAGCTTCATTCGTGATAATCAAAAAACTGATTTCATCATCGTCACCATCCCTGAGGCCCTCGGAGTGAAACAGACCGAAAGGATTATTAAGGATTTCGATGAATACCAGCTCAGGGTCAACCATCTCATTGTCAATTATGTGATTAAAGAGGCTGACTGCGAATTCCATAAGATCCGAAAAGAAATGCAGGAGCATTATATCAAGATCCTTCGAGAACAATACTGCGATCGAATCAGGCTGATTGAGCTTCCCCTGCTGCCTCACGAGATTAAAGGGATTAAAAGGATCAATAAAATTTCAGAGGTGCTTTTTAAACCATGACCTTTTGAAGGAGGTGTTCCTATGTCAGTCCTTTCGAATCGAGCGAAGAGTTTAAAGCCTTCTCCTACGCTTGCCATCAATACGAAAGCAAAATCCCTTCAGGCTCAGGGAATCCATGTCATCAGTTTTGGTGCAGGGGAGCCCGATTTTGACACACCTCAGAATATTAAAAAGGCTGCGGTAAAGGCGATTGAACAGGGATTTACAAAATATACTCCCGTAGGAGGGATTGACGAGTTAAAGGATGCGATTATCAAGAAATTCCAGAGAGATAACAATTTAACCTATAAAAGGTCTGAAGTTCTGGTTTCCTGCGGAGGAAAGCATTCCTTTTATAATCTGGCCCAGGCTATTTTCGACCAGGGAGATGAGGTAATCATCCCGGCTCCCTTCTGGGTCTCCTATCCTCCCATGGTTGCGCTGGCCGGAGCAACTCCAATCATTGTTGAAACAAAAGAAGAGAAGGGGTTCAAATTAATGCTTGAGGATCTTAAAAAGGCCATCACCCCGAAAACGAAGGCATTGATTCTAAACAGCCCCTCCAATCCAACCGGGAGTGCTTACAAAAAAGAAGAATTGGAAAAGATTGCAGGGCTTGCCATCTCAAGAAATTTCTTCATAATCTCTGATGAGATCTACGAAAAGATTGTCTACGACCATTTTCGATTTGTAAGTATTGCGTCTTTGGGTGAGGAAATCAAAAAGAAGACGATCATTGTCCACGGAGTCGCAAAAACCTATGCGATGACCGGATGGAGAATCGGTTATACTGCCGGACCTGAGGAGATCATTGCGGCTATGAGCAATATCCAGAGTCAGAGTACATCCAATCCTACCTCCATCAGCCAGAAGGCTTCTGTAGAGGCACTCATTGGTCCCCAGGATGAAGTCAAGAAGATGGTTTCTGCATTTGAAGAGAGGCGAAGCTATATTGTAAACCGCCTCAATGAGATTCCGGATGTCCATTGTTTTAAACCGACTGGGGCCTTCTATGTCTTTCCGAATTTCTCTTCCTATTACGGAAGGTCCTATCAAGGAAAGAAGATTTCAAATTCTACAGAACTTGCTGGCTTCTTCCTGGATGTGGCCCGGGTGGCTGTTGTCCCCGGGGTGGAGTTCGGCGCTGATGCTTTCGAAAGACTTTCCTATGCCACTTCAATGGAGGATATCAAGGAGGGATTAAAACGGATCGAAGAATCCCTTAAAAAACTAAGTTAAAAATATCAAATGGGAACTGGAAAATAGGAAGTAAGAAGTGGGGAGTGTTAAAAAACCTATTTTCTGATTCCCATTTCTTACTTCCCATTTCCCATTTATTATTGTGGTTGCCAGTATTGAGCCAGTATCTGCT